>JAFLSS010000030.1 GCA_022510805.1 Akkermansiaceae bacterium
AGGGTGCGGATGTAGCCGGTTTGGCCGTATATCTCGCAGATGTTTTTGGTGAGGTCCCAGCCGTAGGCGTACCAGACGCCGTCTTTGCGGATGGCGAGGGGGCGTGTGGCGGTGGGTTGGGTGGGGTCCCAGAGGATGTGCCAGAGGGCGGGGGATGCGTTGCGGGTGAGGTCGCAGGCGGCGATTTGGAGGTAGCCTCGGTAGATGTAGCGCTGGTATAGAGTTACTTCTCCGTTGGTGCTTGCCTTCTTCGTGGCTCGGCGTTCCCAGCTCAGTCGTGTGTTCGAATCCCAGTCAATTAATTACACAAAAAAACACCACCCGCAAGGGGGTGAGGCTTTTTGTGTAGTGGGTCGTAAATGTCCTTCGAAAAATCAGCGAGCCGGAATACGCTTATTATAAACGTATTACATGTGCAGCTTCGCATAATCGAGCTATTTTGCCGTTTTTTGCGCCGAAATATTCCACCCCACATTGGTGTTCTGATGGTATTCGAAAAGAAGTTCGTGTTCACGAGACACACTATCCACTCCTGCGTCCAATGCACCATATGTCAAAATAGAAAATTCGAATTTACACAGGGGCTTTCTTATGCTATAATGAACACGTTATATTATGGATAAGTATGAGTAGTACGACATGAATCATATAATTAACAAGAAGATTATTTTAGTTTTGCTGATCGTATGTTCCATATTATCAGTATGTATAGGAATTGTATACCATAAATTTCGAGTAACTCAGCCGATATTAATAGCGATAATTTCAGATGAAGATGCCACAAAGCATAACATCGACTTCATCAGTGGATGTCGCTCTAAAGTATATAAGGCATATAATGGCATTGAAGACATGCGAGGAGAGCAAGTGAGCAAATACGCACAAGAGCTCGGGTATAGCGAAAATGAGGCTCACTGTGTTTTTGCGCTAAAGGGATATTCTATCGTTTGTTTTGAGCCCCAAGAATGGCATGGTGTCTACCTAACCATTCATGTAAAAAAAGAAAAGCCTAATCAGATATATATATACCTCTTTGATTCTCGCTATTCTGGAGCATGGCATTTGAGACACTACAAAATTAGCAAACGATAAATAAAACAAATTAGAAACAAAAGTTATTTATATTATAATTTCTTCCTTGCTCTCGATTTTTTCACTCATCTCAGCTGGTTCGTATTCACCTTTTCGTCTTTTCTTTCCCGATAACACGCCTCGTTGCATGCGTTCAGTCCGCTAACTCGGCTTCGACGGTCTTATTCTTAAGGATTTAAGTCCCTCATTGTTTCTGTTTCTTAATGACTTTCGCCCAGTTTCATACTGCACTAGTTGTACGAAATTAGTGCATGAAGCCTACGACTCCATGCACTAATTTTACGTAAATTAATGTAGGTAATTAAGGCGTCTTTTTCCTTGTGAGACCTGACCATGTCGGCTGCCATAACCTTGGCCATCCTCTATTGTTTCTTACACCATTACTAATACCTACACTATTTGCATATATATTAGCAATGATATTCTTTTTTTTCAATAATATATAGAGTTCGCTCTGTACGCTCTTTTTGATGTCTCCTCTTTCTGCTTCTCTACATTCTCCTTCTTCATCTATTAATAATCTCCCATCTTGGGAACACGCATAGAATCTTCCTGCATAGCAATGATATATTTCTATCGTAACAAAGTTAATGAAGTTTAGGGATGCTAGTTCAGATAGGCTTAATTGCTGCGAACCATCTTCATAAACAACCTTATAACCAGGTATTCCCATGACTACTTGTCCATCATTAGTTGACCAGTATATCATTCCGCGTTGACCATGTCCAAATGTACCTAAATACTTTATATCTTTTATTTCTTTTAACTTATCAAACATGTCATCACTAGATTCGAGCATGATTATATGATCATTATCAACATCATAGGATATGTTATTCCCATATGCTGTTGATTCACCTTTTTCGATCGCAGCTTTTATGTACTGTGCCCAATTATTAAACATGGAATCTCCTCCATCATAGACTAAAACTATTGTCGCCAGTCCCAGTAAATCACTCGCACCTATGGGATTGTTGCCGACATAAGAGTATAGATTAAATTGTCTATCTTTAATAAAATCTTTCGATATCCATTTCCCTTCGTTCAAATTATAGTACCTATGGTTATAATATACCAATCCTAGCTCATCATCAAATAACTCACTACTCCATTGGATGGGCTGAGTTACGTCGCCCTCTGCACTTACTGCGCCATAGGGGGAGTAGGTGTAAAGGGTGCGGATGTAGCCGGTTTGGCCGTATATCTCGCAGATGTTTTTGGTGAGGTCCCAGCCGTAGGCGTACCAGACGCCGTCTTTGCGGATGGCGAGGGGGCGTGTGGCGGTGGGTTGGGTGGGGTCCCAGAGGATGTGCCAGAGGGCGGGGGATGCGTTGCGGGTGAGGTCGCAGGCGGCGATTTGGAGGTAGCCTCGGTAGATGTAGCGCTGGTATAGCGTTACTTCTCCGTTGGTGGTTACCTTCTTGGTGGCTCGGCGGCCCATGTGGTCGTAGGCGCATTCTACGATGGTGGAACCTTCGTCGCTAGTGAAGCGTTCAGGGCGGTTTTCGGCGTTGTAGGTGATGTGCCAGATGCCTGTGTTTGTCTTCACTAGGGTTTGGTTGCCTGCCGGGTCGAATTGTGGCTCGAAGGTGGCTGTGCCGTCTGCGATGCTTGTGTACTGGTTGAGTTCGTTGGCTTCGTAGATGCTTGACTCGTTGCCTTCGATTGACATGCGGCGGTTGCCGATGTTGTCGTAGTCGTAGCCGTACATTGTGTCGTCCAACTGAGCATGCACCAGCTCTGAGCGGGTGTTGTGAGCGAAGCTATCGTTGTGTGTGATGGCTTTGCCCGGGTATTGGGTGTCGCGTGTGAGCGGGCGGACGAGGGCGTCGTAGGTGTAGCTGCGCTGTGTCACTAAGGCGTCGCCTCGCTTGTACTCTATGCCGGTGAGTAGGTTGCGCTGCGGCTCGTAGCTTTGAGTGAGTGTCATGTTGTTGGGCATGGTGAGCTGCTCCAGGAGGTTGCTGCCGGGGAGGTAGCTGTACTCGAAGCGCTTGAGTGCGCCGCCGTGCAGGAAGCCGGCGGTGGAGATACGCCCGTCTGCTGCGTAACCGATTCTCACTGTTTGCTGCACGGCACCATCTTTGGCGTAGGTGTAGCCTGTGCTGCGGCCGAGGTCATCTCTCTGCTCGGTGATGGTGTGGGTGATGCCGTCTGCCAGTAGCGAGTCGACTTCTGCTTCACCATAAGCGTTGTAGCTGAGGGTGCGGGTGCCTGCATCGTCCGTGACCTGTGTGAGCTGGCCGAGGTGGTTGTAGGCGTACTCGCGCGGGGTGGTGCCGTCGCTGTAGGAGGTGCTGAGTAGAAGGCCCCGTTCCTGATCGTAGGTGTGCGTCTTCACCACGCCGCGTGCGTCCGTTTCGGTCGCAAGACGGTTGAACGCGTCATAGGTTTTGAGCACCTGAGAGCCGTCGGCGTAGGTTTTCCGCAACTCCAGCCCGGTGGGGTCGTGGTATTGCCACGAGGTGGTGTCGCCGTCTGTGCGTTCGCGCGGGTTCGTGGAGATGGTTTCCGTGCCATCTTCCGGCAGAGCAATGATGAGGCTAACACATGGAGTCTCATTGAATGGATACGCATGGCGATGGCATCCAAGGTGCCACTCATAAAGAACTTTGCTAGGGGCATAAGAGACAAGTTCAATGATATTATCAACAGCTTCCGCTATCACATAAACTCAGCGCGCATAGAGGCAATGAATGCTGACATAAACCGCGTTCAGGCTCGATGTTGTGGCTTATTTGACCTACGCTATCTCTTCCTCAAACTACGCCAATTCTATTTCCTACGCAGCATCCTCTTTTATGTTAAGCCCCGTCGTGTACTCCAGCAAAACTGAAACAGACCCCGGCGTGCTGTTTTTTGCCTGTTTTTCCTTGAAAAAAGAGGAAAATCAGGTTATGATGGGGGCGACGCAGAGCTATGGGGTCACTATCGACATATATCAATCGTTTTTCCGGGGTGCGCGTGTTGGTCATCGGGGATCTGATGCTCGACCAATTTACCTACGGAAAAGTGGAGCGCATCTCCCCGGAAGCGCCGGTGCCGGTGTTCAAGGTGACACATGAGAAGACCATGCTGGGCGGGGCGGGCAATGTGGTGGCCAACCTGTGCGCCCTCGGCTGCCAAGTGAGCCTGGTCGGCGTGGTGGGGCGTGATGCCGCCGGCGACAAGATCACCGCCCTGCTGCGGGAATGCGGCGCCAAGAGTCACCTGCTGCGCATGAGCGGCTACCCCACCATCGTCAAGACCCGCCTCATCGCCGGCGGCAGCCACTTGTCGCGCGTGGATCGCGAGGAGGCCGCCCCCGTGCTCACCGGGCTGATGGAGCGCTATGAAAAAATGCTCCGGCGCCTGGTGCAGCCGGTGGACATCGTGCTCATCTCCGACTACAACAAAGGCCTGCTCACGGCAGACACCACCCCCGCCATCATCAAAGTCTGCACCCGGCTCAACAAGCCGGTGATCGTGGACCCCAAGGGCGCGGACTACTCCAAATACGCCGGAGCCACTCTGGTGAAGCCCAATTTGAAAGAGTTTTGCGAGGTGGCCGGCCAGGGCAACTACAAACCGGCTGAGCCGGACTTTGCCGAGCATCTGCAAGCCGGCGCGGCCGAGCTGCTGCAGCGCTACCACCTGCAGAACCTCCTCGTCACCCTCGGCGAGCACGGCATGGCCCTCCTCTCCGCCGCCACCCCGGGCAGCATGATCCAGATCCCCACGCAAGCGCGTGAAGTCTTCGATGTCTCCGGCGCCGGAGACACCTCACTCGCCACCCTTGGCGCCGCGTTGGGCGGCGGGGCCCCCATCCGCCAAGCCATGCAGCTGGCCAACCTGGCCTCCGGCATCGTGGTGGGCAAGCTCGGCACCGCCACCGTGACCGCAAGCGAGCTGCACCAAGCGCTGGCATCCCCCCGCCCCGATGGCGAATCCTGGCACCCGGAGCGCAAGCTGCACAGCCTCGAAAGCGCGGCCGAATACATCGGCCGGCTGCGCCGGCAGGGCAAGACCATCGGCTTCACCAACGGGGCGTTCGACTGCTGCCACCTGGGGCACCTCAGCTCGTTTGTGCGCGCGCGCCAACTGTGCGATGCCCTCATCGTGGCGGTGAACTCCGATGCCTCCGTGCGCCGCGCCAAGGGAGAAAACCGCCCCGTGCAAGATGAGCGCACGCGCGCGCTGCTGCTCGCCTCCATGGAGTTTGTGGACGCCGTCATCATCTTCGATGAAGAGACACCGCTGCACATCATCGAGCGCCTGCGGCCGGATGTGCTGGCCAAGGAGGGCTACACCCTCGACCGCTGGCCGGAAGCGCAGTTTGCCCAGACGTACGGCGCCAAGATTGTGACTCTGCCGCGCGTTGACAACTACTCGACGACTCAACTGGTAGAACGAATGAAGAAAAACTGATGAAAGCCTATATCGAGACGGAATACGACAAGCTCATCCACAGCGCCGAAGCCATGAAAAGCCTGGCGGCAAAGGTGGCTGAGGTGGCAGATATGTGCATCTCAGCCCTGAGCCACGGAGGCAAGATCATCTTCTGCGGCAATGGCGGCTCCGCCTCCCAATCCCAGCACTTGGCAGCGGAGCTTGTGGGGCGCTACAAGCTCAACCGCCCGGCCATGAATGCCCTCTCCCTCACCGTCGACACCTCCAACCTGACAGCCATTGCCAACGACTACGGCTACGACACCATCTACGCCCGCCAGCTGGAGGGCGTGGGCAAGAGCGGGGATGTCCTCATCGGCCTCTCCACGAGCGGCGACTCGCGCAATGTGGTGCTGGCCTTTGAAAAAGCAGCGCAGATGGGTATCAGCACCATCGCCCTGGTCGGCAGCCGCGGCGGGCAGATGGCAACTCTGGCAGACCGCGCGCTGGCTGTGCCGGCTGACACCTCCGCCCATATCCAAGAGCTTCACCTCGCCACCGGCCACCTCATCTGCGACCTCATCGAAAAGCATTTCTATGCTGACGCAGAATAAAGCCCTGTTTCTGGATCGCGACGGCACCATCAACGTCGACCACGGCTACGTGTACCGCAGCCGGGACTTCGAGTTTATCCCCGGTATCTTTGAGCTCTGCGCCCGCGCGCAGGAACTCGGCTACCTGATCATCATCATCACCAATCAATCCGGCATCGCCCGGGGCTACTACACGGAGGAGGACTACGCCGCCCTCACCGCCCACATGCTCCGCGAGTTCGCCGCGCGCGGCATCCGCATCACAGACGTGCTGCACTGCCCGGAGCTGGAGGGCCCCAACCGCAAACCCGCGCCGGGGCTCTTCCTGCAAGCGCAGCGCCGCCACCGGCTCAACATGGCCGCCTCCCTCTCCCTGGGCGACAAGCCGCGCGATGTCCGCGCCGCCGAAGCTGCCGGCTGCGGCCGAAACTTTCTCCTCACCTCACAAGACTTTACCCCCATCCTTCAAGCATTATGATCATCGTCACAGGCGGAGCCGGCTTCATCGGCTCAAACATCGTGGCCGCACTACAGGAAGCCGGCCACAGCGACATCGTGGTGGCCGATTGGCTCGGCTGCGATGACAAGTGGAAAAACATCGCCAAGCGTGAGCTGGCCGCCATCCTCCCGCCCGAGCAACTCATCAGCTTTGCCACCACCCACGCCACTGAGATATCGGCCATCATCCACATGGGCGCCATCTCCACCACCACCGAGACGGATGCCGACCTCATCATCCGCTCCAACTTCACCCTCACGCAAGACCTGTGGCGCATCTGCGCGCAGGCCGGCATCCCCTTTATCTACGCCTCCTCCGCCGCCACCTATGGCGATGGCGCCCTCGGCTTCGAGGACTCCGCCACCCTCGAGCACCTCAACAGCCTCCGCCCGCTCAACCCCTACGGCTGGAGCAAAGCCCTCTTTGACCGCTGGGCCGCGCGCGAGCTCAGCCTCGGCCGCCCCACGCCGCCGCAGCACGTAGGCCTCAAGTTCTTCAATGTGTACGGCCCCAATGAATACCACAAGGGCGGCCAAAAGAGCGTGGTGGCCCACATCTTCCCGGATGTGAAGGCTGGGCGCGCCGTGAGGCTCTTCAAATCCTACCATCCGGACTATGCCGACGGCTGGCAGCTGCGTGACTTTGTGTGGGTGGGAGATGTGGTGAGTGTCATCCTCTGGCTGCTCCGGCACCCGGCTGTCAGCGGGCTGTACAATGTGGGCACCGGTGAGGCCCGCTCATTCCACGACCTCGCCGCCGCCACCTGGGCCGCCCTCGGCAAGGAACCGCAGATCACCTATGTCGACATGCCGGAAACCCTGCGGGATAAATACCAGTACTTCACGCAGGCCAACCTCACCAAGCTGAGAGCCGCCGGCTACACCGCCCCCATGACCTCCCTGGAAGAAGGGGTGCGCTGCTATGTGCAAGACTACCTGAACAGCGAGGACATGTACCGCTGATGAAGCAAGCTCCCCCCGCCCACAGAGAGGGGGGAGCATTCCGCTTGACAACCGGCCCCCACCCCTATACAATCCCCACCTCCCACCGCAGCATGTCCTCCACCCCCACCCCACCCGCGGCCCCGGCACCCACCCCCATTCTCGGGGAGGGCGCCCGCACCCTGCTCACCGCCGCCTCCGCCTTCATCGTCATCTACGGCCTGAAATACACACGCGAATTCTCCATCCCCATCGTCATGGCGGCCTTTTTGGCCATCATCAGCTACCCCATCACCATACTACTGCGCCGCGGCTTGCGCCTGCCGCACTGGCTGGCCGTCATCTTCACCGTCGCCGTCGATTTCGGCCTCATCTCAGCCATCGTCTGGATGGTCAAATTCCTGGCCAAAGACCTCGTCGCCACCCTCCACGGCGACTTCATGCAGCAAGTGGAGCAAAAGTTTATCACCATGCTGGCGCAGCTTGACCAATGGGGGCTCGGCGGCCAGATGCGGGAGATGATCGGCAACGAATCCCCCCAAGCCATCATCAGCCAAGTCCTTGACCTGCAAAAACTCATCTCCACGGCGCAGTCCATCACCGGCTCCATTCTCTCCTTCATGTCAGTGACAGTGCTCGTGCTCATCCTGATGACCTTCATGCTGGGGGATGCGCCGCTGTTTGAGCGCAATGTGGCCAGTCTGCCCAACAGCCCACGCGGCAAGGCACAGGTGTACGCCGCCCTGCAGGGCATCCAGCGCTACCTGCTCATCAAGACCATAGCCAGCATCAGCACCGGCCTCCTGGCCTTCTGGCTGTGCCGCATCATGGACATCCCCTTTGCCTTCCTCTGGGGCTTTATCGCCTGCGTGCTCAACTACATCCCCACCATCGGCTCCATCGCCGCCGCCGTGCCGCCCATCTTGCTGGCACTCCTGCTGGGGGACTGGAGCAGCGTCTTCATCACCACCGGCGGCTACCTGGCCATCAACTTCGCCATCGGCAACGGCATCGAACCCCTCTTCCTAGGCAAGCAATTCGGCATCGCCACCACCGTCGTCATCCTCTCCGTCATCGTGTGGGGCTGGGTGTGGGGGCCCATCGGCATGTTCCTCGCCGTGCCATTCACCGTGCTCACCAAGCTCCTGCTTGAAAACAGCCAAGACTTTTCGTGGATAGCCACCATCATCGCAGACAAGCCCACCGGCTCTTCCACACCACCCACTTCACAACCCTAAACCTATGCACTCATTCGCTTATAAAAACGGCGCCCTTCATTGCGAGGGCGTGAACCTGCAGGACATCGCCGCTGCCGTGGGCACCCCCACATTCGTGTACAGCAAGAAGACAATCCTGGATGATCTGGAGGAGTTCCGGCAGGCGCTCGCCCCGCTGGATGCCCACATCGCCTACGCGGTGAAAGCCTGCTCCAACAAGGCCATCCTCCACCTCATGGCACAGCGCGGTGTCGGGTTCGACATCGTCTCCGGCGGTGAGCTGTGGCGCATTGTCAACGCCGGCGGCGACCCCACCCTCTGCACCTACGCCGGAGTTGCCAAGACGGAGGCCGAGATCCGCTACGCGCTGGAGCTGGGCATCTACTGCTTCAACTGCGAGAGCGAGAACGAGCTGCGCGAAATCAACCGCATCGCCGGTGAGATGGGCGTGAAAGCGCCTGTGGCGGTGCGCGTGAATCCCAATGTGGACGCCCACACGCACAAATACATCACCACCGGAACCAATGAGAACAAATTCGGCGTGGACATCTCGCGCATCGAAGCGCTCTACGCCACCATCGCAGCCGAGATGCCGCACCTGCACATCAAAGGCCTGCAGATGCACATCGGCTCCCAGCTCACCGACAAGCAACCCTTCGTGACCGCCATCGAAAAAGTGGCCCCCATCGTCGCCAAGTTCAAAGAGCTCTACGGCATCGAGTTCTGGAGCATCGGCGGCGGCATCGGCATTGTCTACGATGGCTGCCTGGCCTCCGGCTCAGAAGAATGGTGGGCCGAGCACCCGGAGCAAATCACCATCCGCAGCTATGCAGAGAGCATCATCCCCCTGCTCCGCCCCCTCGGGCTCAAAATCCTCATCGAGCCGGGGCGCCGCCTCGTGGGCAACGCCGCCGCCATGCTCACCACCTGCGTGTATGAGAAAAAGGGTGAGGCCAAGACCTTCAAGATGATCGACGCCGGCATGAATGACATCATCCGCCCCGCGCTCTACGAGGGCTACCATGAGATATGGCCCGTGCAGCAGCACAGCGGTGACTCCATCGTGGCGGACATCGTGGGCCCCATCTGCGAATCCGGCGATTTTCAGGCGCAAAACCGCCTCGTGGCAGATGTCAAACCCGGTGAAGTGCTCGCAGAGATGAGCGCCGGCGCCTACGGCTTCTCCATGGCCTCCACCTACAACTCCCGCCCGCTGGCGGCCGAAGTTCTGGTGGATGGCGACAAGTGGCACCTCATCCGCCGCCGCCAGACCATGGAGCAGATCGTGGAGGGCGAGCTCCTGCCCGGAGAAGCATAACCGCCTGAGCTCACGCCCCTAACCCACCGGAGCCCGGCTCGCCACTGCGCAGTCGGGCTCCTCTTTTTTGAAAAAAAGGCGCCCGGCATCACATAAAAAACGGAAATATATGGAATTTTTGTAAATTTGGGCTTGTCATCAGAATGAAAAAAGGTATAATGTGTGCAGCTCAAATACAGCGAGCTGTAGCGCAGTCTGGTAGCGCGCTTCGTTCGGGACGAAGAGGCCGCAGGTTCGAATCCTGTCAGCTCGATTTTGAAGAATGGCCAAGCCAGGCCTTAACAAACTGACTTGGCGAATTGGGAGGAGTGGTCACCGCAAACCTGCGATATACAGACAAATCAGCCAAGCCACCATTCCCACGCCAAACAAGCCTACTCTTCTTTCTCATCACATAGCAACTAGTCATGTCTGGTCACAATAAATGGTCGAAAATTAAGTTCACAAAGGCTGCAGCCGATGCGAAAAAGGGTAAAATCTTCGCGCGTTTCTCGCACGAAATCACGCTGGCAGCCAAGAGTGGCGGCGGAGATGTGGACACCAACCCCCGCCTGCGCGCAGCCATTGAGGGCGCCAAAGCCGCCTCCATGCCCAAGGACAACATCGACCGCGCGGTGAAGAAAGGCACGGGTGAGCTGCAAGGCGCCGCCATCCAAGAAGTCACCTATGAGGGCTACGGCCCCGCCGGCACGGCCATCATCGTGGAAGTGGCCACGGACAACACCAACCGCTGCTCCTCGGAGATCCGCACCATCTTCTCGCGCAATGGCGGCAACATGGGCACCCCCGGTTCGGTGTCCTACCAATTTGACCGCAAGGGTGAGGTACGCATCGTGGATGCGGAGCTCAATGAGGACGCCGCCATGGAACTGGCCATGGACTGCGGGGCGGACGAATTTGAAGAGGGTGAAAACGAAGGCGAGTGGGTGTTTACCTGCGGGCCGACAGAGGTGCAAACGGTCTCTGACGCACTGAGTGCGGCAGGCAAGAATGTGACCGGCATGAAGCTCATCTCCGTGGCGCAAAACCCGACTGAGATCACCGATGTGGAGACAGCGCAAAAAGTGATGAAGCTCTACGAACTCTTGGATGATTACGATGACACGATGAACGTGTTCACCAACTTCGAGATCAGCGAAGATATCCTGGAGCAGCTCTCGTGAGCTTCTGTTTCCTCCCCTCCCCCTTCTTTTCATGAACACGGACGCCCCCTCCTCCGGCAAGGCCGAGAGAACATGGCACCGCGGCAGGTCCGGCGCAGATGAATCGCGCCGTGAGTCCCGCCGCTCTTATCCGCGAGCAGGTCTCAGGGACGCCCGCACCGGCGCTTCTCAGCCTTCCAAGCGCACCTATGTTCACAAGAACAAGCGCCGCGGCGGCGGCTCGGCCAACCCGCGCCACACCGCCGCAGGCAAAGAGGGAGATGCCGCCTCGCAGCAGCAGCAGCAGCAAGAGCCCTCTCGCGCCTACGTGCCGGTAGGTGAGCCCACAGAGCTCACCGGCCTGCTGGAGATCACCAGCAAGGGGTTCGGGTTCATGCGCGTGCCGAGCAACAACTGGGCGCCCTCGCTTGAGGCGGTCTATGTGCCGGCAGACATCATCGCCGAGCACCACCTGCGCCCCTTCT
Source organism: Akkermansiaceae bacterium (assembly GCA_022510805.1). Classification (GTDB taxonomy): domain Bacteria; phylum Verrucomicrobiota; class Verrucomicrobiia; order Verrucomicrobiales; family Akkermansiaceae; genus Akkermansia. Next base: position 11,656 of record JAFLSS010000030.1, read on the forward strand.
CCAAGGTGTGCGGCATGGCGCAGAAATATGAGCGCGGCCACCAGCTCATTTCCGTCAAAGAGGTGAATGGCCTCCCCCCGGAGCAGGCTGCTCAGTGCCCGCACTTTGATGACCTGAAAGCGGTGAACCCCACCGAGCGCATCTCCTTTGAAACATACCCGGAGCGCTACACCACCCGCACGCTGGATCTCGTGGCGCCTGTGGCGCGCGGCCAGCGCGGGCTCATCGTGGCGCCTCCGCGCACAGGCAAGACCACCCTCCTGCTGCACATTGCAGAGGCGGTGCTGCAGAAATATGCCGGAGATATCCACCTGCTGGTGCTGCTGGTGGACGAGCGGCCGGAGGAAGTCACCGAGTTCAAGCGCGCCCTGCCCGGAGCAGAGATTTTCGCTTCGAGCAATGACAGCGGCATCCGCGAGCACTGCCGCATGGCCGAGATGTGCATCACCTACGCCAAGCGGCTCATGGAGAGCGGCAAGCACGTGCTCGTGCTCATGGACTCCATCACCCGCCTTGCCCGCGCCTACAACAATGCCGAAAAAGGCAGCGGCCGCACCATGTCCGGCGGCATTGATGCGCGCGCCCTCGAGACGCCGCGCATGCTCTTCGCCGCCGCGCGCAACACGCGGCAAGCAGGCTCCATCACCATCCTCGCCACGGCACTCATCGAAACCAACAGCCGCATGGATGAGCTCATCTTCCAAGAGTTCAAAGGCACGGGCAACATGGAGCTCGTGCTCAACCGCCGCATCGCAGAGCTCTACATCTACCCCGCGGTAGATATCCTCCGCAGCGGCACGCGCCGGGAAGAGCTCATCCTCCCGCCCTGGATGCTGGAGAAGATGCACCTCATCCGCCGCGCTTTTGCAGGGTACAAGCCGCCTGAGGCCATGGAGCGCCTGCTCTTCTTCCTGAAGCGCTGCTCCACCAACGCGCAGATGCTCACCAACCTCAAGACGCGCTGACGCCCCGGCGGGCGCCGCCCCGCCCCTTTGCAGAAGATGCGCGCCCCACGCGCCGGCAGGCGCGCCGCAGCTCCCCACCCCACACGCCCCACATGATGCTAGTCCTCTCCCCCATGCAGGATGTTACTGATGCGGCGTTCTTGCGCGTGCTGCACCGGCTGGGCTGCGCACCTGACGCAGTAGTGACCCCTTACCTGCGCAGCACCCGCACCACCTGCGCCATGTCGGAGGGCCCCCTGCTCTGCATCGCCGAAAACCCGCCGGGCTTCCCCATCTGGGCACAGCTTGCCGGCAGTGATCCTGAGCCCCTGGTGCGTGATGCGCGCCACCTCATGGCGCACTACCCCATCTGCGGCATCAACCTGAACGCCGGCTGCCCCTCCCCGCTTGTCAACCGCCACGGCGCCGGCGCCGCCCTCCTGCGGGACCTCCCACGCCTGCGCGCCGTGTGTCTGGCGCTGCGGGAAGCGCTGCCGCCGGGCGCTTTCAGCATCAAATGCCGCCTGGGCTGGGAGAGCGCGCAGGAGTTCCCCGCCATCCTCGACACCCTGGCTGAGGCGCAGCCGGACTGGGTCGGCGTGCACGGCCGCACGCGCCGCCAGCTCTACGCCGGCGTGCCGCAGACAGAGGCCATGGCCCTGGCCCCGCAGCGGCTGAGCTGCCCCGTGCTGGCCAATGGTGACCTGTGGAGCTGCGCTGAGGCAGAGGCCTGCTGCGCTGCGGTGCAGCCCGCGGGGCTCATGCTGGGGCGCGGCGCCGTGCGCAACCCCTACCTCTTCCGAGAGCTGCGCGGCGGCAGCGCCCCCACCCGCGCCGAGAAGCGGGAGTACCTGCACCGACTGATCGAGGAAACCGGCCATGCGCTCAAGATCTACACCGAGGCCGGGCACTGCAACCGCATGAAAAAATACCTCGCCTTCTGTTATGATCTCTTCACCCCGCAGGCAGAGCCGCGCCTGCGCCGCTGCCGAGAGCTGGCAGAGCTGCGCGCCACCATCGACCAAGAGCTGCTCTGAAACCGGCTCCACCTCTCCTCCCGGAGGAGCGGGCATTCCTATATATCCCAATGGTCGAGCCATTTGAATGAGATAATGCGGAATCTCCTGCCCATGAGCTTATTAATATCAGAGAGCTTTTTGCCGGAAGCCGAGCGGCGGCCGGCGTTATCGGCAGCATCTTCAGGCGCGTTAGCGGGATCCACATACTCCATGGTGCGCTGCACGACTGCCTCACACCATGCCTGAGCCAACACCGCCCCTCGCGGGTTTCTCACACACCCATAAGAACGCACCACAAATGTGTCATCGCGCACGGTGAGGATGTTGCCCAGCGAGGCAAGCACATCACTCTGGATGAGATAGCCGGGCGCAGCCGTGTACATAGACCCCTCCTCCGCCTTGGGGTAGCGGTACAGATTACCCTCTTTCACCACATTCACATTGTAGGAGTTCTCGCGGAACACATCATTAATATCGGTGGCATCTATCGCTGCCTGCAACGCGCCGGTGAGAGCCGAATCACTGCCGCCATCGAGACGGCGGTTAATGAAGTCAGCCATGTTGAGGAAAGGCCCTCGCTCACGCACCTTTTTCACCATCTCCCGAGCAAGCTCGCGGATAGCCTCCGGGGAGAGAGCGCGAATCTCACCCCAGGCGGTGGCCAGCTTCATATCCGGGCGCAGGTATGCGGATCCCTCCACCACATTATACCCACCATCAATGCTGTGCTCTGCGGTGGACACCATAAAACGGGAGAAAAGCACCTCATCCGTCTTCTTCTCCACCTTGTGCAGCGTGCCTCCGGCATTGCTCACCAGATCACGCTTCGCCAAGCCGCACAAAATCGCCGTCCACGCCTCCTCCGATACAGAGTTCACATTGAACCCACCCTCGACCATGAGGTAACGCGCCACCACCTTCCACCCATCATCAGCAAGGATGCGATCCAGCACCACCTGTTCGCTCTGCGGCAAGGTGACACGCTTGTAGCGCGACACCGGCAGAGGCTCACGCCCGCTCAGAAAATCTGTGAGCACCTCGCGAGCTTCGCGTTTGCCGTTTTGGGTGGGCATGTCGGAAATAGAGGAGCAGAACCACCTATCCCACAGAGCATCGTTGATGATGAACGCATGGTCAAAGAAATCAGAAAAGAGGCGTCCGTTGCTGCTGAGCGATGAGGAGATGTTCGACTCATGGAAAGCATACACATCATCCGCCGGGATGCAAGGGTCGGCGAAGGAATTGCCGAGTCCCACGCCCGGCACGCCGGCTTGGTACTGCATGCGCCGCATACGCGCCAGTGATGTCAGGCGAGTATCGCCGCCGGAGCTTTCGTACCAACCGGGGGAGAGCCTCATGCCGGCAAAACCCGCCAGAGAGAATGGAGGGTGCACCGGCAGCTCGAGTACGGAGATAAACGACACGCCTTCACCGCCGCCACCGCCTATACTGCTCAGTCCATAGACGCCGTTGCGATCATTGGGCGTGTCGAGCGCACCGCGGCTCAAGCCGGTCCCCATCTCGATGGTAGCAAGCTGGAACGGGTGGTACTGGCGCTGCTGGTCATCCGGGCGGTAGATGTGGGAGGAGCCCATCGCCGGGCTCGAGTGCTGCCACACTTTCGTGCGGTAGTCCTTGCCCTTGAAACGCGGAAATCCCTCATTATATTCTGCGTTGATAGATTTCGGCACCACTCCCATAGCCATGAAATACGAGGGGAGCGCGCCCAGCATCGCCTCATTCCATTGGAAGCCCTGCTCCGGCCCGAGGAAAGTCATACTCGCGGCCGAGTCTCTGTCGTAGTCATACCACCCAAGGCTGAAATGGTGCGGGGAGATACCCCCGGCGCCCAGAAGGCGGTACACCTTGGAGCTCTGGCGACTCATGGTCACATTTTGCTGACGAGCCGATGAGGCGTCGATGCCGTCAAACCCGTGCATCACCACAAAAGCTTCGCGCTCACCGGGGCCGAATACATCGCCCGCAGTATCAAATACCTTGCCGTTACTCATCTCGCCATCCCCGCTATCCACCACCGTAGAGATGCGGCTATTGGCATAGGCATCACGCGTTTCGAGACTCACGCGTAGGATCTGAGTAGAGCGCACATTGCCATATGAATAAAGCGAGTTGAAATAATTATTGAGCATGCCGGCGTGATCACCCACAATGAACGGAATAACCTGCGGCTGGCTGTATGAAATCGCCGAATTGTCACCCTCGGCAGTTTTTTCCAAATTATTCCATCCCTCACCCATGGAGAAAGCAATAATCTCCCCCGGAGCAAAAATGATGTCACTCTCCTGATCACTCAGAGAATTGACCAAGTAGTTACCCCAGTCATTGCCGTAGCCGTTTTTCTGGCCGATGCTGCCGTTGCCATCCACAGGAGGTGTCACCGATTGGAGGTTGATGTAGCGATTCCACCGGTTATTATCCGCCGAATCGCTGAGGAGTGTGGACGCTGTTCGGTAGGGCAGGCTCATCAGCCACACTTTTTTGGCCGGCACATGCATGGGCACATTATAAGGATTCCACCACAGGCAGAACGGCGCGTAGGTGGTGCCGTGGGAGGCGCCGCCGTATAAATACGGCTTCCCCAGAGCCAAGCCATATGCTCCCAGAAATGCCAGCAGCACCGGTGTGTTGGCATAGCCGACGCTCCGGTCGCCCTCCGGCGAGCGTGTGTCGTAATAGGTCACCGCATCCCCCCACTTGGTAGTCCCTTTCTCCAAAAGTCCGCTCATGCGCGAATGCGCCTTGCTCACAGAACCAACAAGGCGGGCGGAGAACGGCGTGTCGCTCCCGGAGCCATCCGGCCATGTGTTGTAATAAGCATGCAGCACCTGCCACGAGCCGATGGGCATATGCGACTCCGTGCCGTGGGGCAGCCCCTCCCCCTCTGCCAGCGGGCAATCCTGCTCAGAGCGGGCGGCGAATTCGGTGTGGGTCAAGCTGCGCTTGTTGAGCAGGAGGTTCAGGTCATGCTTCAGACCACCATCGCGCACATTGGTCGGGAGGCTGTAAGAACAGGTTGTCACATCGAAGAAATACGATTTCCCGGAGGACATGGCAGCGCGCGTCACGAGCGGCACACTATCAATCGTGAGGAGCTTTTCCGGCTCACTAATATTCTGGCGCAGAAAAGAGAGAGACTTGCTTGCAGAAAAAAGCGGCCCGGGCGTATCCCATGTGCGGCGCAGGATTTCCAGCGCGTCCGTAGCGGCGGGGCGGTCTTTAATACAGATATTAGCCTTCTGATTCTCACCGCCTACCCACCAGGCAAAGCAGCCCTCGTTATTCCCTGATGCTGGCATGGAGATGAGATCTGCATAGATATACGATTCCTTATTCTCGGAGTTCCCCAACGTCCCCGCCCCCACCAGCAACGCACGCGAGCCGGAGCGGTGGCTGCCGAGGTTGCGGATATTTTCCAAACGCGACAGCTGCCGGCTGTCGGTGCTTGAGATCAACCAACGGCGAAACATCTTACTGCGTCCCTCACCATAGGTCGAGGAGATGGTTGCTCCATCGATACTGGCATACAGCGGGGCTGTCCAGCTATTCCACACACCCAAAATATGCTGCGGGATGCCGGAAGACGCCCCCAGGATACCGGAGGAGGCCGTCACGCGCTGATCCGGCCCCAGCTCCACCTGCAAATCGGCAATAGCGGCATCCAACCCTATGAGCGCCTGCTGCCGTGCCTCCGCCTGCAACACGGCGTGCGCGCTCATGCGATTTTGGGACTGAAGCGTCCACAATATCCCCACTGCTATCAGCCCCAGCAGCAGCATGAGGGTCAGCGATGCAATGAGCGCAAATCCCCTCACCCGGCCTTGCCGCAGGCTCAGACTCTTTTTTTTCTTGCGCTGTCTAAAATCCAGGCTTAGTACCACCATAGAGGTGAAATTTAGCAACCTCTGTCCTACCCCCCCCGCAATATGTTGTGTATCTTCGCATTGCATTGTCGTATTTTGTGTTTGTTCGTCATTTGCTAACATGCAATAAGGCTCCATGGAAAGCTCTGTTTGAGCAGTGATTCTGCGCTCTCACCGCTCACTTTCTAATGCGTCAGCCCTGGGGATGAAGCAAAGAAACCAGCAATACCTAAGAGTCTGAGCTAGAATACCCTTAATATAATCGAGTCGAGGTAGTCCGTCAAGGAAAAAAGCATGCTACTATCTGATATAAAACGCGGAAGGATGAAAAAGCATCAGATAAAAGTATGGAAGAAAACGCAGAGACCCGCACGGCAGGCTTCACGGAGCCGTACGCGCTGGACACGGCAGACCGTCTCTCCGAGCAGGGGCTGGGCTACACACTCAACATGATGTACACCCTCTACTACGAGATGACAGACTCCGATGTCCCGGCGGTTTCTTTCCCGGATGAGTCTGACCCTGAACAAGCAACATGACTAACGACCTACAGAACAAAAACGGATCGACCGGCGGTGTTGCCCCCTCTGTCAAGATGGGGGTCTTCACGCTGGCCATGATAAATGTATCAGCCATTGTGAGCCTCCGCGGCCTCCCCGCAGAAAGCACCTATGGTCTCAGCTCGGCATTCTACTACATCTTCGCCGCCATCTTCTTCCTGATCCCGGTATCGCTGGTAGCCGCAGAGCTCACCACAGGCTGGCCGCAAAAAGGTGGTGTCTTCCGCTGGGTGGGTGAGGCCTTCGGCACCCGCCTGGGCTTTTTGGCCATTTGGCTACAGTGGATTGAGAGCACCATCTGGTTCCCCACAGTCCTCACCTTTGCGGCGGTATCCATCGCGTTCATCGGCCCGAATCAAAGCTGGGATCAGGCCCTCTCTGCCAATAGCATCTACGTGCTCTGCCTCGTGCTGCTGGTCTATTGGCTCGCCACACTGCTGAATCTGCACGGCATGCGCACCAGCGGAGCCATCACCAAATGGGGCACCCTGCTGGGCACCGTGCTTCCGGCGGCGGTGCTGGTGCTGCTGGGCATGATCTACTGGGGCATGGGCAATCCCATCGCCATCGACATGGCCCCGCGCGAGTTCTTCCCCGATTTGTCGAACTTCAACAACATCGTCCTCGCCGCGAGCATCTTCCTCTTTTACGCCGGCATGGAGATGAGCGCCGTGCATGTGAAGGACGTGCGCAACCCCGGCGAGAACTACCCGGCGGCCATCGGCATCGCCTCCATTCTCACGGTGCTCATCTTTGTCTTCGGCACCCTCGCCATCGGCTTCATCATCCCCAAGAGCCAGATCAACCTCGTGCAAAGCCTCCTCGTGGCCTATGATCGCCTCTTCGACTTCTTCGGCGTCAAGTGGCTCGGCAGCGTCATCGCCGTGTGCCTCACCTTCGGCGTGCTGGCGCAAGTCGTCGCCTGGGTGGGCGGCCCCTCCAAAGGCCTGCTCGAAGTAGGGCGCGCGGGCTACCTGCCGCGCTTCATGCAGAAGACCAACCGCCGCGGCGTGCAAGTGGGCATCCTGCTCATCCAGGGCATTGTCGTGACCCTGCTCTCCGTCTTCTTCGTCATCCTCCCCAGCGTGCAGACAGCTTACCAGATCATCTCCCAGCTCACCATCATTCTCTACCTCATCATGTACATGCTGATGTTTGCCTCAGCCATCTACCTGCGCCACAAAGAGCCCGACACCCCGCGCAGCTTCCGCGTGCCAGGCGGCAAGAAACTGGGCATGTGGATTGTGGCCGGCGTGGGGCTGCTGGGCTGCCTGCTGGCGTTCTGCTTCAGCTTTATCCCGCCCAATCAAATCCCCGTGGGCTCACCGGCTGTCTACGTGGCCATCCTCCTCATCGGCACCGTCATCTTCGCAGGCATTCCGTTCATCATCTATGCCTGCCGCAAGGCTGACTGGGCAGACGCGCAGGTGAAGGCGCAATTCGAGCCCTTCGGCTGGGAGCACCGGCCGGCGCAGCCCGCTAACCCGGCAGCCTCCCCTGCCTCTCCCTCTCAACACTCCCAACTCTGATTGCATATGATGGATACTCAAGCTCTACAACTCGCCATGCAGGCGGCTTATGATCAGCACCGCTCCTGCACCGAGGGCAAAAACGCCTCCTACATCCCCGCGCTCGCTCAGGTGAACCCGGCTTTCTTCGGCATCGCCGCCGTCACGGTGGAGGGGCAGGTCATCACCGTGGGCGATGCCGACCAGCCTTTCGCCATCGAGTCCATCTCCAAGGCGTTCAACCTCTCGCTCGCCATGGATGCGCTGGGGGCTGAAACCCTGCGCCGCAAGGTGGGTGCCGAGGCCACGGGCGAGCCGTTCAACTCTGTGATGGCGCTCGAGCTGCACAGCGGCAAACCGCTCAACCCGCTTGTCAATGCCGGCGCCATCGCCACGGTGAGCCTCATCCCCGGCGCCAACTCCGCCGCCGTGTGGCAGAATATCCTCAACCGCTTCTCCGCGCTCGCCTGCCGTGAGCTCCCCGTCATGGAGGAGGTCTACGGCTCCGAGACGGCGACCAACCAACACAACAAGGGGATTGCCTGGCTGCTGGATAGCTACGGCTACCTCTACAATGATCCCTCTCAATCCGTGGATCTGTACACGCGCATGTGCAGCCTGGCTGTGACGGCGCGGGATCTCGCGACCATGGGCGCCTGCCTCGCGTCGGGCGGTATCAACCCGCTGAGCGCCAAGCGCGTGATCAAGCAGGAAAATGTGCACGAGATCCTGGCGGACATGGTGATGGAGGGGCTCTACACCGGCTCCGGTGATTGGCTCTATGCCAACGGATTGCCCGCCAAGAGCGGCGTGGGCGGCGGCTTGGTGTGCGTGGTGCCGCGCAAGATGGCGCTCGCCGCGTTCTCGCCCCCGCTGGATGCTGCCGGCAACTCTGTGCGCGCGCAGCGGGCGCTCACGGATATCATCGCCACCCTGCGCCTCAACCCGCTCGCCTGCTGAGCCGGCGCCACCACCTTCTCTCTTATCCCGGAGGTCTCTAGGATCTCCGGGATATTTTTCTCCCGAGGGCGCAGTTTTTTTGAACAACGGCCCCCTCCTCTAGCGTATATATATTGTCTATATTCCACGTGAGCACACACCGGGCTCACCCGCACCTCTTTTATACCACATCAACATGAAACCCGCCTATTTATCACTCCTTCCCCTCTTGGCGCTCAGCCCGCTGAGCTGGGCTCAGCCCGCCACCGCGCCGGTGAAAAGCCAAACCTGCCAAGAAACAGACCTCTTCGACTACTATTTCAGCGGCTGCCGAGAACTCTACTCCCGCCAGCCGCAGTGGGATGCGCAACGCCGTGTCCTCTACTCCTCATCCTTGGCCAGCAACGAGGCCAACCGCCCCATCTATATCGAGCGCATCAGCCAACTCTCCGCAGATGGCACCACCCTCACCACCTTCTCCCGCGTATTCTTTATCGGCCACGTGGGCGCGCGCAACCACACCAAGGTAGTGCAAAAAGCCATCGCGCCATATGTTTTCATGACCGAAGAGCCGCCGTATGAAAAACGCGCCCTCCACTTTCAGATCTGGAAGCTCGAGCCCGGCACCGACAAACTGCTCTCCATCACCGACAAAAGCTACAGCCTCCCCACATCCTCCTTTGGCAGCACCTCGGTGATCTGGCAGGAGCAGGATCCGCAAGAACTCAAAAAAGAAGCAGATGCGACCAATGGCATCTTCATCCGCGATGCGGCAGACTCGAACAGCGGTTTCTTCCTGCGCCCGGATGCGCCGAACGTCTTCACCTCACCGGACGGCAAATACATGTTGTCTGCCAGAAGCACGGCCAACAAAGCCTCTCATTATGAGTTTGATGTGTACGAAAAGCAAGCGGACGGCACATGGGTCACGCTGCCCACGCATCCGAGCATCATCTCCCGAAAAGCCTCTGTTGATTTTCGCCCGGAGAACAACGGCATCACCGCCGTCTTTGTGGACCCCGAGCTGCAGCTGGCGCTCACACACTTCATCCCCTACCACGCGAATCAGGCAGAGGCGGAAGTATCCTACCGCCAGAGTACCACCCTCCCCCCGCTGATCGAAGCGGCGCAAGCCGGGCAGATTGATTTTGTGCGCGCGCTGCTGCAAAGTCCCTTGATCAACGTGTGGGACAAGGATGCCGAGGGGCGCACGGCCGATGAAGTTGCGAGCACAAAAGAGATCGCCACGCTGCTGCAACAAGAGAAACAAAACCGCAAGTATGACAACGAGGCCGTGCTTGAACACGACATTACCATATGGAAGCAGGCGGCCAATGGCAGGATTAACTACTACCACCGCAGCTATGCCGCGCAGTCGGTGCTCAGACTTCTCAACGCCAAGCTCGGCAGGATCTCGACCAAGGTGCAGGCCGGGCAGCGCCCCCGCACAGACTTGCTGCGCGCGCAGGTGGAGAGAGACGCGTGGAATCTGCGCGTGAATCCCAAAGAAGCAGAGCAAGATGTGCGCCGCATCATCACCCTCCTCAGCGAGCTCGAGTCCGCCGCCAACGGGCAGCCGGAGCTGCGCGACTTCATGCGGCGCCTTGTTTTCCAGATATCCCACACGCTGGAGATTGCCATCAACTCCTACTCCCCCTCCGCTGAAGAACAAACGAGCATCACCCGCGCCAAAGAGATCTGGGACAACCGCCTGCGCACCTCCAACGCCACGGCTGCCAAGCTCACCCCTGAGGATATGGCGCTGCTGCACGCCCACCCCGGCATCGGCTTCAAGCACAGCCGCCGCCCCGTGTGGAATCCTCAGGAGCGCACACTCTTCTCCACCTCGCTGAACTTCGGCGCCGACGGCAAGGCGGTATACACCGAAAAACTGCGCCACCTCTCAGAGGATGGCCTCACGCTGACCACGCTCACCCGCAGCGCCACCGGCGGCGTGTCGGGCTTCACCTACGACAAGGAAGTGCTGCAGGCCGTGGGCCCCTGCCTCTTCGCGAAAGCGAGCTACAGCCGGGATCAGGACAAGATAGAGGCCATCGACCTCGAGAAATGGAGCCTGGCATCCGGCACCAATGAGCTGCAGCACATCGTCAGCATGCACCGGGATATCCACGACAAAGCCAAGGACAAAGATGTAACCACATGGCAGCGTCCCCTCACCGAGAAAGAGCTGATGGTCAGACTCCACGAGCAGCCGATGGTCAGCGTGACCACGAGCAACAACCCTGCTAAAGACTGGGTGCAGGGAATCGCCATCAGCCCGGACTACACCCTCTCGCCGGATGGCAAACACGCCGTCTACGCCTACAAAGACACCCACCCCGCCCGTAGCTATGTCTTCACCATCTTAACCAAAACCGACGATGGCTGGATGGAGGAGCACAGGGAGCACTGCCTCCGCACCCGCTACCAAGGGCTGGACTACTTTGTCACCAATGAAGGGATCTGGGGCGTGTTCCTCGATGATGAATACGAGCTGCGCATCCCCATCTTCTTCCCCTTTGAGAAAGAGACGCTCGATGTTGAATACGAGCTGAGCAACCCCATCTTCTTCCGCTTTGAAAAGACGCGCCACGCGGTGAGCTACCGCAGCAGCGCGGGCAACTCCCCCCTCGTCGATGCCGCCATCAGCGGCGAGCCGGAGCTCGTGCGCGCGCTGCTCAGCTGCCCGCAGGTGGATCCCTGGCAGGTGAATGCTGAAGGCGTGGATGCCTCCATGCTCAGCACACTCATGCAGGATCCGACCTCCCGGCGCTGCCATGTCAAGCAGCTCTACAGGCCCGATCTCGATGCGCATGATGACGCCATCACCGCCATGGTGCGCGAAGCCCAGAGCCAGCGCTCCGACCGCGCCACCGCGCTGGAAGCCGCCCTCAGCTTCTGGCAAGGCGTCGAAGCCGGTGATATATGGTACACCGTCCCCGGGGAAGTGGACTCCACCATCTGCAAGCTGCTGCGGATGCAGCACAGGCTGCGCATGCAGCAGTGGATGATGAAAGAGCACGATACAATCGCCCTGCTCGACCTCATGCGCTCAGAGCTCAACATCCTCGCGTGGGAGACCGCCTGCACCTCACCCGGAGAGGTCGAGCAGCACCTCGCCCGCATCTCCACCGCGCTGGATGACCTGCACGGGAGGATCCGGGAGCTCGCCGCCCAAGGCGCCGCCACCTCCCCCAACACCGAAAGCGAGTTCACCGCGTTCGCCCGCAGCATCTGGCAGCGCGTCCGCATCGGCTTCAACAAAATCTTGTCGAACATGGATAAAGAGGTCTACCAACGCGGGCGCGCCACCATCGAGAGCGCGCTCAAAGACACCGCTCCATAATCTCCCGGCACACACACGTGCAAACACCGCCGGCAGAGCGCCCCACGCGCCACCTGCCGGCGTTTTATTAGAGGCCCCACCGAAGTAGCCGCCCCACCTGCCGCCACTCGCCCCCCTCTCCTCGGCACCACCACGCCGCCACAACACGCCCTCCGGGTGGGGGAGCCAGGCCTCTGCCGCCCCCCGGCAGGCGGCAGAGGCCGCAGAGCAGATAATCCGCAAATCGCCACCGGTCGTACGCAAAAAAGGCCCCCTGCACCGAAGCAAGGAGCCTTTGAAAAGAGAGCAGAACTCGTATTAGCGGGAGTAGAACTCCACGATGAGCTGCACGTTCACGATCGGGGCGATCTCCTCAACCGTGGGCACGCGGAGCATCTTGGCCGAGAGCTTGGCGGCATCAACCTCCAGCCACACGGGCAACGTAGCATCCGTAGACAGCTCCACGAAGCGGTTGGCCAGAGCCTGAGAGCGAGCCTTGGCAGCCACGCTGATCACATCACCCGGCTTGCAGCAGTAAGAGGGGATGTTCACCTTCTTGCCGTTCACACGCACGTGGCCGTGGGACACCATCTGGCGAGCAGCAGCGCGCGTATTGGCGAAGTGCAGGCGGTAGATGATATTGTCCAGACGAGTCTCGAGAAGCTGAAGAAGGATATCACCCGTCACACCACGGCGGCGAGAAGCCTCCTGATAGTAGCGGCGGAATTGGCCTTCCAGAATGCCGTACATATAGCGCAGCTTCTGCTTCTCAGCCATCATGATGCCATAGTCGGACTTCTTCTTGCGGCCGGAGCGGGCGCCGTGCTGTCCCGGGGGGAACGGGCGGCGGGTGAAAGCCTTGCTGGGCCCGAAGAGCTCGACGCCGTAGCGGCGGCTGATCTTGGCGGTAGGTCCTGTATAACGAGCCATAATTTATTCGAGTGTTAAAATGTTGTTCCTATTCCTGGGTTAATCATCAGGCGCGGCGGGCTTTCGGCGGGCGGCAACCATTGTGCGGGATGGGCGTCACATCAGCAATGGAGGTGATCTCCAGACCGATGGCCTGCACGGCACGCACAGCGGACTCACGGCCGGAGCCGGGGCCTTTCACTCGCACTTCCACTTCCTTGAGCCCGTGGCCCATGGCCTGGCGGCAAGCATCTTGGCACACCACCTGGCCGGCATAGGCCGTGCTCTTGCGGCTGCCCTTGAAATTGAGCTTACCGGCGGAGGACCAGCCGATCACGTTGCCCTTGAGGTCGGTCACACTCACCACGGTGTTGTTGAACGTGGAGGAGATGTGCACGATACCCGTGGTCACATTCTTGCTGCCCTTGGCTTTGAGGATCTTGATCTTGTCCTCATCGTCCGCCAGACCCAGCTCGGCAAAGATATCGCGGCGAGCCTCGGGCTTCTTCACCTGCTCGGGGGCTGCGGCCTCGGGGGCGGGCACTGCGGCCTCTGCCTCAGGCGCTTTCACTTCTTCCTGGATGGTTTCTTCAGCCATATTCAGTTATTCGTGTTAAAGGTTATCAGGACTTCTTGGCGCCCACGGTCTTCTTGCGGCCCTTGCGGGTGCGGGCATTGGTGCGTGTGCGCTGACCACGCACAGGCAGCCCCTTGCGGTGGCGGATGCCGCGCAGGCAGTTGATGCTGGTGAGGCGCTTGAGAGCCATCTGCTTCTCGCGGCGCAGGTCACCTTCGATGAGGATGTTGTTGCTGGTGATAGCCTGCACGATCTTGGTGAGCTGAGCATCCGAGAGCGTGCCCGTGCGCAGATCCGGCGACACACCGGCCTGCTCAAGCACCTTCTTGGCGGTGGAGGCCCCGATGCCGTAGATGTAGCGCAGGGAGGCTTCCACCCGCTTCTCATTGGGTATTTCGATACCGAAAAGAC
>JAFLSS010000031.1 GCA_022510805.1 Akkermansiaceae bacterium
TTGTGTCGTCGACCTTTCGTGGTAAGCTTTGGCTTGACTCGCCGTAGGCGACTCTTAATCAATGGTCAATGGTCAATCTCTCAATGGTCAATCTAATGTGTCAGCCCTGGCGCGCCCCTGCTCTTCATTCTCGCACTTGACAATGCCTCACAATGCGGTAGGATATGGGGCATGATGAACCCGGCACCCCCAGCCATTGGCGTTGATTTCGGCGGCACTAGCATCAAGATCGGCGTGGCCGCGGCTGATCGCATCCTCGAAAAAGCCACCCCGCTTCCCACCCCGGCCTACGACAGCCCGCAAGCCATCATCGATGCGATGTGCGCCACCATCCGCTCCCTCCTCTCGCGCTACCCGGAGGCCCAGGCCGTGGGGCTCGGCATGCCCGGCTGGGTCGATTTCTCGCGCGGTGTCCTCTACCAGCTCACCAATGTCCCCGTGTGGAGCACCCAGGTCCCCGTGCGGGAGATCATGCAAGCTGAGCTGGGCCTGCCCGTGGTGCTGGACAACGATGCCAACGCCATGGCCTATGCCGAGTGGAAGCTGGGCGCCGGGCGCGGCCTGCAAAGCCTGGTCTGCCTCACCCTCGGCACCGGTATCGGCGGCGGCATTGTGGTGCATGACCGCATGCTGCGCGGGCGCCACATCTCCGCGGCTGAGCTCGGGCAAACCAGCATCTCTTTCAATGGCCGCGTGGGCCCCTTCGGCAACCGCGGCGCCATCGAGGAATACCTCGGCAACAACGAGGTGGCCGCAGATGCCGCTCGCCTCTATGCCGAGGCCGGCTCACCCCGCCCGGTGTCTGAGTGCACGCCCAAGCACCTCGAGGCCGCCGCCCGCGCGGGCGATCCCATCGCCATGAGCATCTATGACAGCTTTGCCGAAAAGCTCGCCTGCCTCATCATGAACATGATGTACACCCTCGTGCCCGAGGCGTTCATCATCGGCGGCGGCGTGGCCAAGGCGGGGGATCTGCTCTTTGCCCCCCTCGAGGCGCAGCTGCGCGCGCAGCTTTTCCCGGTGCATGCCCAGGGGCTCCGCCTGCTGCCCGCGCATTTCGGGGCGGATTCCGGGCTCATCGGCGCCGCACTCATGGCGGCCGACTACGCGCGCGGCGTGCTGCGCTGATAAGGGTTTCCGCGCGCTCAGCGGATCACAAATCCCCGCAATATCAGCACCAGCATCAGCCCCGCCGCCGCCAGCCGGTACCAGCCGAAAATCGCCAGGCTGTGCCGGTTCAGGTAGCCCACCATCCATTTCACCGCCACCAGCGCTGAGCCCCAGGCCACCAGTGTGCCCACCACGATGGGCAGCCAGCCGATGTGCTGCAGCATCTCCGCGCCGTGCTTCACGGCATCGTGGCATGTGGCCGCCCCCAGGGTGATGAGCCCCAGCAGAAAGCTGTACTCCACCGCCGCCGACACGCTGAGCCCCACGGTGAGCCCGCCGAGCATGGTCATGAGGCTGCGGCTTACCCCCGGGCACATGGCCACACACTGCATCACGCCTATCCCCAGCGCCCCGCGCGGGCTGAGCTCCTCGATGGCTTTCCCCCTCTGCCCCTGCCCGCTCTTCTCCCGCTGGCGCACATAGAGCAGGATCACCACGCCGCCCAGCGCCCACGCCGCCATCACCGTGGGCGCATTGAACAAATAGGCCTTGATGTAGCGTGAGCAGCTCAGCCCCACCACGGCCGCCGGAAGAAAGCCCAAAATCAGATTCACCAGCAAGCGCAGCCCGGCCGCGTGTTTCTCCGCCCCGCTCTCCTGCCCCTCCCGGGCGCCCCCGCGGCTGCCCTGCAGCAGCCGCCTCAGCCCCCACCACAACCCGCGGCTCATCTGCATCACCCGCGGGCTGTACAACCCCAGCACCGCCAATATCGCCCCGCCCTGGATGCATATCTCATAGGCGGTCACGGCCTCGCTCTCCTCCACTCCCAGCAGGTGCTGCGCGATGATCAGATGCCCCGTAGAGCTCACTGGCAAATACTCTGTCAGCCCCTCCACGATGCCCAGTACTATTGACTCCCATACGTCCATGCCCCTCTTCTTAGCGGATTTAGGGCAAAAGGTCAATCCCTAAATGCCACTCTCCCCTAGGCTGACGCATTTGGTGCCCTCCGCCGCCGCTTCTGCCCGAGCCGTCTCTGCACCGCCCGCCAGCTGCCCCTTCCCTCTTTTCCTTTTCTCTATTATTCCCATAGGAATACTCATTTTGCTACTTCTCGCTGCTCATCTCTTTTTGAATGCGATGACCATCTACCATCTTTGTTCTACCTTGTTCATAAATACATTATAGCATGTTGTGTTATCGAAAAATGATTCAAAAAGCTTTCATTCCGGCAAATGTTCATTTGTGTTATCGCCAGATTCTTAGCGAGTGCCGAATTTTTTTCTTGCTCATCTCTTTCAAAAAGATATAATCGCTCCCGCCACTCTGTCTTCTTCCTTTCACCATCATCTTATCCTGCTTAGATTTATGATTTTACACACCCTCCGGCTCCCGCACCTCGTATCCGCCTCCCCTCATCTCCCTTTTTGTAACCGCTTGCGCATCTCTTTTTGAAAGAGATACGCAGTCTCAACCCTTAAGAATACTTAGATATCAATCGCTTGCGCCAATATCAGAGATTCATAACAAGCTCGCGTTATTGTCTTTTTTGAATCAAGGATTTATAGCGTAAGCGTATTACTATAGATATTTAGCAGCACTTTTTTCTTGCGTATCTCTTTCAAAAAGATATACTCACCTTCAAACTTGCTTACCTCCTTCTCTTCATGAAATTACACCTCCCCTCTGCGCTTCGGCATGCTCTCTTGTCGTACCTGGCTGCGTTCGCCGCGCCGGTCCTCACCACAGCGTCCGCCTCTCTCTCCGGCGCTGCGCTTTTCACGCTCATGGCAGCACCCTCCGCTGTCTACGCTGCGGAACATGGTGAGGACTTGGACGTTACCGATGAGAAGACTATCGACCTCACGGACGAAGATGAGCTCTACACCGGCACCATCTCCGGCTCCGGCAATCTGCAACTCACCGGCTCCGGCACGCTGACGATCGAAACAGGCGGCGAGTCCTTCTCCTCCGGCACTCTCTCCTTCATTGACACCACCAGCACCGCAGCAGATCACACCACCTTCAAGTTCCTCGATACGGATGCGCAGCTCAAGCTGAACAAGCTTCAGCTCAACGGCAGCTACATGGAGCTCAACATCGCCTCCGGCGCCACGATCTATACCGACAATATCTCAGCCGCTGACACAGAAAGCACTCTCCTCATTTCCGGCGGTGGGCGTCTCACGCTATTTACCTCCGGCTTCACGGATCACGCGAAGGTCAATCTCGAGCTCAAAGACCACTCCATCCTCGGGCTCAACGCCACCACCTATGGTGCAATGGAAGGAGCATCCAACATCTGGGAGGCCGGTGCGGGTCATGTCTTCAAGAGCCTGACCATAGCAGACGGCCAGACCGGCACCCTGCTGTTCAATCGTCTGCGAGATGAGGGCCTTAGCACTTTATTACCGAAAGGCGCCGTCACTTTTACAGACTATTTTACTCTTGGCAAGGGGGCTACTCTGAATCTGGCCTCTGTACACTCTGATAAGGCAGATAGTCCCATTGTCTTCTTCAAGGGCGGGGCTGACTTCCGCCCCGGCACCCTCGAGCTGTATGGTGATTCCTCGTTGACACTGTATGCCGAGGACTCGACAAGTGAGGACGGCATCAGTATCCGCATCGGTAAGATCCTTACAAACGACGCGTACGTGGAAGACAGCGAACAAAAGATCATCCTCCGCTCGCAAAGCGATAAGGCCTACTTCCAGATTGATACGGATGAGAGTTATGTGGTGAGCCACGCTCTGGAAGTGTTAGGTGGTACTGAGACCCACGTCTATAAAGAAGACCACGGACGATTGGTCAAAACAGGCCAAGGCGTTGTGACTTTTGAGGGAAAATCGTCCCCTCACTATCTCAAGATTGAAGAGGGCGGAATCATTTTCAAAGCAGACAGATATAGAGACTTTACTGATGCCTCATGGTCATATGCTGATTCTGAGATGAGTGATGAATTTGGCGCGATGTATAGCGCTCAGAATCCTAATGGTGGAACAGGCCTAGTCTCCTATAGCAAGATTGTCGTTTCGCAAACTCCCATCGAAGTTGCTCAAAATGCAGTTATCGGTTTCCATGGGCCGTCTAAAATATTCCATGATTTCACTATTGATGGCGATATTGATCTGGACACTTGGGAGCGCAACGGAGAGACCCGAACGACTTATCTGGGGCTCATGCGAGGCTCGATTTACAGACGTGATTATTGGGATCCAGATAAAAACTATGACAGTTTTGATTATGAGGTCACATGGGATAGCGACACTTCATCTTGGGTGATCAATTATGATAAACCGCTCATCACCCAAACAGAAGAAGACGGCACATTAACTGTCTTACACCGAAAAGCAGCGCTCCATATCGGTGGTCTGACGACTTCTAATATCAAGAATGATCAAGCTACCGGCATCGCCTGTCTCAGCTATGCAGACTCTACTGAGCTCGGAGATGATGGCACCGCCAATGTAGACTATGTTATGATGAGCAATGAGTATCTCGATTTCGTCATCAATATTGATGGAACCGAGGTGCAGGATGAGAATGGAAATGAGAAGACCATCTATCTGACCAAAAAGGCGTATGGTGTCAGCTTCCTCAGTAAACAAGGTTTTCGCTATAGTGGATGGGAAGCTTTTACGAGATCAGAAGCCCTTGATCTGACAAAGACCGGGCGGGGGACGCAGGTGCTGAGTAATTTTGAAGAGCTCGGCTCGCTGACGCTGGGTGGGGAGTGGAATAATGGTGAGGCGACCAAGTATGGCGGCACGCTGGAGCTGCGCGGCGTGGGCACTGTGCAGGGTGATGTGGTGATTCATGACGGCGTGCTCATGGTGGCGCAGTATGATGCGTATTACAACGTGGGCAATGAGAGCGGCGGCACCCGCGCGGCTGACGCGCCGGGGACGAAGATCACCTTTGCCAAGAATCTGGATCTGCAGGTGAAGGAGGGAGAGGATGTGGTGGCGGTGTCGAAGCTGGGGATCAGCGGCGGCGCAGAGGTGGTGCTGGCAGATGGACGCAATATCATCGGCGGCTTGGTGGGTGGTGAGGCTGAGATCGAGTACGGCTACGAGGCGAAGCTGGATGAGGATGGTAATGTAGTGCGCGATGAGGACGGCAAGGCTATCCTGCTGGAGAAGGAATTGGGTACGCGCGCCGCGGGACAGGCTTTATCGTGGAACTGGATCGGCACGCAGGACGGCGAGGACTCGACTCTGGAGATCAACGTGTGGGAGAAAAACGAGACCGTGCGCCACAACGGCATGCTGGGCGTGGCAAACAATATCACGCTGGAAAAGACCGGGGCGGGCAAGCAGGAGGTGCGCGGTATCTCCGCTGAGACGCTGGTGGTGAAAGACGGGCGTTTCCGCATCATCGGCCGAGGGGATAGCGAGGCCAGGGACAACTGGACCACGCACCGCTCGATCCGCAATATTACTGTGGATGGTGAGGACTCCTTCTTTGAAGTCGCGGTGGATGGTGCCAACTTCTGGTGGGCGGAGGAGACTACCATGACCCTCACCAACAAGGGCAATTTCCGCTCCAGCGGCGACAATGAGCAGAATGTCACGAGTGAATTCTACGTGAACCGCCTGAATGTGCGCGGCGAGGGCAACCTGCTCTGGAGCACGGACAAGATCTGGACCGGTGAGGGGTCGGCAAACACCCGCGGAGCAGACTCGCATGAGTTCATCTTCGGGCAGCTCAGCTCTGTGGATGAGGCCGGCGCCTACGATGCAGCCACGCAGCACTTGCTGAACATCAGCCCCATGACACGCACGGCGGCCAACGGCTCGCAGGTGGTGGTGTTCCGGCATATTCTGGACTTCAATGGCAATATCACCGGCAGCATGACCGATAACTCCAATTTTGTGCAGCTCGGCATGAATATGAATGACCTGCCGCTGAGCGCTGCCAACGGCGGCGTGATTCAGCTGGATGTGGCGTCCATCCACGCGGTGACGCTCAACAACTACCAGGAGAGCGATGATCGCAAGTTCGCAGCCGATATCAATGTGAAAGGCGGGGTGATGTCCGAGGTGTTCCGCAAGGAGGGCGCCGGCAAGCTCACGATCTCCGGCACGAACGGCCTGACCATCTGCAACCGCGGCACGACGAACGGCGGTCTTCTGTTCATGAACTACGATGGTGAGGTGGACATCACCAGCACCGCGACCAAGGTGTACGGCGCGGTGAACAAGAATCTGGCGATCAGCGTGGGCGAAGATGTAACGCTGTTCTATGACACCGGTGTGCCCTCCAAGACGCTGCACTACCTGAAGCTCTTCCAGATGGAGGCGCTGAGTCGTTTCTATGTGGATATCACCGCGCTGGCGAATGTGGATGACCTCATCCGCGAGGATGGCCCGGGCGTGTCCCTCGGTATCACCTATGAGACGCTGGCCGACACGCCGCACCCGGATGCCGAAGGCCAGATGAGCCCCGAAGACTTCCTGAAGGCGGTATCGCTGGATGCTCTCAAGGAAAATATCACGCTGCGCGGGGTCGATGAAGATAAAACGGAGTGGGACCTGCTGTGGGTGTATGAGGAATGCGAGCACGGCGCCAACAAGCTCGGCGAGTGGGTGGTGTACCTGAAAGTGACCAACGGGGCGCTCGTGTTTGAATCGCAAAAATTCAACTGGGACACGAAGTGGGGCGGCGCGGCTTATTTCGGCCCCACCGGGGATGAGATGAAGATGCATGAGTTCCACCTGGGCAATGTGACCACGGATCAGCGCGGCGACAACGGCGCGCGCACCGGCCACGGCTTCACGTTCACCCAGGGCAAGCCCTTTGAGGAAAACTTCCTCTCGCTGGCGCACCAGGACTTCTTCCGCGAGAGCACCACCGGGCAGAACCGCATGATGGTGCGCTTGGTGGGCGGCGGCGCGGCAGATGGCGATGCCACCACGGCCAGCGTGATCGGCGGTCATGTGTACCTGGCGAATGAAGATCACGATGACGAGTGGAAGCTGTACGGCAACACGTACATCTCACTGGTGGACCCGGCCGACATGCAGGATAATTATACCGACATCCTGACACCCGGGGATGACAAGCGCCACTTCCACCTGCTGGTGGGCGGCAGCAGCTGCCTGGTGCTCGGCAAGTCCGCCGCGACGGATGAGGCGCTGGGCGGCTTCTACGGCGACACGCACATCCAGGTGCAGGGCGGCAGTGTGGACTACATCGTGGGCGGCAACCACGTGAACAACAGTCCGTTCATCTTCAAGGGCAACACCTTCATCTCCGTGTTTAAGGGCGCGGTGAATGGCGGCATTGTGGGCGGCAGCACGCTGACCAAGGGCTCCATGAATGAGTACGTGAACGCCTTTGAGGGCAGCTCGCACATCTTCGTGTATTCCCTGCTGCAAAATGCGAACCCGGGAGGCACCGGCACGCCGGCCATTGCCGACGGCACACCCTCGCAGGAGGGCGCCGGGCTGGGCAAGGGCTTCGGCGCCATCGTGGGCGGCAATGCGTGGATCGACCTGCCGCAGGAGGATATCACCGAGAGCATGGCGCCCAAGTTTGTGGGCAATGCGCAGATCTGGGTGGATCTCACGGATGAACGCGGCGATGCCTACAAACAAGATGGCAGCTTTGAGAAAGACATCGTGGGCGGTAACTACACGGTGTTCTCGGCGGATAATGATGGGGCCAGCGGCCAGCGCAGCTCGCTGTTCAAGAGTGATGAGATTGATTCTCGCATCACCATCACGGCGTTCACGGACAAACACACCTTTACCGGCAGCATCAACGGCGCCAGCCGCCGCGCACGAGGCGGCGCCGGCTCCACCACCTACACCGGCAATGTGCTGGTGTCTCTCAACGGCGGCACCTACCACAACATCGTGGCCGGCGGTCTCTGGTTTGATGAAACGGCCGTCGGCGACTATACGTCCACCATCACAGGCAACACGCGAGTGGAGGCCAACAGCGGCACCTACTGGCGCCTCGTGGGCGGCTCCTGCTTGCTGGGCGGTGGAGAGAACTCCTCGGGGCAAAGCATCGGCTCGGCCACGGTGGTGGTGCATGATGGCTTGATCACCAATGATGACATGGAGCTCTCCGGCGATATCCAGCAGGATGTAGCGCTCGTGGTGGGTGGTGATGCATACCGCAACAACTCCGGCAACTCCCATGTCCGCGAGGTCGGCGAGACGGCGGTGCTCATTGACGGCGGCACTTTCAAGAGCGCCCACGTGGTGGGTGGTGACTATGCCAACAGCAGCACCAAGAGCAGCGGCAGCGGCGCCACCGGTATTGAGCAGAAGAATGCCTCCCGAGTCGTCATCGACAGCAGCGGCGACAACACGCCCGGCGTGAATCTGGATGGCCTGGTGATCGGCGGTTCGTACCTCACGGACCAGGGCACCCAGGGCAGCGTGAAGGTGAACGGCACCTCTGTCACTCTCACCGGCCGCGCACTCTCGGATACGGAAAAGGCAGATGCCGGCATCGACGAGTGGTTCAAGGATCACTCCACCTACAATGTGCACATCACCGCCGAGACAAATAATGGCGATCACCCGCATGCCGGGATTGCCGTGGTGGGTGGCGGTGTGCTGGTGGATGACGGATCCGCCGGCGCGCACAAGCTGGATATGGGCGCGACCTCTGTCACCCTCAACTCCGGTGTCTACGTCGATGGGCATCTGGTGGGCGGCAGCTTTGTGAACAACGCAGAGGGCGGCAGCAACACCATCACCTCCGGGAATGTGGACATCTCCCTCAAGGGCGGCCACCTCAACGGCAATGTGTACGGCGGCCACTACTCAGAGAATGAGAGCGACCCGGACACCCTCACCATCGGCAACATCACCATCCGCCTGCAAGGCTGTGAGATGGTGGGTGATCTGGTGGGCGGCGGCTACCGCGCCTCCGGCGAGGACGCCACCGAAAGCACTGCCACTTCTCCCTCCACGCAGGGGGATATCCATATCTACCTGACGAGCGGCTCCCTGACGGGCAATGTGTATGCCGCCGGATTCAGCGGCGCTGACAGCGGCAACTCCTCCACGAAGACGAGCAGCACCAAGATCACCCTCGACAAGGATATCGTGTTCTACGCCGGCTCGCCGGATGCGCTGAATACGCAGGGGGACATCCTCATCTCCGGCGGCTACGGCCGCGAGAAGACGGCGCTGAACCGCGGCACCATCACCAACCATGCTGAGCTTGAAGTTCTGGCCACGAACGAGAGCCTCAACGGCTGGAGCGGCGGCCAGGTACACTTGGCCAACTTCGACATCGTGAACGTGGCGAAAGAAGCCTCACTCATCTCCGGCGCAGATCTCTTTGTCCTGCGCAAGTATGAGGAGCAGGCCAAAAACTCCATCACCAAGAATGGCGAAGGCATCCTGAAAGTGACCGCCCTCTCCACCTGGAACAGCACCGATGCGGCGGTGAGCTCCGGCTACCGCGGCAAGATCATTGTGAATGATGGTCAGCTCTTCCTCACCGACACGAACAACAAGCAGAGCCTCACCGGCGGCCTGGTGTTCGGCTTGGTGCACATGGCGGATCACATGTCCGCAGCCACGGCCTACCTGCACAGCGAGGCAGGCACGCTCGGCATGGGCACGGCCTACTCCGACGCCACAGACACGGGGCTTTCCTGCAAGGTGGCGCTCACCGGCCTGACCAGCGAGATCGCCGGCAAGCTCGTGGCCGGCACGTATTACTTGGCCACGGGTCTGGATCCCACGCTCACGATTGACGACTTCGTGAAAGAGGGCACCATCTATGACCACTTGAATGACAGCAAGGAGCTGGGTACTGACGGCAAGGCCATCGGCTGGCTCGCGGACGGGCTGCAGCTGGAGCTGCTTGTCACCGCGAATCACGAGCTGGTGCTCTCCATCACGCTGAAGGAAGCCGACCAGTGGATCTGGTCCGGCCTGGATAAGGAGTACGATCCTGAGGATCCCTCCGACAGCGCGCTGGGCGACATGCGCTGGAAGAACGACACCTGGGCCAACTGGCAGACTCAGGGCAACATGAAGCTCACCCAGGAGTACCGCACCCCGGAGGGTAAGGATGTGTATTTCCTGGGCAATGGCCAGGGCGAGGTTTCTGTGTGCGGAACTGTGACACCGCGCAGCATGACGGTGACCAAGGGCGCCTACACCCTCGTGGCAGATGCCACGGAGGGCGGCACGCTGAGCATCGGCACGCGGGATTATGTGGATCCGCTCGATGAGAATGCCCAACCCGACATGGGGCACCTCATCATCGGCGGGGACACCCAGGGCGGAGTTGCCCAGCTGCAGCTCAAGCTGGCGGATTCCAATGTGCCGTACGTGGAGCTGAAGAAAGATGGCTACCTGGTGCTCAGCCACATGAACGCCCTCAAGACGATGGATATGAGGCTCGGCGACCCGCCCTTGCGAGCCGCCAATCTGAATCTGCACTTCGCCGGTGGCACGCTGGCCTACACCTCGGACTCGGCAGGCATCGCAGACCTGAGCGACTATGTCACATGTGAAGATAACGCCTTGGTCCGCGTCCGCGTGGGTGACACGCTCATGGCTGTGCAGGGAGCCGCCGCCCTCGGCAACACGACCGATGCGAATGACGCCTCCACCGCCATCACCTGGGGACGTAGAACCACAACGGTTTCTAGCCGTAACGGCGTCAGCTTCGCCCTCGGCAACGGCGTGTACAAGACCGGCCTCGGCAGCTTCACGCTCGTGTGGTCAGGAGGGGGCTACGGCAGCGGCGCCATTACTGTGGCAGAGGGTACCCTCACGTGTAAAAAGCACGGGAACGAGACCGCCTTCCTAGCCGGCGATGATGCCACGGTGCAAATCGGCGGCGTGAAGCCCACTCTTACCGGGCACACAACTGACCCCACCCATGCCACGCTGAAGCTGGTGGTGCAAGATGCCACCAGCGACTACTTCTCGGGGCTAATCTCGGGGCTGTCGCTGCAAGGCAATGTCACCGGTGACGGCCTCCTGGTGGTGGGTGAGGCGGACAACAGTACGCTGCGCGACGGGGCGAAATACTTCCTGTCCGGCACGAATGACAAGTTCAAGGGTGTGATTGATCTGGTGGGCGACAGCTCCACGAATGATGTCAACCTAGTGCAATTTGCCACCGCTGCATCCGTTGGCGGCACGGATACCACCCTGCGCCTCAGCGGCCGCAGCTTCCTCTTCGACCAGAGGACTGGGCAGGATGACCACAAAGTCACGCTCAAGGAAATCCAGGTGACGGATGGCACCACCACCTATGTGGGCAGCAGCAGCTTTGCATATGCCAACACCTCTATCTCGCTGAAAGGCAAGCTCTCTGCCTACTCCGCAGATCCGCTCTCCAAGGATCCGATACAGGAAGCGCTGCACACCGGCACGCTGGCCAACGGCTGGGGCAACAATGATCAGCTGTATTTCACCCACACGTATGAGGGGGATGTCTTCGGCTTCCGCGGCACCATCCTAGCCGGTGCAGTGGAGACGAAAGGCACGGCCACGGGCGACACCTCAAGCTCCTCGTGGACGCTGCTCAACACCACCTCCCTGAGCAAGAACGGACAGCCGCTGGAGCTGCTCGCCACGCTGGCGGGCGCCGGCACCATCGCCCTCGATCAGGCGGATGATGTGCGCATCACCGGCCGCGTGGGCAGCGATGTGGCGGGCAACAACGTGACCTCCCTGCAAAACAAATCGACCACGAAGAAAGTGATCATCGGCGATGGCTTGGTGACCACCACCGACAATGGCGTGGAGACCAAAGTGCAGGCGCCCCAATGGTGGAATGAGACAGGAGCCAAACTCGCCACCGCCACCGGCAAGAACACCGCCACCGGCACGCTGAGCGGCAATATCCAACTGGGTGACACCGTGACCTTCGGCACATGGAGCGGCACCTCGCTGGGTGAGAACGCCGCCTTCACCCTGACCAACGGCTGGCTCAACGCCGCCATCACCGACAAAGCCACCACGGCTTCCCTGAATGTGCAGACCGCTTATCTGGACAACGCCACAGCGACAACCCACAAGCTCAGCACATGGGTGGATGCCGGCGAGACGGGCGGCGATATGCTGGATAAGATCGGCATCACCGCCGGCGGCAAGCTCAAGAACGTGGCGGGCACCATCACCGTGGCGCAAGGCAGCTCCTCGGTGAACCTGGAGCTGGGAGCGGCCAACATCAGCCTCGGCGTCTCGCAGAGCGCGCTGGACTACATGATCGAGACCACCACCACCGGCGCCCAGAAAGGCATGGTGGTGAATAAGGGCGGCAGCTTCGAGCTGACCCTCACCAATGAGGCCTTCGGCTCCGCGCTCAAGCAGATTGCCACCAGCTTGGTGAACAACGGCGAATCCCGCTACAACCGGCGTGATTTCTACCTGAACATCATCCACGGCGGGGATCTGGAGATCGCCGATGATTTCGCAACGGACGGGCTCACCAACGCGGTGCTCAAGGCCGGCAGCGGCGCGAATGACCTGATGAAGATGCTCGAGTTCCAAGTGGAGGGCACAGATGCAGGCTGCATCGTGATGAGCGGCTGGCTGCGCCAGATCTACCTCGTGCTCGATGAGAAGGGGCAGACCGACCCCACCCTCCTCCTCGGTGATGCGCACACAGTGGCGGATTACGGCATCCTCAGCGACTACAAGGCCACCTTTGTGGACGGCGGGGAGACGCTGACCATCACTCTGGCGGGCGGCGCGCCCACCCTGCCGGGAGATGCGGCGGCGAATGACCTGCGCCGGCGCGATGTCGAGGCAGGCGGCCTGATTATCAACAACCTTGTCGGCGTGACCGGCTCCCACATGGAGATCACCAACACGGACGCCACCGGCGCCGGCACCCCGGATGACGCCCGCCTGAGCATCATCCTGCGCAATGCCTCCTTCGACCCCGGCGAAATCAAGGGCGCCGGGCCCTACGAGAAAGAGCACCAGGATGTGCTGGGCATCGACACCGCCTTTGAGGGCAGCATCTCCGCCGGCTGGGGAGTGGACATCACCAAGCGCGATGCGGGCGTGTTCACCATCGGCTGGCGCGGCCAAGGCGGCCTGAGCATGAAAGACGGCGTCTTCATCCTCGAGGACGGCGGCCTGACGCTCGATGGCGAGAGCAACACGCTCACCACCATCCGCCTGGCCTACACGGACCTGACCAATTATGACCTAGCGGCAGATCCCACCACCCCCACAGATGCCGAGCTGCAAGCCAAAGCCAAGCGCGGCCTCACCCTGGCCTACGGCACCACCACCCTCACCTCCATCGACGAGGCGGGAGATTGGGTGGACGCCACCGGCCGCCACCGCAGCGGAGCTGACATCACCATGCGTGAGCGCGCCACCCTCATCCTGGATGGCGGCGTGAGCACCTGGGCGGACTCCTGCCTCACGGGCGATGCCGCAGCACCCTCCACCCTGCACCTCAGGAACAACGCCCAACTCATCCTCACGGGCAGCGAGCTTCAGCTGGCAGATGTGGCGGCTCACCTGGTGAGCGGCGGCAAGCTCGACGTGGGCAGCAACCGGCTCAACAGCCTGCTCGGCCTCACCGGCAACGGCGTGCTGAAAGGCTCCGGCGCGGCGCTGAGCATCACCGGCAATGTGAGCGGCAGCTTCTCCGGCACCTTCGAGGGCGAGGGCAACACCCTCACCGTCGAATCCGGCGCCTCCATGAAGTTCTCCCACCGCTTGGAGAGCTCCGTGGGCGGCCGCGGCTGGGACTTCGTGAACAAGGGCACCACCATCATCGACATGAGCCTGGCGAACGGCACGGCCACAGAGCAATTCCTGCTCGGGGATATCACCCTGGCGGCCGGCTCCTCCACCACGCTCAAGCTCAACACGGACAACTGGAAACCCATCTCCACCCTCAACGGCGGCACCCTCACCGTGGAGGAGGGCTCCTCTCTCACCATCGACAGCGCGGGCTTCATCCACATCAACTACGAGATGCATGGCAACCGCTTCGCTGTGGCGCATGTGAGCGGTGAGCGGCGTGAGACGGATCACGCCGACGTGGCGCTCACGGGTGTCTCTTTCCTGCACTACACCAAGAAAGACCTCTACATCGAGGACGGCACCCTGTGGCTGGAGCTCAAGAAGCGCAATGACAACTTCTTCGATGTGCCCGGCATGGACAAGAACCCGAAAGCCGGCGGCCACCTCTTCTGGGAGGCCACCGACCCGGACAAGAACCCGAAAGCCGGGGACTTGATCAACGACCCGGATTCTGACTTCGGCAAGATGGTGAGCGGCCTCACCCACTCCCGGCAGGAGGAAAACTACGGCGAGCTCTTCTCCTCGCTGGCCGGAGGCGCCGGCGCCGCCACCTCCGTGCTCGGCCCCGTTTTCCTGGAGGATATGCACCGCCAGCTGCGCACCATCCGCAACCGCACCGCTCAAGCGCGTGACCAGAAATACGTGCTCATGCGCCAGCGCTATGAGGACGGCGGCAAGGGCGGCCTGCACGAGTACCCGGAGATCATCTCCCCCAACCCGAACAACTTCTGGGTGGCGGGTGAGGGCAATTACGACACCCTCCGCAGGGATCGCTACGCCCCCGGCTACACCTTCAACAACTGGGGCGGCACGCTGGGATTGGACTCCACCCTCATCCCGGATACGACGGTCGGGCTCGCGCTCACGGCCATGTACGGCAAGCTCACGGTCGATTCCTCGGATCACTCACGCGGGCACATGGACACCTCCTACATCACCGCCTATGCCACCACGGCAGACGGCGCGTGGAACCACACCCTCATCCTCTCCGCAGGGTTGGCTGATGTAGAGCTCAACCGCACGGTGACTCACAGCGCCGGCAGCTACAGCACCCACGGCGAAACCAATGGCTACACGCTGGGCGCCATCTATGAGCTCACCTACTCGTTCATGGTGGATGAGGCGACCTCCTGCGTGCTGCAACCTGTGCTCAATGCCGAATACCGCTACGCCTACCTCAAGGGCTACACGGAAAGCGGCTCCGACGCCGGCCTGCACGTGGGCGATATCTCGCAGTCCATCGCCACCTTCGGGCTCGGTGTTCGCATGCGCGCCACCGCCGGCGCCACCGCCTGCAACCGCAACTCGTTCTTCGAGCTGCGCGCCCTGGCCAAGGCCGATGTCGGCGAGCGCGCCGGCCGCGTGAACAACGCCCTCATCAACGGCACCGCCCTGCGAGATGAGGTCAAGAGCGCGCGCAAGGGCGCCGTGGGCGCGGAACTCGGCGCAGGGGTCACTGTTCCCATCTCCGCCACTGAGAACCTCTTTATGGATCTCTCCGTGGAGCTGCGCCCGTACTACCACAACGTGGATCTCAACGCCGGCTACCGCGTCTCGTTCTGATCCGCGCGCGGCACACGCCACCCCCCCTTACCAAGGCTCCCGGCCCCCCGGGAGCCTTGCTTTTTCCCCCGGCGGCGCAGCTTCTCCTTGACAAGCAGCAGCTGCGCCGCTATAATGCCGCGCGTATGGAAAATGCCAGTGCCCATATTGATCTCTCGACGCTTGACATAGCGGCCATGCAAAGCCGTCTCTCCGAGCTCGGGAGCTATCTTTAACTTGGAGGACATCGAACAAAAAGTCGCGCAGATGGATGAGCGCATGAGCGCGCCGGACTTCTGGGACAACCCGGAAACCGCCCGCGCCCTCATGAATGAAGTCAACCCGCTCAAGCGCCGGCTCGAGCAGTACCGCGCCCTCGAAAAAGGGCTGGAAGATGTGGAGGTCGCCATCGAAATGGCACGCGAAGAACCCGACATGGCCCCCGAGGCCGCCGCCGAATACGACGCCTGGGTGAAGCACCTTCAGGAATTTGAGCTCCTCACCCTCCTCAACGGCCCCCATGACAACGCCGGCTGCTACATCACCATCCACGCCGGCGCCGGCGGCACCGAAGCGTGTGACTGGGCCAGCATGCTCATGCGCATGTACCTCCGCTACTGTGAGCGCCACGGCTTTACCACCGAAATCATGGAAAGTACGGATGGCGATGAAGCCGGCGTGCGCTCCGTGACCATCAAGATCGACGGCGAATACGCCTACGGCTACCTCAAGAACGAGCGCGGCATCCACCGCCTCGTCCGCATGAGCCCCTTTGACGCCGCGGGCAAGCGCCACACCTCCTTCTGCTCGCTGGATGCCACACCGGATATCTCCGATGACGTGGAAATCGAAGTCAAGGAAGCTGACGTGAAGATGGACACCTACCGCTCCGGCGGCAAGGGCGGCCAGAACGTGAACAAAGTGGAGACCGCCGTGCGCCTCACCCACCTGCCCACGGGCATCATCGTGGCCTGCCAGACCCAGCGCTCCCAGCTCCGCAACCGCGAGGAGGCCATGCGCATGCTCAAGGCCCGCCTCATTCAGCTGGAGGAAGACCGCAAGCGCGCTGAGGCTGACCGCCAGTACTCCGAGAAGGGTGACATCGCATGGGGCAACCAGATCCGCTCCTACGTCTTTCAGCCTTACCAGATGGTCAAAGACCTGCGCACCGGTGTCGAATCCGGCAACATCCAAGACGTGATGGACGGCAATATCGACGCCTATGTCGAGGGCATGCTGCGCCACAACGCCAACAACTAACCGCAGCTCCGGCGCGCCGCCGCCCCCCCCTCGCCATGCTGGAAATCGACGTCCTCACCCTCTTCCCGGAAATCGTGGCCGCCCCGCTCTCGCAGAGCATCATGGGCCGCGCCGCGGAAGATGGGCTCGTGCGTGTGCGCGCCCACCAGCTGCGCGACTGGACACATGACAAGCACCGCCGCACCGATGACTACCTCTGCGGCGGCGGCCAAGGCATGCTCATGAAGTGTGAGCCCATCTTCGAGGCAGTCGAAGAACTGCGCCGCGAGAACTCACGGGTGATCCTCATGACCCCGCAGGGGCGCACCTTCACCCAGCCCCTCGCCCGCGAGCTCGCAGCCCCCTGCTGCACAGAGGGCGGCAGCGCCCACTACATCATCATCTGCGGCCACTATGAGGGAGTGGACCACCGCGTCGTCGAACAACTCGTTGACCTCGAGCTCTCCATCGGTGACTACATCCTGACCAACGGCGCCATCGCCGCCGTCATCGTCATCGACGCCATCGCGCGGCTGCTCCCCGGCGCCTTGGGGGACTCCCGCAGCAGCGAGGAAGAATCCTTCGCCCACGGCCTGCTGGAAGCCCCCGCCTACACCAAGCCGAACAACTTCCGCGGCCTCGAGGTGCCGCCCGTCTTCCTCTCCGGCAACCACGCCGCCATCGACCAATGGAAAGAGGAGCAAGCCCTCGCCCGCACCCGGCAAAACCGCCCGGATCTCTACGAAAAATGGCTGGCCGAGCACCCGGACTTTTTGACCCGTAAGCGCAAGCGCATCAAACCCACCCACTACAAACCGCGCCCCTAAAGCCGCACCCGCAACACGCGCCCACCCCTCCGGGGCTGGCCTCAATGCGGGGTGCCGCCCGGCGCGCGCTTTATTGTCTCACAGCACGCGAAATGGCATTGATTTCTCAGCGGGCTTGTGCTATATAGGGAGGCATGATGAAACGCTTGAATGATCGCCCTTTGGATGAGATGCGCCCGCTGGAATTTATTGTGGATGTGGCGCCGGCAGCAGCGGCCTCGGTGCTGGCGTGCTTTGGCAATACGCGCGTGATCTGCGCAGTGACGGTGGAGGAGGATGTGCCGCGCTGGATGAAGAACCAGCACGTGCCCGGAGGCTGGCTCACGGCGGAGTACTCCATGCTGCCGTACTCAACCGCCGAGCGCAAGAAACGCGACTCCGCCGGCAAGGTGGATGGCCGCTCCGTGGAGATTCAGCGCCTGATCGGCCGCTCTCTGCGCGCGGTGGTGGATCTGGAGGCGCTCGGCGAGCGCACGGTGCATGTGGACTGCGACGTGCTGCAGGCTGACGGCGGCACACGCACGGCCAGCATCACCGGGGCGGCGCTGGCGCTGCATCTTGCCTTTGACCGCCTGGTGGCGCAGGGGCTCATCACGCGGCATCCCATGCGCCAGCTCGTAGCGGCGGTGTCCGTGGGCAAGCTGCAGGGCACACCGCTGCTGGATCTCTGCTATGTGGAGGACCGCGATGCGGAGGTGGACATGAATGTGGTGATGACGGAGCGCGGCGAGTATGTGGAGGTGCAGGGCAGCGGCGAGGAGGCGGTGTTCACCGCTGAGGAGATGGCGCAGATGCTGGCGCTGGCATCCAAGGGCACGCAAGCGCTGCTCGCGGCGCAACGCCGGGCGCTCTCAAAAGCTGATGAACCGCGGGAAGATGACATCTCCTCCCTGCGGGATTTCTTCAACCGCCGCTGACACCGCCACACCCGGGGGAGCTGCGCACTTGCCGCGCCCCCCTGCGGCGCACCGCCTCAGAGCATATCCAAAAACACGTTGTCGAGCGACACGCTGAGCTTCTCATGCGACTCGGCCAAGGCGCAAGCCTCCGCCTCCGTGAGCTCGCAGCGCCAGCGCACAAGGCGTGACAGCAGGTGCAGGTGCATCTCCGGGTTATCCCACGGCACAATGAGCAGGGCAATGTGGTGCGCCTCCTCCTGCGGCCAGGCAATGCCGGCTTGGCTGAAACCCACGTAGACCATAGCGCGCGGCAAGTTCTCATCCATGCGCGCGTGGGGCACCGCAAGCCCCATGCCGAGATAGGTCGGCTCGATGCACTCACGCTCCCACGCATCGCGGAAAATCCGCTCAGCCTCCGCCTCACCGCCCCCCATACTCTCCGCCGCCTCACGCGCAAGAAGACGCAGCGCGCCCTCGCGATCTACCACAGGGAGTAGAGTGGGGCGCACCTTGAGAAACAACGCTTGGTCAGCCGACTCGGCCATAAGGGCGGGGTGGTTGACTCAGGTCTCACGAAGCCTCAGCAGCAGCGGGAGCCTCAGCAGCAGGAGCCTCAGCGGCAGCAGGAGCCTCAGCGGCAGCAGGAGCCTCAGCAGCGGGAGCCTCAGCGGCAGCAGCGGGAGCCTCGGCAGCAGCAGCGGGAGCCTCGGCAGCAGCAGCGGGAGCCTCAGCAGCGGCAGGAGCCTCAGCAGCGGTGGCGGGTGTCTCTGTGGCAGCGGCAGCAGGCGCCTCAGCAGCGGCGGGAGCCGAGCCCAGGTTGGAGCCGTGAGTCCTCTTGTACTGAATGTTCATGAGCACACCCAGGACAAAGGACAAGATCATGAACAGCGACCCGAAAAGCACGGTGCCTTTTTTGAGCACATCTGTGGTCTGCGCGCCGAAAGCCTGGTCGGTCATCTGCGCGCCGAAAGCAGCGCCCAGGCCTTCTTGCTTAGGCCGCTGCATCAACACGACAAGCAGAAGCAGAGCGCTGACGATGAGAAAGATGGCGAATACAATGTAGATGGAGGCTTGCAGGATCATGGCAGGAGTGTGGGGGATATTGTAGCGGTTTATCAGGCGTTTGTAAAGTCAGATCAGGAAATGATTTCATTGAGTTCGTTGCATACGATGCGCTTGGGCACAATGGGCTTGTCATCCAGAGCAAAACTCATGATGACAACACGCTCTCCGGCTTGGATGAGGTGAGCCGCCCCGCCGTTGATGATGATCTGCTTCGTGTTCGGGGGGCCCACCAACACGTAGGTCTCAAAGCGATTGCCCGTGGTGATGGAAGCCACAAGCACTTTTTCCCCCGGCCACAGGCCCGCAGCTTCCACGAGATCCTGGGGGATCTCGATGCTGCCTTCATATGCGATATCCCCCCGAGTCACCATAGCTCGGTGGATTTTGGACTTGAGTTGAGAAACAAGCATAGCGCGCGCGATGATGTCGGGCGGCTATGAAACTACTTTTTATCCAAAAGGTCAAGCTTAATCGTGTTTGATGCGCGGCATGCGGCACATCTTTCCGCAGACTCAGCCCCTGCCGGCGCGCCGGAAAGAGGGGGGCGCGCACAGCCCTGATCCCGCCGCCACCGCCCACCCGCCGCCCCGGTGAGCAGCAAATACCTTGCCAAGCCGGGCTTCATCTGCTATGCTGGAAGCATGAAGTTTTTGCCTAAGCGCCTGCTCTCCTCAAGCTATGTGTGGATAACAGTGGTTCTCTGCGCCATTGTGATCTACCTGCTGCTCACCCCGGCTCAAGTGCCGCTGCCGCCGGAGGCCGCACGCGAGCTCGACCAGCTGAGCCACCGGGACCTGCCCCGGCTCATCCACGAGGAAGAGTTGGAGCCCTCCTTTTCTGAAGCGCTGCAGAACATACTGACCCGCTTCGAAAAAACAGGGCGGGCAGATGCGGCCGACCCTAATTCCGGGCTGGGGATTCTGCACCTTGCGGCTCTCTTTAAAAAACCGGCTCTGGTGGCGCACCTGCTGCAGCAGGGCGTGCACGCCAACCGCCTGAGCCACGAGGGCGCCTCCCCGCTGCTGCTCGCCGTCAGCACGCAGCTGACACCCGGCATCCCCTCCCGGCAGGTGAAGCAAACTCTCGACGCCCTGCTGGACAGCGGCGCCTCCTTCTCCGAGGCAGAGGCCGGCGGCGGCGCCTTCCTCACGCAAGCGGCCTTCTCCTGCGAGGATGAGGAAGTGCTGCTGTACCTCATGCAGCGCGGCGCCCGGACAGACAGCAGCTCGGCCTTGCCGGCGGCGCTGCACGGCTGGGATTCCCTGCTGCGCGCCATCTTGGAGCAAGAGCCTGACACGCAGGGGCTGCTGCACGCCGCCGCGCTGGGCAGTTGCCGCTACGCGGGCAATCATACCGAATGCCTCGAGCTCCTCCTCGCCAAGGGGGCAGATGTGAATGCACCCGACTCCACCGGCACCCCGGGCACAACTCCGCTCTTTCGCCTGACGGAGGAGCTGAGCCTCCCGGAGCCGCCGGAGCACCAGACGGACAGCGCGCTCGACGCGGCCGATTTCCTGCTCCGCCACGGCGCGGATCCCTACCTGCGGGCAGAGGCAGATGAAGAATACCCCGGCTTCTGCCCCTATGACTTCCTCGCGCGGCGCCCGGAGCTGCTCAGCAAGCTCGCCCTCCGCGGGCACGCGCTGCAGGCGCCCCCCCTGCGCTTCGGCACCGGCACCACCCTGGCGGCAGATGTATGCCGCGCCGCCCTGGCGCACCCCTCAGCAGAGGAGCTGGAAGCGCATTTCAGCGACATCGCCACCCTGCTCACCCCCTCACCCACCCTTCAGGAGCAGGACATCTACCCCCACGCGCTGGAAGCCGCCATCCACCTGCTGGCGCGCGTGGACGCCTCGCGCACGGCGGAGAGCACCGCGGCTTCCCCCCTCTGGCGCAGCGGCCCCAGTGAGGCGCGCTCCGCCCTGCTCCACGCCCTGCGCACCACCCCCGCCCTCACCATGCCCCGCATCCTGCTCTGCAACTCCGCCGAGGCATGGGCAGCCGAGGGGCAGGCAGATGACGCCGCCACCGCGGCCGAGCTGCTGGGGCGCTGCCCTGATGCCGAGGAGGACCTGGCGCGCTACTGCCACGGCGAGTCGCGGCCGCTGCAAGCCGGCGCCTACGCTGCCCGGCTGGCGGCGGCCGGGCTGCCGGACGCGCGCGATGGCGGAGTGGCAGACTGGCTGGCGGCGCATGGCCGCACGGCAGATTCAGACTTCCTGCGCGAGGCGCTCCTGCTCACCTCACTGGAAGAACTGTGGTTCGGCCGCATGAACCGGGACGAGCAAAAAAAGCTCTTTGCCCTCATGCGCCGCATCGGCGCCACCCGCGCGGCAGAACTCTATGAACGCATCGCCCGCAACCTCGACCGCCCCGAGCAGCTCGACGCCATCGTAGACCAAGGCGATGCCACCAAATACGAGCTCGAAGTGGCCACCGCGCGCTTCTTCCTCGAGCACAAAGACGAATTCACCACCCCCGGCACATGACGAAGCGACAACTCTTCTCCAAGCTCTGGCTCTGGCACAGCGCGTTTGCCCTGCTTGCCCTGCTCGGCTGTGTCCCCATCCTCTGGCCACAGGTCTTCCTGCCCGATGCCTGGGAAGCGCGCATCATCTCCTACTCCGGCGGGCTCGTGCTGGGTGCCGGCCTCGCCTCACTCCTGCTGCTACTCGGCTCCTCCTTCCTGCTGCTGCTGCGCCTCAACAACCTGCGCACCCTGGGCCAACTGCTCGTGTGGGGCGGCATCTGGAGCCTCGCAGGCCTCATCTTCGGCATCTTCGCCTGGGTGGCCAATGTCCCGCGCCCCGGCGCTGAAACAACTACCGCCGACCCCATCCAACGCACCGATACCCTCTACAACCCCGATGACCACCTCACCGGCCCCCGCTCGCTGGTCATCCCCATCAGCCTCGACTCCGCCCCCCGCACCACCATCTCCCCTGCCCCGCACCTCCGCCTGCTCGAAAAAGAGCACCCCGAGCTCCTGCACCGCTACATCACCTCCTCCCCCCGCTGGGCCATCTACACGACAGATGACACCTTCTACGCCAAGCCGGGACATGTGGTCATGGTGCCCCCCACCTCAGGCGGCATCCCGGGGCTGGTGCATGTGGCCTTTCGCCGCTTGGTAGAGGGGGAGCCCCTCCCGGCAGACTACACCCGCGTCAAGCCCGGGGATCCCATGCCCGCCGCGCGTGAAGGCAGCGAACAGGTGGCGGATCTCGCCGTGGATCTGGGGCAGGACTACTACCTGCTTCTCGCCTGGCGCGGCACCTCACACACAGACACCGCCCACCGCGCGCTCAACGCCGCCCTCTCCGCGGTCGACTCCCTCGTGCAGCCCCTTGCCGAATCCCCGGATCCCGCCACCCTGGACTCCCTCCTCAATGGGCAGAGCAGCACCGCAGGCAGCACACCGGAGCTCCGCCTCTGCCAGCCCCCGGCGCAGTACGGCACCTACCAGGCAGAAATCTACGCCAACCCGCAAGAGGCAGGCAGCCTGGTGCTGCGAATTGAGGATCTCGAAACCCACACCACCCTGCGCATCTTCACCAGCCAAGCCCGCTTCTCGGACAACGCAGACGAGCTCTTCCGCCATGACATCCCCGGCGCCCTGTCCGACTTCATACGCTCCCAATCCCATGTCGGCCTCCCCGGGCTGCTGCCCACGCAGGCACCCTTCTTCGTCGTGCGCCTCGGCGAATCACACCAATTCTTCGGAGTCGCGCTCGAAGTCACCTTCAGCCCCGCCTCAAAGCTGAAACCATCGCGCGTGCTGCTGCGGCGCAACTACCGCGTGCAGGCCTACGAAACCCACGGCACACCCCCGCACCCGGCACCCACCACCACACCGGAGGTGAAAACCCCGCCGGCCGCACCCGCCGCCGCAGAGGCACCCACCCCGGCGCACCCGGGCCCCACCGCCGCACAGGCAGCAGAGCCCCGGCCCACACCCACCACAGCCCCACACTCAACCCCTTGCTGAGCTGAAGCAAAAAAAAGCCCACCCCCTGAAAAAGGGGATGGGGAGCACACACACCGGCGCCCGGCCCGAGGCGCCGCCAAAACAAGGCAAACGCCCCAAGCACGCACGCACTGTGCCGCACCGGCCTCAAACACGCTGCGCCGCATCAGCCTCCAGCGCAGCCCACAGCGCAGCCAGCCCCGCCTCCACAGCCACCTTGGACACCGCCGGATCCACCCCCTTCTCGCCATGCGCAAAGAGGTAATACTTGATCTTGGGCTCCGTGCCGCTGGGGCGCACAGCAAAGCTGCGGCCATCTTCCAAATCAAAGAACAGCAGCTTCTCCGCCGGCACAGGCTCACCCTCCGCATCGAGCATGGCACCCGAGGAGAAATCACGCACCTGCACCACACGCGCCCCGGCCATAGCCGCCGGCGGATTATCAATGTAGCTCTGCGTGAGCGCCGCAATCTTGGCCGCGCCATCCGCACCCTCCATCACCAGACTCTTACCCGCCTCCTGGTAGAAGCCAAACTCGCGGTAAATCTGATTCAGACACTCCAGCAGCCCGCGCCCCTGCGTGGCAAGGTAGGCATTCAACTCCGCCACACAGATCGCCGCCGCATTGGCATCCTTATCGCGCACAAAATCCTGCGCCAAATAGCCGTAACTCTCCTCACCGCCGAAGACAAAAAACTTGCTGAACTGCAGGCGCAGCGCACGAGTCGTCGCCTCATCCATGCTGCGGTAGCCCCGGCGCATCTCCTCGGGAATGGCGTGCTCATACTTACCCAGCTTCGCCGCAATGTACTTAAAGCCCGTGAGCACATTCACCGTCTCAATGCCATACGACGCCGCAATGGCATCCTGCAGAGGACTCGTGACAAACGTCTTCACCATCACCGCATGATCCACATTCTCCGGCGTGATCAGACCAAGCTCGCGCATACTCATGCAGCGGTACCAGGCCAGCAGGCACCCCGTCTGATTCCCCGTGAGCAGCGACATCTTGCCCGATTCCTTATCACGCACCGCCAGACCCATGCGGTCACTGTCAGGATCCGTCGCAATCACCAAATCCGCCCCCTCCGCATCCGCCTGCGCAATAGCCATATCCAGCGCAGGCGCATTCTCCGGATTCGGACTCTTCACCGTGGGGAAACGGCCATCTTGCACATCCTGCGCCGCCACCGTACTCACGCAGCAGCCCAGCTCACGCAGCAGCGGCACAATGCAGCGCCCGCCCGTGCCGTGCAGATTCGTATACACCACCTTAGCCGCCCCCTGGGCAAACACCTCCGGACGCAGCAAAATCCCCTTCAGGCGGCTCATAAAGCGCGCATCCATCTCCGCCCCCAGCACCTGCAGCGCCCCGCGCTGCGCCTCCGGCAGAGGCTCATACACATCACTCTTCAGCGCATTCACCTCATCAATCACCCCCTTATCATGAGGCGCCACCAGCTGCGCGCCATCATTAAAATACGCCTTGAACCCATTATCATGCGCCGGATTATGAGAAGCCGTGATCACCACACCCGTATCCGCATTCAACTCACGGATAGCAAAAGAAACCTCCGGCGTGGAGCACGGACCATCAAACAGCGCGCAGTCACAGCCCAAATCCGTGGCAATGCGCGCGCAGAACTCCGCAAAATCACGCGAAAAGTGGCGCGTATCATGCCCGATAACAATAAGCGGCTTGCGCCCCGCACCCTCCGCCTCCACAAAACGGCGCACATAGGCAATAAGCCCGCGCATCGCGCGCCCCACATTAAAATAATTCATGCACGCCGTGCCCACACAGGGGAACTCCGGCCGGCCATTCACACCGCCGGCCCCCTGCTCCGCCGCCGTCACCACAGCGCCAATCGTGCGCCCGCGCAAACCACCCGTACCGAAAGCCAGCGTCTTATAAAAGCGGTTATTCAACTCCGCCCAATCAGCCTTTTCCACCAACTCCCCGATCGCCGCCGGCGCCACAGGATCCTTTGTACCGGCCACCAACAGGCGGATATTATCCAGCGACGCGGCCAGCAGGCTACCCTCTGTCACAGCCTGCTCCAATGCGGTTAAATATTGCGCATCCATCATAGGTGCCCTATTTTACCACCCCGCCCCCCCTTTTGCAAGCCCCATGACAAACGCCACCCACGACAAATTTTCCCAAAATTGGCACACCCGTCCCAAGAAAATAATTTCATGGGCAGGAAGCGTGATCAACAGTGAGATTGCGAGGATGTGGTCATTTCTATACCCCCTCATGAGCTATTGAAGCATAATTCTGCCGGATC
>JAFLSS010000032.1 GCA_022510805.1 Akkermansiaceae bacterium
CCAGAGCGCGAAAAAATAGGGATTGGGGGGCATCCCCTCCAATCCCGCAAAGGTCAGGCAATTACACGATTGTCCGGCCACATTTTACCATCTCCTGCCACCTCTTGGCGCCCGCATCACATCCCCGGCACCCTCGATGCTCTGAGCCTCATCGTACAGGGGAGGGGGACGTAGCAAGTGGCAGAGTTTTTCAAAAATGAGGGGTACAAAACTTATGTTATTTGTTGCTGTACGATGCTTTTTTCTTGATGGAATATATTTTTTATGTTAAACCCTGGGGGTGCGTATGTGTTGACTTTTCATTCAAAGTTATTTCCGGTGAGTCGCTCCTGTGTTTCACGCGAGAGAGCGCGTGGATGCGAGGGCTATGCGACACCGGCACATGAGCCATCTCCTACAACGCTCAAGATCACGCCGTGAGCTACGAACAGATAATGTTTCATAACTCAAACTTCTGATAATATCACTCATAGGTAAGGAATCCCGCTCTTATATGCCCCAATATGCCTTACGGTGAACAAGTACTGTGAAAATTTTATGAGATATAGGATTGTAGCATTCATTGCTTTTGTCATATTGTTGATCATCTCATTCATTTGTCTACAACATGAGAAGGAGCGTTCCTGCGCCGAGCCAGTGAAGATAAAGGACATCTCGTTCATTTATTTCCGCACAAATGAGGAGAACACGAAAGGATTGCTTTCTTTCTGTTTGTGTGATGAGTCAGAACAGTACGTGACGATGCAAATACAGCGATTTGATGATCATATCCATATCTGCTTATGGCGAGGAGAAGAGGTGTATCAAGATGTGGATCAAAACATGATGATGCTGATTCCTAAGGCTCCTTTACCCGGCCTTACTCAGAGTATCGTAAAAGACGGCAAGGAGGTAGAGGCCAAGGCTACAATATACGGTTTTAGCGTAGAGTTTGATATTAATCATTTAACACCTGAGAAATATGTCACCCTGGGAGGCAAGAGAATATCTTTAAAAGACAGAGGTGTTGTGCGTAAGGCTCCCGGCTCGCCCAGGTTCACAACTTCCTGGCCAATTGTTTGGAAATAGAATGCTTGTCAATATTTCTTGGTAATATGTACATCATAAATAACATCTCTATACCTTTGGGCCTCTTGTGTGCGGCGAGCGCCAGCCTGAGTCGTGCGGAGCCTGAAAGCAAAGGGACAAAAGAGTTGTATCTTCATTATCAGGAAGTCAACCAGATCGAAAACGTGTTTGGTTCGGCAGAAGCCAGAGCGGCAATACTGATGAAGACCGCGCCGGCAGCGTGGATAGCAGCTTATGCAGGGAGCCGGGCCATTCTGTGCAAACTCGCAGAATGCGGAGATGATTTCGGGGAAAAGAGTGTGGAGGGCGACAATGTCTTGTGGGCTGCTTGCTGTCAGGATGATGAGGAAGTGATTGACTATGTGTGGAGAAAACGCCCGGATTTGCTTGGAGCAGAGGAGGGCATCCCGTGGTTGTGGGCAATGGTAAGCTGCAATCGGCATCATGCAGACCTCATCGACGAGATGCTGAAGCAGCGAGAGCCTATTTACGGCTTTTCCGGCGTGTTAGAATCCATATGGCGGGATTCTCCATATATGGGAATGTTCGCGGTTACCCATTACGGGAAGAAAGCGCAGGATGTCGCTATGGCTCAATGGCTCATGCGCCGGGGCGCTGAGTGGCAGACACCTGAGGGCAGGGCTCAGTATGAGAACGATAGAGCGTACTTGGCAAACAGCAAGTATGAATTCGCCAGCCTGATCATCGGGAACGCGGGAGATGCCTCAGGGCTGAAGAGTGAAGAACTGCGCGGGCTGATCCGATATGCCGTCGGGACAGTATCAGAATTGAAAGAACAGTTTGCTGCGTGGCATCTACCACTTGAAAGGAGGCTGATCTATGGCCGTACGCCTCTCATAGAAGCGTTAGCCATTCATCGTAAAGACGTGGCAAAGGCGCTCATTGACTTAGGGGCAGATGTGCGCGCAAGAGATGCAAACGGCCGCCATGTCCTTTTTTACAGCGCAATGGATGAGAGCTTGATCCGGCAAGTTCTCGCGATGGCGCCGGATCTTCTGAATGCAAGCGATGAGCGCGGATTGACGGCGGCTGAGCATATAGTGCTGAAAACGCCTTTTCCTCCCCATCGCGATCATCAAAGGAGCCTGCGGCTTCTGGATGCTCTTTTGTCATTTGGCGCCAAACTGCCTGAGGATGTTTTAGATAAGATCTGGGAAAAAGAGGATATGCCCAATGCCGCCCATCAGGAAGCAATGGAGAGGATATGGAGTAAAGTTAAAAAAAGTGAAATACTGGAGAGGCATGGCTACCACATGAAGCCGGAGGCAAGTGAGCGATATCAGAAAGGGAAGACTCTCTACTACTCCCTACTGAACCAGGAAAGAGGGTGAAGGCCGTACATTCATGATGAAATCACAATCTCATGCTCTGTTATTAGGAATGGTGGCTTTGCTATGTGCCGGCCAAGACAGCGTGTTGGAAGAACGCTTGAAAAAGATAGCGCCTTACGCGCTGCATGAAGAGAGCATAGAAGAGTTCAAAACTCGTTTATTGTGTGCCAATACATGGAGTGAGGAGGACGGAGAAGGAAAGGTAGTCTATACAATGGTAGAGGGAGATGGCACAAGAGGACGCAGACTTTTTATAGAAAAAGAGAGCAGGCTTTATATGGTAGAGGCCTCACACGAGGAAACAGATGCATATGAAGTCTATGAAATAGAGGATCAGCAAGTTCGATTTCTCATCGAGTTCAGGGAAGAGTGGTTTAAAGGAAATATGCCGCATCAAGACTCAGAAAAGGCAGAATGAGGCTCACGCATAGGGATAACCACACAGCAGAGGAGTAGGGATAGGACAGCCTTTGTTTTTTATTGATTTATAGTCGAGTGTCTGATATCATATTTCTGTAACTGTTACAAAAATATGTCTAAAAAATTGAATCAATTGAATATAAAAGGCCAATGCTTTAAGGATGAACAGAACTTGGTTCCTCAGGAGGATGGCGTAGCAATTTTGTCCAAGAACATCAACCTTCTTTACGGACGGAATGGCTGCGGCAAATCAACCCTTGCGAAAGCTATCCGACTGTTTGCCGCCGGAAGAGCAGAAGAGGAGGGATTTACTGTCGACTTCAATGGGGCAATCTCTGAAGAAGCCCAAAGGAACATTTACGTGTTTGATGAACATTTTATTGATGAAAATGTTAGGATTAACAAGAGCGGACTAGACACTATCGTCATGCTCGGTGCCCAGGTTGAGTACGATGCTAAGATAAGAGAAGTCACAAATAAACAAACTCAGACGCGGAAAGAACTGGAAGACTTAAATGAGAAAAAAAGTAAACAGGATTCGGCCCAAAACGCCAGCTCACATCTATTTTATGAGGCACGAATCAGGAAGACGCTGAAAGAAAGATATGCAGATAGAGATAGAAGAATCAGAGCAAATAAAACCAATACAGCAATCAAGGATGATTTTGTTCATGACATTATCGCCAGCGATATCGACAGTGAAGATGACTTAGTCGAGCTAAGCAATCAGTTGGAGCAGAAGATTGCGGACATCGAATCCAGCAAAGATGCTCAGCTAGTCGGAATAACGATAAAAGATATTCCCTCCCCCATCAATGTGGACGAGCTTAGCGCTCTACTGGGAAAGGTCATCGTCAAACCCAATTTGGATGAGTACGGCAAAAAGATTGAGGCAATACTTCAGTCAGGAGAATCAAAAGATAAGACTCAAGAGCTGCTTTCGGATCAGGATAAGAAATATTGTCCGCTGTGTCTGCAGGAGATACGCCCTGACCATAGGGAAACTGTTTTAATGGTCATCTCTCAATTGTACGAAGATGAAGCCCGTGCCTATGAGCAAGAGCTTCAATCTTATATCGATAAAATCAATAACTTTTCTTCGTCTCTCTGGCAGGAAGAGCAAATCAGTCAATTACGAGAGAAAGGCATCATTGGGAATATTGCGGATTATAAATTGAATTATAAATCTTTGATGCAAGAGTTGTATAATATTAAAAAGGCTATTGTTGCGAAAAAGCAGAATGTTTACAAGCCCGCAGAAAACATCGACGTAGACCTCTTCTCCAGACTGCTTAAAGGCTGTAATGAGTGTCTGGAGTCGTTCAGAAATAGCTTAAATGAATATAACAGCAGTATTTCTGAAAGAGCGCAACGGATTGCAGATGCAGCAGCTCTCAACAAAAAGGTAGCCTGTTTGGAAAACAAAGAGGACAGCCTGCAATTCAAGGAACTCAAGAAAT
Organism: Akkermansiaceae bacterium; assembly: GCA_022510805.1. Classification (GTDB taxonomy): domain Bacteria; phylum Verrucomicrobiota; class Verrucomicrobiia; order Verrucomicrobiales; family Akkermansiaceae; genus Akkermansia. The sequence goes on from JAFLSS010000032.1 coordinate 4,301, forward strand.
CCTACGATCAACTTGTCAATAAAATCCGGGAATTAACCGAACGGGATGAGGCCTTGGAAAAAGAGAAAGAAGATTTGCTGCATAAGATGCATAACGTCAAGATAGCGCTCGATCTCATCAATGAGTATCTATCCTATATCTTTATTAGTCACGATCGTATGAAGCTTGAAGCATCGAACGGAAGTTATAAGCTCATTGTAAATAATCAAAATGTGAACGTCAATATGGCGTCGATAGGTGAGAGAAACATCCTGGCGCTCGTGTATTTCTTTGTACGCATCTTTCAAAATCAAGCATTGCAACACAGGTATTCAGCGGAACGCCTACTCGTAATTGATGATCCTATATCATCCTTTGACTTCAACAATAAGATAGGCATTTTGTCATTTATTGAATACCAGATAGTTGAATTTTGTAAAGGTAACGAAAACAGTAAAATCCTCCTCATGTCACATGATAGGCAGACGATCAGTTATCTGGCAAACGCTTATTATAAGAGTAAAGAAAAGCAAAAAAAAGTAAATGTGCTGAGTCTGAAAGATAACAAACTATACAAGATAGAAAAGCAGTTTACAAGTGAATATGGGGTATTGTTAAATGACGTTTTCCAATACATCGTTACACCGAATTCAGAGCAGAAGGACGATAGATTTTCCATAGGAAACAAAATGCGTAAGATACTGGAATCTCTATCTACTTTCTTGTACAAATGCGGAGTAGACGAAATGATGAAGAATGAGGATCTCATAAACATGCTGCCGGAGGAACTGCGTTATTATTATCAATACCGCTTGTTTGGGCTGCTGTATCACGCCGGCAGTCATAAGGAAAACCAGGTGAAAGCGCTCCTCTTGGATGAGGATGCCTTTAACCCGGCGGAGCAGAAAAAATTAGCTAAAATGTTGTTTGTTTTTCTCTATCACACTCAGAAAGCGCATTTGCGTACCTTTTTGAGCGACAAGATCGATACAATTGAAAAGTGGAATCAGGATTTCCTAAAGGAGTTTGCTCGTGCGCAGGAGGGTGTGCCCGAGAGCAGTTCTGAGATGAAGGAATAGGAGCGTAAAAAACTTCGGCTTGGCAGGCTCATCCGGCATGCCAAGCCGAAGTATGGGGGGAAAAGTGGGAGGGCGATCAGTCTGCCGGGAAGTGGAATGGGGATTTGGGGGCGGAGCTTGGCCATATGAAAGAGGCGAGGAGAAGAATGCTCAGGAGGCTGCTCGGGAGGATGAGTTCTTTCCAATCCGGCTGGGCGCCTTGACTTGCAATGGCGAGAGTCAGCCATAGGCTGCACAGTATGATGAGGATACCGACAGCGAGACGCTGGGTGAAGAAGCATATTATTTTGTCAAGGGCGGAAATGGGGCGCGCTATGTCTTCCGGGGCGAGAGAAAGAAAGAACTTACCGTTTTTTTCTATGGGAGAGAAAGAGGGAATGTCCGGGATGGCGTTTCCTATCCGCCACCGCAAAGTGGGGTCCGGGGGGCAGCAGGCGTTCCACAGCAGGCAAAGAGCAAAGATGCAGAGGTATGTTTTTTCGTGTAGTTTTTCGACTTCTGCGATGTCCTGAGGGGTTAATAGAGAGGTAGTGGCAGCGTGTCCGCAAAATGAGCTGAGGATGGTTTCGCGTTCTACCAATAGAAACAAGTTGCGATTATTGCAGTACTCCAATGATTCTGAAATAGATAAGCCATGCTGCCTGGCCCAGAAAAAGCGTCGGGCATAGTGATCCGGCATGATGCGAATTCTGGTGTTCTGAGGGTTCATCACCACAAGCTCCCGCGTTGACAGGTATTTACCAATTACTTTGCCGTTTAATATGATGGAGCCGTTGCTTTGCGGCATATAACGGCGCTCGAGCATGAGAGAGGCTAGGGCAGAGGGCGCCATGCGTATCTCCAAAGACAGGTCATCAATTTGGGCTTCGACATGCAAGTCCCTTATCATGCGCTGAGTTTTGCAGAAGCCTCTCCGCTTGCGCTGGGCGTCTACCAACTCCATCTCGGAGCGTTGGTATTCTTTTGATATTTCGTTCTTAACGTTGATAGGCGTGAGGGAGAAGAGATCCATAGACTCTTTCATTGCATTATATCATGCCTGAATTTAATGTGATTGTCAAACAATACCTGCAATCCGGGCGCATGTGACAGGGAGACATCGTAAGTGCAGGGCGGGGCTTCCGGGCCATGAGGAAGGGAGGGGCAGGGAGCAAGAAAATTGACCATCAGAGGGCTTGACAGGGAGGAGAGAGTGGCGTATGATGCCATGCGTGATAACGCAAATGAGACAATGGGGAGTGGCATTGGCTGCGCTGTGGGCCGGCTGTGCGACCGCATCGGGAGTGGAAGTGATTCTGACCGGAGGCGTTGCGCTCAAGTCGTGGGAAATATTGCGCGGCCCTGCTAAGCATGATAATTGGTGGGCTAATTTTGTGCGGGCATCGACAGTGCGCATGGAGATAGCGCGCCGTGAGAATCCGGGGGTGCGGTTTGTGTGGATCGTGTACCGGCCGGCTTATATTGCCCGCGGTCGCGAGGATGGGAAGGATTATGTGGGGATGATACGGGATCTGGCGAGGAAGTATGCGGCTAAGTTGGTGTTTGTTGATACGTCGGCGCAGGCGTGCAGCGCAATTAATAATGCACCGAGTGGGGCGGATCGCATTTCGACTTTTTATTATTTCGGGCATTCGAATGCGCATGCTTTTATGCTGGATTACAGCAATACGATCATTGGTTCTTCGAAGCAGTGGATTCATGAGGATGAGCTGGGGGCGCGTTTGCGCCGCGCGGCGTTTGCGCCGAATGCCAAGTGTTTCAGCTATGGGTGCTACACCGGCATGAGCATGAGCGCCAAGTGGAAGCAGGCTCTGGGGGTGCCGATGCTCGGCAATACGGCGTCTACGCGCTACCAACCTGTGGGGGAGGGGCGCATGCCTGTGGGCGCCGGCCGCTGGCAGCAGTAAGCGCACGCGCTGCCGCACGGGGGTGTTACTGCTGTGCGGGGCGTGACGCAGTGTTCAAAAAGACCGCCTCATCTGCTGTTGGGCAGGTGAGGCGGTCATGCTTGGGCGCCAGGCGGAGCTGAGGGGGGCTCAGCTCTTGTCTTTAGCCGCGCCTTTGCTCTTTTTCGGCGCTGCTTTTTTGGCGGGGGACTTGGTGCTGCCGGAGGTCGCTTTGGCGCGTTTGGCGGCGGCCGGCCGGGATTTCTTGTCCGGCGTGGCGGCAGGGGCGCTGCGCTTTTTTTCCTTTTGCGGCTTGGGGGCCGGGGTCACATCGACAAAGGCAATGGCGGTGGAGTTCGGATCCGGGCGGATGATCTCCGAAGTGTGCCCGGTGGCGAATTCCCCGCGCAGCATGGCCTCGGCGATGGGGTCCTCAAGCAGGGTCTCAATGGCGCGGCGAATGGGGCGCGCGCCGTATTGCGGGTCGCAACCTTTCTCGGCCAGCATGCGCACGACCTCATGAGAGATGGTGAGGAAGATCTGCTTGTTGGCGAGGCGCTTGAAGAGCTTGTTCACCTCGAGCTGCACGATCTTCTCCATATCCTGCTGACCGAGCATGCGGAAGATGATCAGCTCATCGAAGCGGTTGATGAACTCCGGCCGGAATTGCTTGCGCGCAGCATCTGAGATGCGCTCTTTCATGAGGTCGTAGTCGAACTCATTGACCCCGATGGAGCTGAAGCCCATGTGTCCTTGAGAGGAGGCGAGGCTGGCGCCAACATTGGAGGTGAGGATGATGATCGTGTTGCTGAAGTTGATGCGGTGCCCCATGGCATCGGTGACGCAGCCATCCTCGAGAATTTGGAGCAGGAGGTTCATGACATCCGGGTGGGCTTTTTCGACCTCATCGAAGAGCACCACCGCATAGGGGTGGCGGCGGATGCGCTCTGTGAGCTGGCCGCCTTCGTCATGCCCCACATAGCCGGGAGGCGAGCCGATGAGGCGGCTCACGCTGTGTTTTTCCATGTACTCGCTCATGTCGACTTGGATGAGCGCATCGGCCGTGCCGAACATGAGCTCTGCCAGATTGCGGGCGAGGTAGGTTTTGCCCACGCCGGTGGGGCCGAGGAAGAGGAAGGAGCCGATGGGGCGATTGGGGTCTTTGATGTCCGCCCGGCTGCGGCGCAAAGCGCGCGCAATGGCGGAGCATGCCTTGTCCTGGCCGATCACGCGGCTGCACAGCTCATCCTCCATGTGCAGGAGTTTCTCTGCTTCTTTTTCCTCCATGCGCGCGAGGGGAATACCGGTCCACTTGGAGATGATATTCATGATATCTTCTTCCGTGACAGGGAGATACTGCTTGCCGATGTCGTTTTTCCATGCGGCCAGACACGTTTCGAGCTCCTTGTTGACCTTGGTGATTTCATCTCGTAGTTGAGCGGCGAGCTCAAAGTCCTGCTCATTGATGGCCTTGAGCTTGCGCTCCTGGAGGTCGGTGCAGTGTTGTTCCATTTGCTTGATATTATCCGGGCGGGTCATGCGAATCACGCGCTTGAAAGAGCCCGCTTCGTCCATGACGTCGATCGCCTTGTCCGGCAGAAAGCGGCCGATGATGTAGCGCTTGGAGAGCTGCACGGCCGCCTCGAGAGCCTCGGGGGTGTAGCGCACTTGGTGGAACTTCTCATAGCTGGGCAGCAAGCCTTTGAGGATGAGGATAGTCTCTTCGACCGTGGTCTCGCCGACGGGGACTTGCTGGAAGCGGCGCTCGAGAGCCGCATCTTTTTCGATGTACTTGCGGAATTCGTCCAGAGTGGTGGCGCCGATGACCTGCAACTCACCGCGAGAGAGGGCGGGTTTGAGGATGTTGGAAGCGTCCATCGCGCCGTCTCCACCGGCTCCGGCGCCGACAAGAGTGTGCATTTCATCCACAAAGAGAATGACATTCTTCTCGCTGAGAATTTCTTCCATCATCCCCTTGAGCCGCTCCTCAAATTGGCCGCGGTATTTGGAGCCCGCAAGCATGCCCGCCAGGTCCAGCGAGATAATGCGCTTGTTGAGCAGGAAGTCCGGCACATCGCCGGCCACGATCAACTGCGCGAGCCCCTCGACAATCGCCGTCTTGCCCACGCCAGCCTCACCCAAGAGCACCGGGTTGTTTTTGCCGCGGCGGCAGAGGATTTGGATCACGCGCTCGATCTCTTTGGTGCGGCCGATGACGGGGTCAAGCTCACCCTTGGCCGCCCGGGAGGTGAGATCCCGGCCAAAGTCGTTCAGGGCAGATTTTCGGTGAATGGCGCTGTGGTCGCTGTTGCCGCTGCCGAGGGTGCTGTTGGGGCGGAAAGCAGAGGTGTAGTCCTCATCATCATCGTCATCATCAGGGTCCTGGTCGGGGGGCTGCGGCTTGCTCGAGTGGAAGCGGTACTGGCGCAGTTTGTCGTTGTTTTGCGCGACAATGGCGCGAGCCAGGTCATAGCGGGCGCCGTTTCTGGAAAGCACCTTGTAGGCCAAGCCCTCGTCGTCCTTGAGGATGGCCAGCAGCACATGCTCCACATCAGTCAGCTCCGCATTGAACGCCTCCGCCTCCTCGGCGGCAATCTCCAAAATGCGTTTGACACGAGCAGTCGGCGGCAGCGCGCCGGGCTTAAGTTCCTCACCGTGAGGGCGATCATGAGTGAAGAGAGATTTTTTGATTTCCTCGCAGAGCGTGCTCGCATTGATACCCATTTGGGTGAGGATCGTTTCGACAATTCCGTGTTCTTGGATCAGCAGCCCGAGCAGCAGGTGCTCTGCGCCGAGGAAGTTGTAGTTTGCTTTGATCGCCTCTTCTCTAGCGATGGTGAGGGCTTGGTAAAGTCGGGGAGAATAGTTCGACATAGAAAAAGTTAAAAAGTAGGAGTGAGAGATAATGATTGAGTAAAAAGCTCCTGCATGTAGGCAGCGCGGGCTTTGCGGCTCGCGGTGCGTGTGCGGCAGTCGCGGCAGAAGCGCAGGAAAGCCGGAGCGGCATCCAGGTAGGCGCGGCACAAGAGCTGCTCAGCCTTCTTGGGGCGCGCGGCCTTGAGCAAACCGGTGTCCAGACCGAGGCGAATCAGAGAGAGAGACTCGAGCATGTCCTTGTATTTGAGCTGTTTGGCGTGCGAGAGCGAGCGGAGGGCCGCCGCGGTGGCCTTTTGGAGTTTGGCCGCGCTTTTGGCGCCCTGCAGCAGGCGCGCCCGGGCGTTGAGCTCTTGCCGGGCCAGGTCATGGGTGATGTACTGCATGCGCTCGAGGAGCTGCTCCCGCTTGTGCAGGGGGGCAGACGGCGCGTGCAACAGGTAGAGATCCCCCACGTCTTCCTTGAATCCGGGGAAGAGGGGAGAGTAGAATACCTCCATATCTTCCAGCGCGCGGAACACGGCTTCCAGGCGCCGGTCGAGCCGGAGCGCCGGCAAGCGCATGAGCACGGAGAAGTACAGCGCTTCCCCGGATTTGGTGGGGTCACCCATGGTGTAGCCGAACACGCCGGAGTAGGCCAGCGGCAGCTCGTGCGCGAGCGCATCGCGCAGCTGCAGCAGGGAGTCGGCCGCCGAGGCGTCAAAGGCGGCCCCGGGGGTGAAGCGCTGAAAGCTGAGGTGCTCTTCATCATTGATCAGGCACAGAGTATCCTGCTGATCATTGATGAGAACGGAGGCGTTGTCCCGCCTTGCGGCGAGAGTCGGCGTGATCTGCCCGCGCTCAAGAAGCAGGTAGCGGAGCTCTTGCGTGAGCTCCTCCAGCGGCGCCCGGAGCACCCACTTACAGGGCGCGAGTTTGTCAATGACCGGGAGCAGGAGCTTCTGCACCGCACACCGCGATTCTGCCGTGCTCCAGCCGACAAAGGGGAATCCCTTGAGATTCAGGTCGATGCTGCAGACCGTGCCCAGCATCACCCCGGACTTGCCGGCTTGGCCGACAAGGGCAGGGAGGCGCTGAAGCAGGGGGGTGAGGTATGAGTTGGTCATGACTCCGGTAGCTCCTTGATGCGGTCGCGCAGGCGCGCGGCCTCTTCGTAGTTTTCATTGCGGATGGCATCGTGCATGAGCACCTCGAGCCTCCTGCGCTCGAGGGCAGGGGAGTCCAGGTAGTCCTGCTCCACCGCAGCGGCGGGCGCCGGAGAGGCGCCGAGATCCTCCAGCAGAATGGCCAACTCTGAGGAGAATGCCTTATAGCACTCCGGGCAGCCCAGCAGGCCGGAGCTGCGGTACTGCTCGATGCTATAGTGGCAGGCGGGACATTCCGTCAGCATATCAGGAAGCGCCGCAAGCTCATCATCTTCAGCATCCTCCACAAGGGAAGACTCAAGCATGTGGTTAATGAACTTCTCGACCTCTCCGCTGATTTCGGAGGGGAAGATTTGTTCCGCAAGCGTGAGTTTGAGTGGATCGAAAATACCTCTTGCCTTAGCGCATTTCTTGCACAGGGCAAGCTCGGTCAGCTTTCCATCCACGATTTGCGTCAGAAAAATTGCTGCGGGGTTATTGCAGAAGCGGCAATGAATCACGAGCATACATTTTACACGCAGTTGAGCCGTTTGCCAAGATAAAATACGTGTATTTGTGTGTCAGTATTTTATTCTTTGGCTATCTAGGGCTCTAGGTAAATTTTTCATGATATGTCCCATTAGCGGCTTGAAATTTTCAACTGCTCTGTGTAGAATGGCGGGGATATGTTGCGTCTCGGCTCCGTTGTTTGCATGTGCTGGTTGGCTCTGCTGACCCAGCCCTGCGTGAGCGCAGCCAACCCGGCCCCCAAGGCGGAGGAAAATGTGGGCACGCAGCTGCTCAGCGTGACAAAGGAGATGTGGTTCTTGCTTTCCGGCGTGGTGGATGAGAGCTCAGCCAATGCGGCTGCGCCGAAGTTTCGCGAGCTTTGTGAGCTTTCCAGCCGCATGAGCGACCGCTTGTTTGACTCGGATGCGCAGGCGCTTGATGTGGAGGCGCTGGGGCAGGACACATACCGCATAGCGGAGGCATATGAGGACTTGAGCTATGAGTTTGAGAGCCTGTGCCGCGCGCGCTGCTACGACTCACCGCAGCTGATCAGCGCCTTCCTGCACGCCATGAAGCTCGGTGTTTTTACGGATGATTTTTCGGAGGCCTTGCAGACAACCACGCTGAACCTCAGCGAGAATGAGGCGGCCGACGAGATCAGCCGGCTCGGCAAGCTGGAAGAGCCCGATGCGGAGGTCTTGCGCGTGCTGAGCAGGGTGATGGACTCCGCCAGCGCGAACTCGGCCGTGGCGGAGCTCAAGACCATATCCGGGCGCCTGCACAACCTCTTGCCCCCGCACCGCCTGAAGGTGAGCAATTTTCCGGAAAAGAAGCGCGCGGAGCTAGCGCGCGCCTGTGCGCGGCTGGAGGTGGTGCTGTGGAAAATCCGCTGTGAGATCGTGCGCATCGCGAGCCTGCCGGGCTATGATCAAGAGCCTTTTGACACATTTTCCGATGCGCTGGACGCCGTGTTTGAGAACATGGGCGACACGCACTCTGAGTGTTTTGATGACGTGTTTGATGAGAGTTTCCGCACAGATCTCGAAGACGCATTGCATGAGAATAACGCCGCCTCTTAACCCCATTTTCCCCCACCCGAACTTATGCCCGTAAATGACTATCTTGTGACCATCGGCCTGGAAGTGCACTGCCAGATCCGCACCGCTACCAAAATGTTCTGCTCATGCAAGGCCGGCTTCGGCTACGAGCCCAACACCAACGTGTGTCCCACCTGCCTGGGCATGCCCGGCGCGCTGCCCACGCTCAATGAATACGCCATCGAGCGCACCATCCTTGCCGGCCTTTTGCTCGGCTGCTCGGTGCCGCCTGTTTCCAAGTGGGATCGCAAGAATTATTTTTATGCGGACATGCCCAAGAACTACCAGACCAGCCAGCTTGACTTGCCGCTGTGCATGGGGGGCGAGGTGCCGCTGTACTCCTGGGCTTTTCCCGCCGGGGTCAAGGTGGATCCCACTGAGCCTGTGGTGCGCCGCGTGAAGCTGGATCACATTCACCTTGAGGAAGATGCGGCGAAGCTGACTCACTATGGCAGCTATTCTCTGGTGGACTACAACCGCGGCGGCACCCCGCTGATGGAGATTGTATCTGCGCCGGATCTCACCACGCCGGATGAGGCCTATGCCTACCTCAAGAGCCTGCAGCAGATCATGGTGTGCGCCGGTATCTCGGATGCCGATATGGAGAAAGGCCAGATGCGCTGCGATGTGAATGTGTCCCTGCGCCCCAAGGGCCAGGTGGAGCTGGGCGCCAAGATTGAGATGAAGAATATTAATTCCATGTCCGCGGCGCGCCGGGCGCTCATCTATGAAATCCACCGCCAGGCGGAGGAGCTGGATAGGGGCATCGCGCAGGTGCAGTCCACCCGCCGCTGGGATGACACGCTGGGGGAGAGCATCGTCATGCGCACCAAGGAAAATGCACACGACTACCGCTACCACACCTGCCCGGATCTCATTCCTGTGCGCACGGCGCCCCTGGTGGAGCGCGCCCGGAAGGACATGCCCGAGCTGCCGGAAGCCCTGCGTGAGCGCCTGATCTCCCGCTACGGCTTGCCTGTGGCAGATGCGAATACGCTGGTGGCGGAGGCCGGGCTGCGGCGCTATGTGGAGCAGATGGTGAGCGCCGGGGCTCCCGCCCGCAAGGCCGCAAACTGGGTTATCAATAATCTGGTGGCCACGCTGGCGGATAAGGAGACTCCGCTGGAGGAGTGCCCGGTGTCGCCGCAGGCGCTGGCCGGGCTGGTCGCCATTGTCGAGGAGGGGATTGTGTCCAATAATCAGGCGCGTGAGGTGCTGGAGCTTCTCTGGCAGCACCCGGAGCAAGATGCCGCCGCTGCTGCGGCTTCGCTCGGCTACAAGAAAGCGGATTCCGGCGCGCTGGAGGGATTGGTGGATGCGGTGTTGGCTGAGAATCAAGAGCTGGTGGAACTCGTGAAAGGGGGCAATACCAAGCTCATCAATGCCCTCACCGGCAAGGTCATGAAGGCGGCTCAGCCCAAGCCAAATCCCAAGATGGTGACAGAAATCATCAACTCCCGCTTGGGGTTGAGTTGAGGGCTTGCGCCACCGGGGCGCCGCGAGTGGGGCGGCGCTCTGCGGGAGGCGCCGCGGCAGTGCGGCTCCGTACATGGCATCACACACACGCCGCCCACAGTTTGTGCACACATGCCCCCCCTCATCAGCAAGCGGTAGCTCCTGACAAGGGGGACAAGCCGGCGTGTTGCACACAAGTGCGGCAGCAGAAAGCGCCAAAGCGCCCTCTGCTGCCGCACGCGTGCGCAGGTGTTGAGCAGGGTTACAGGGAGCCCATCAGGCTCAGCAGCTCGGCCTCCTTGGCCGGGTCGTTCATCTGCCTGTAGAGCTCGAGAAGCTTTTGGCCATTCTGTTTCAAGTTTTGGCGGAGCTCGGGGGCTCGTTTGTCATGCGCCGCTTCAGCGGCACGGAAATACGCAAGATCCGCTTTCCAAACCTCGTCATAGGAGACGCTGCCTTGGCGATATTGCTCGAGCTTCTGCTCAGCGGCCTGACGGCACAGCTCCAAGACGGTCGGCCGGGAAGGCTCTGTGAGCGCCTGCAGCCGGAGCCGTACCGCGAGGAGCTTATCGGCATCCCCATAGGCTCCCAGGATTTTCAACTGGTTGGTGTAGTTTTCCTGCAGCTGGAGGCGCAGCGCATCCGCCTCCGCCCCGCTGCTGTGGGAGAGGAGGTGGCGGAGGCTGGCCTCCTCAGCCTCCAGGACGGGCAAGTAGGAAATGACGCCTTGCTGAAACAGATTTTGCTGAAGCTCAACGAGCCTGCGGAGCTGGGCTGCTTGAGAATCTTCCTGCGCAGCGGACACTTGGGGAAGGGCGTGAGCGGCGAGGAGGAGGGCAGCGGCGAGGAGGGATGTCTTCATGGAGTTGAACGGAGTGGTTTCGCGGTAGAGGTGTGACACTTTGTCTGCCTGTTTTGTTCAAATAATTTCAAGGCGGGCGTGAATCAGACGCAGCAGGGGACAACCGTGACGGGGATTTTGGAGGTGCGCATGAGTTTCTCAGCCGTGTTGCCCAGGAGGATGGAGGAGAGGAGGAAGTGGTGCCGGTTGCCGATGACGAGGAGGTCGATGTGGTGTCGGCCGCAGAAGTTGTGGATGCACTCCACCACATCATCAGCCTCTTCGGCCTTGCCGTAGATGGGGATATCCCATTTGCTGCTGATCTTTTCCGCCGCGCGGGTGGCGCGGGTGTGGGCGATGTTGAGCAGTGAGCGGTGGTGCAGCTCATCGAGGGAGTCGCCATCTGCCAATTCATTGGGAGTCAGGCAGCCTGCGGCATTCACCATGCAGGGCTCCACCACGTGCAGGAGGTACATCTTCCCCCCGCATTGGCGCACAAGGTTGGCCGCAAAATCGACCACCACGCGCCCATCCGCCGAAAAATCTGTAGCAGCCAGTACTCTGATCATGCTTGTATTCTACCATTTTTCCCATCTTGCGCGCAAGGTTAAAACGCGTGTTGGCGCCAAATTTGGCGCCAAATTGTGGGGTGCTGAGCGGCGCCCGCAAAAAGCCCCCGAGGCCGCAGCCTAGCGGGGGCGTGGCAAAAGCGCCGGGCGTGGTTGCCTCACATACTCACCGGATCCGGGATGGGGGGCAGCTCTGCCGCCGGGGCTTGGGGGGTGGGCTCCGGCTCGGCCGCCGGCTGCGGAGCCGCGGCAGGGGCAGCAGGCTGACCCGTGGGCGCGAGGGGGAGGTCAGTCTGCGGATCCACCTCTACGTCATTGATAAACTTGCGCGTGCGTTTTTCTTTGGTCTTGCGCGAGTATTCATGGCGGGTTTCTACTTTCATGCGCTTGGGCTCGGAGCCGGGGGCATCATAGCGGATGATTTCTTGTACCGATTGCCCCACGATGGTCCAATCTGCCTGATCTGCCGAGGGCTGGGAGATGGCCGGAGCAATGGGTGTGGCCGGGGTGATGGGGGCCGCCGGAGTGGTGGGGGAGTCCGCGGGCTCTGAGCGAAGGGGGAGGGGCTGGGGACTCTGCACCTTGGCGAAGCGGGTGCAGGCGCGCACGTTCTCGTTGCCGCTGTCGCGGAAGACGTAGATGTGGTCGATATTCATGAGCACCTCCTCGCCGGGGGAGAGCTGGCGGAGGGTGCCTGCGAGGGTAGCATCCTGCCCCGGCACATCGGCCGCCAACACCACGGAGCAGAGCTTGCCGGGCTGGAGGGCGGGGTCGCCCATGCGGTCGTAGCGGCGGTGCGCCAGGTTTTGTTTCACCTCAAAGACCGCAATCTCCTGCGAGGAGGGCGCGGCGCCCGGCTCGAGCACCGGGATGGAGCGGATTTCTTTGAAGATGGCATGCACGGCGTTGGCGGCCAACAGTTCGCAATGGTAGGCGGACTGGGCGCCACCTGTGGAAGCCGGCACCGCCGGCGGGGGGATGCGGAGATCTGCCAGCGCAGCGGGCGCCAGCAGGAGGAGCGGCAGGGAGATGCGGACGAGGGTATTCATATCAGATGATAAGATGCAGCAAGGGCGGTGTTTGTTCAAAATCAGCGCGTGGGTTTAGGGCGTTTCCTCCGGCGGGGGCACGGCGAGCACTCGCACCGCGGCCATGCCTGCCGCGCGTGCCGCAGCGAGCCCCGGCTCTGCGTCCTCAAACACCACACAATCTGCCGCCGGCACGCCCATGCGCTGTGCCGCGAGCAGGAAAATATCCGGCGCCGGTTTGCCGTGCTCCACATCATCCGGCGTGATGATGAGGGAGAAAAGCCCCTGCAGGCCGGCGGCGCGGAGGGTGGAGAGGGCGCCGGGCAGGGCGCTGCCGGTGCCGATGGCGTATGGAATGCCGCGGGCGCGGAGGCTGTGCACGAGCTCGACCGTCTCGCGGATGGGGGGCAGCGCTTCTTCCGCCACGAGTCGGGCATAGTGGGCGCGCTTCTCATCAGCCACGCGCGCCGGCGGCATGCTCAGGCCGTAGGTGGTGTTGAGTTCCTGCACAATATCGTGCGCGGCCATGCCGCCGTGGGCGGTGAATTCCTCCCAGCGGAAAACATGTGCCGGGGCGCCGTTTTCACGCAGAGCAAGCCGCCACGCCCGGTAGTGCACAGGCATGCTGTCCACCAGTGTGCCATCGAGATCAAAGATATAGCCGCCGAAGACCCGCTCCGGCAAAGCGACTCGTGAAGGTGTGGTCGGCCTCATTTTAAATCGAAGTGTTCTACAAATTTTTTCAGGTCAGTTTCTTTGCCGAACAAGACAAGCACATCCCCGGCTTGGAAGGGGGCAGAGGGATCCGGCGTGCCGATGACCGGCTGCTCCTTGCGCGCGAGCACGTCATCATTGGCATCGGACTCAGTGGTTTTGCCCCGGCGCAGGGTGATGAGATTCAGGTGGTAGCGATTGCGCAGCTCGACCTCCATGAGGGATTTGCCTATCCACTCTATCGGCAGGCGCACATCTGCCAGCGAGTGTGTGGAGTCGATCTTGCGGGTTTTCATCAAGCCTTCGTTGATGAAACTCGAAGCCAGCTGAATGGCGGCCACATCTTCCACGCGGAAGAGATTGGACACGCCGATTTTCTCGAGAACGCGGCCCTGCAACTCATTGACGGAGCGAGCGTAGATCTTCTTGACGCCCAGCTCGATGAGCTGAGCGGAGATGAGGAGATTGCGCTCGAAGTTCTCGCCCACGGCAATGATGACACAGGTGTCCTCCCCCAGATCCAGCTTGCGCAGCAGGCGGCTATCGCTCGCGTCGCCCACGTACGCACAGCTGACGCGGTCTTTGAGCTCGGAGACGAGGGCTTCTTTTTCATCAATGACAGTCACTTCGAAGTCGTGCTTGGCGAGATTGAGGGCAAGAGCGCGACCAAACTGGCCCAGGCCGATGATGATAAATTTCATAGTAGGTGAGGAGTGGGTAAGGGATCAACTAAGGGGGAGGCGGGTTTCCGGGTAGCGGAAGGGAGCCTCTTTTTGGGGTTTGATAAAGAGGAGCATGAAGGTGAACATGCCCATGCGGCCAAACAGCATGTTGAGCGTGATGACGAGTTTGGAGATTAGCGTTAAATCGGCGGGGGAGGAGAGCGCGTAGCCTGTGGTGGTGTAGGCGCTGACCTCGAGGAAAAAGATGTGCATCAATTTGGGCGGGGTCGCGCTTCCGTATTCTTCTACTATCTGGAGGATCATGGTGGTAGCGATGATCCAGAAAATGGAAAGCACGATGGTGGCCATGGCGCGCTCGACAGTGTGGCGGGAGATGCGCCGATAGTGGATTTCGACATCGCGCTTGCCGCGCAGCACGCGGAAGATTTCCAGCACGCAGAGCGCGACGACGGGGGCAAAGACGCCGCCGCCGGTACCCGCGGGGTTGCCGCCCACAAACATGAGCACGCACATGTAGAGTTTGTAGACCGGCCCGTAGTTGTCGAGATTGTTCAGATTAAAGCCCGCAGAGCGGCCGATGGTGTTCCAAAGGCTTTCCCAGATCATGCTGACGGCGGACTCCGGTTGATAACGAGAGGGCTCACACCACGCCAGCAGGAGCAGCCCGATGAAGCCGATGATGAGCACGATGATGCTCACGCGCATGACGAGCCATGAGTGGGTGCTCCACCGCGGGTTGTTTTTTTCGCGTTGGCCCCAGTGGCGCTTGAGGCGGATGAGGCCTTCCCTGTACACGCCGAAGCCCACGGTGCCGGCCATCACGAGGGTGAGGATGATGGCCAGACTCCCGTACGAGTGTGAGAGACTTTGCGTGGCCAGCCCCTCGGAGAACAAGGTGATCCCCGCATTGCAAAAGGCTGACACAGAGTGGAAGATAGCGTAGTAGATAAGGTCGTCATGCGGCACGGCAGGATTCCCCGCCCAGGAGAGGTACAAGGCGCCGGCGCCGATGAGCTCCACTACGCCGGTCACGGCACATACGATCTTGAGCAGGGCTGAGATGTCCTTGGTGCCTTCTTCCTCCTGATCCAAGATGGCGGCCATGGCCGAGCTCTCCAGCAGGTTCAGGCGCTTGCCCATCATGAGCAAGATAAGGTAGGTGAAAGTCATCACGCCCAAAGCGCCAACCTGAAAGTCGATGAGAACAACAGTTTGCCCTATGGGGGTGAGATCTTGGGCTATATCAATGCAGGTGAGGCCGGTGATGCTGGTGGCGCTGGCGCAGGTGAAAAGGGCATCCATAAAGGAAAGATTCCCATTGTGCGCCCCCGGAGTCATGAGGAGGAGCGCGCTGACAAACACCAGGCTGACCATGGTGGTAAAGAAGATGGCCGAGGGGGACCAGCGCCTGCGGCGCTCATGCTGGGTGGTGCGGCGGCGTCCGCGTATGTAGTTAAAGGTATTGAAGCAGGAGAGCAGCCCCAAGCCCAGCGCCATGTTCATGCTGATCCAATATACAGTCCCGCCTTTCACGCCGCAGAAGAAGACAAAGGAGGCGATTAGGCTCAGGAGGAGCCGGAGAGCCAGATCCCGCCCCGGCAGTTGCTTGCGCACGAGGGCGGCCAGCGCATGGGTGAGCGAGCACAGGGAGTTGGCCCAGACAAGCCCGCACAGCACCAGGTGGATGCTGCGGAAAAATGGCTCCTCATCGCAATAGGGGAAAAAGCAGCCCTCCACCACCACGGCGCCAAGCACCAGCAGGCCGGAGATGATCTCCGGCAGCTCTAAGGCGCGGGTCTGTTTTTCCTGATGCATGGGTGGCGCAGTATAGCACGCCTCTGTAGGCTTTACAAGTCCAATGTTTTTACAGGCTATCCGGCTGAGCCCTCTGCCTGAAGCCCAGGGCGGCGGCGCTTTCCTTTCACGTGATGCCATTTTTCCACTTGCCGAGCAGGTGGGGCTGCGTTACAATGGGCGCATGCAAGCCCCCCTCAGGATCGGAACACGCGGCAGCGAGTTGGCGCTGCGCCAAGTGCAGCTTTTTGTGGATGCCCTGCATGAGCAGGTGCCCGGGTTAGCGACGGAGGTCGTGGTGATCCAGACGGCGGGGGATCGCCGCACTGACTTGCCGCTCTGCTGTGTGAACCGCGCGACGGGTACGGCGGACAAGGGGGTGTTTATTGCCACGATTGAGGAGGCGCTGGCCCGCGGGGAGATTGACTGCGCGGTGCACAGCTGCAAGGATATGCCCGGCGCTTTGGATGAGCGCATGGCGCTGGCGGCGGTGCTGCCGCGCGAGGACCGGGGGGAGGCGCTCATCATCAAACCCGGCGCGCGGATGGAGGCGCCCACCATCGGCACTGCCAGTGTGCGCCGCGCGGAGTTGGTCAAGGCTTACTGGGGGGGGCGGGCGCGCACGGTGAGTATACGCGGCAATGTGCAGACCCGCCTCCGCAAGCTGCTGCAGCAGGAGGAGCTGGATGCTCTGCTGCTGGCGCGCGCCGGCCTGAACCGCCTCGGTTACGCCGGCCGGCAGGAGCTGGAGTTTGAGGGCTCCCGCCTCTGCATTGCAGATTTGGGGAGCGATGTGTTTATGCCGGCGCTCTGCCAAGGTGCCATTGTGGTGGAGGTGCGCCGCGCGGACTCCGCTACCTATGAGTTGGTGCGCCGGGTGAACCACGCGCCCAGTGAGCTGACCATCCGCGCTGAGCGCGCGTTTTTGGCGGCTCTCGGCGCGGATTGCTCGGTGCCTGTGGCGGGGTATGCCTCAGCCAATGGGCGGGGGCTCATGCTGCGCGTGATCTATGTCACGGCAGATGGCACGCCTGTGCGGCTCACGCTGAAGGGGGATGTGGATCACCCTGAGGAGCTGGGGCGCGAGGCGGCGGCTCAGTTGGCAGAGTGGCGCTGAGGCGGCAAAGGACGCCGGGCGGTGGCGCACTCAGCTCTGGGTCATGCGCACATCGCGAATGGGGAAGGGGATGGAGATGCCCGCTTCGTGGAAAGCGTCCATCAGCGCTTTGGCAAAGACATAGCGCGTGTGGTGGTAGTCGAGCGCCGCGCACCACACGCCGATGCGGACATCGAGCGAGCTGTCGCCGAAGCCGATGAATTGCACCACGGGCGCAGGGGCGTCCGGCAGCAGGTCAAGCCGCTGCACCACGCGGTCCACCACCTCCTGAACGCGAGAAATATCTGTGCTGTAGTCCACCCCGACCTCGTAATCACAGCGGCGGATGTTTTTGCGCGTGTAATTGACGACGGGGTTTTTGATAATGCTCTCACAGGGGATGCGGATCAGCGCGTTGTCCGCTTGGCGCAGGTAGATGGAGAGGAGGTTGATGCTCTCGACCGTGCCCTCCAGCCCGCTTGTCTTGACATAATCGCCGATGCTGAGGCTGCGCTCCGTGACGAGGAAGACGCCGCTGATGAGGTTGCTGAGGGAGGTCTGGGAGGCGAAGCCGATGGCGACACCGGCCACGCCGGCCGCGCCGAGGATGCCCACAAGATCCACCCCCACGGCGCGCAGCGCCTGCACCCCGGCGAGCGCCCAGATGACGGCCACCACGAATTTGGAGAGGAAGCGGCCGATCTGAATGGGCAGGCGGCGCTCTGAGCGGCTGAGTTTCAAGAAGAGCCTGCGTACGATGCGCGCGATAACCCAGCCGGCCACCACATAGATGACGAACATGACCCAGCCGCCATCAATGAGATAGCTCCACACGGCGAGCGCATTGTCTGCTACTTCTTGTTTTGTCATAGACCACATCATACCTAAGGTAAAGAATCAAGTCAATCGAGAACCGCTCAGAGGCAGCGCCTGCTTTTTCGTATTAGTCCTTGGCGGGAGCCGGCGCGGACTGCAGCTCTTTGGTGTGCTTGGCGCCGGCCAGCTTGAGGAGGTGGGCTACATTGCCTCTGGGCTGCTGCATGGGATCCGGCTTCTTTTTGTTGATAATGACCGGGTTTTCCTTGGCGCTGTTGCGGCGCAGGCGGGCGAGCTCCTCCTCGTAGGTCGTGGAGGAAGAGGACGGCTCGCCTTGGGAGCTGATGATGTGGTCCAGCAGGCTCTGGCCTCTGACGATGATGTTGGGATCAGCGCCATGGCGGAGCAGCAAATCCACCATATCCACCTGCCGATTGCTCGCCGCCAGAGACAGGGCGGTCTCGCCCACGCAATCTCTTGCAGATTTTTCGGTGAGGGTGTAGCGGGAGGTGATGGCCTCATTCACATCAACCCCGCGCTCCAGCAGGAATTTCGCGCCCTTGGTGTAGCCGAAAATCGCGCAGTCCATCAGCAGGCTGGAGCCCCAGTCGCTGTGCGCGTTCAGATTGTAACCATGAGCCAGAAGAAACTTCATCGGCTTGTCCTGGTTTTTCTTCTCGTCGGCATTGTTCATCTGATTCACGGCCAGAGTGCCCAGGTCATTTCCGCCCAAGTGCAGGACAGCACCTTGGGCGATAAAGAACTCTGCCGTTTTGGTGTCATTCTTGAGCAAGAGGAAGCGGAATGGGTTGATTTTGGTTCCTGTCCTCTTGATAGGCAGATCTTCGGCCGGGATGTAGGCATTGGGGTCAGCGCCTTTTTTGATGAGCTTGCGCACGATGGCGGCGTTGTAGGGTGGGGAGGGGATGGTGCCGGGCGTCGTCTTGCTCGGGGTGGCGTTTTTGCCGAGCAGTTCCTTGGGCAGGGCTCCTTCGTCCATTAAGCTATTTCCGCCTGCGTAGTACAGGTAGACGCAGAGTTGCTTGGTGGCCTCCTCGTCATATTCCATGTCCTTGAGCTCTTTTTTGGATTTTGTTTCCAGTTTCCAGAGTTTTTTGAGGGCGGTCTTGCTGCCGCGCTTGGCTGCAAAGCCGTACCAGTTCATCGCTTCATTTTTATCCACTTGGACGCCTCGGCCCTCGCTGTAGATATCCCCCATCTGCTCCATGGCCGTCACGTCGCCTTTGACGGTGATCTTGAGGAGGCTGCGCGTTTCATCGCTGTCGTTATCATAGGGAGCCGCGTGCAGCCAGCTCAGCGAGAGGAAAGAAAAGAAAGCAAGAGAATGCAGAAGTTTCATTTTGATATATGAGGTTAATTGTAAGGAGTTAGCGTATATTAGGTGTTTTGTGCGGAAGGTGGGGAAAAATCAAGAGGTCCACCGGGTTAGCGAGGTGAGTGCCACTTGGCAGCGCTTTCCAGCGCGTCATTCAAATCAAGGCTGAGCGGAGCCTTGGTAGTGGGGTTGACAAGGAACGGCAGGCGGGAGGGCTTGGCCGACTTGCCGAGAAAGACCCACAACGGGAGTCCGCCTGATGCGAGGCGGAGCTCTGCGTAGAGGGCGAATTGCTTGTCCGGCTGCTGCTCAGTGAGCACGCGCAGCAGCTCTGCCTGAGTGCCCGCCGGCAGGGCGTCGGGATCACCCGGCTGAGCCGGCAGCAGGAGGCGGCTTGTTGTGCGCGGGTCTTTTTTCCTGATGGCGCGGATGAAGACAAGCGCATCTGATGCGGGCGCATCTTCGCCGGCTTCCCGGGAGAAGCGCATGGGCTCACTGAGCTCGCAGAAGTTATCAGCCGGCAGGCCGGAGATCCACTCTGTGGTGTCGGCGTACCAGGTGCTCCGCTCGCAGGAGCAGAGCATGGCGGCACATGTGACCAGCAGAGCGGGGAGGTGCGGCTTCATGAGACTTCAAACATACCTTTGCACGAGATGGCAAGAGCTTCTGCCCGCTGTGGCGGCAGCTCGGGATGCTCTGCGCTGAGCACACCCACGCAGGCCCGGTAGCGCCCAAATTTTGCCGGAATGCGCCGCTTGAGGTCCTCGAGAATTTCTGTCATGGACACATCATCGCAATCTTGTGCAAACACAGCAAGCCATGAGCGGCGGCCATGCTCATCTACGAACCAAATATTGGGGTAAATCCCGGGGATATCTTGAAAGGAGAGCAGCGTGCGCCCCTCTTTGGCGAGCTCATGGAGGATGATTTGGACGCGGAAATTGCAGAGTTCCCACTCGCTCATCTCCACCGGGTCATCGTCCAGCAGCTCATCGGCATCGGGGAACACGGGTTGCATATCTTTCAGGGAGAAGAGATTCCAGCTCGTGACGAGCGGCTGCATGATCCCCAGCCAGATGGGGAAGACCACGGGCTCGAGCCGGTAGCGCTCACACTCCTGCAGGAGGATATCCCGCTGATCGGAGGGGATTTCGAATGATGCCACGCTGCCATCCTCTGCCTTTTTTTGGCTGGTCATCGCCGCAAGCAGCACGGCATACATGCGCTGCTCGCGGGCGAATACCAGATCTGCAAAAGAGGGAGAAGTGGGCTGTGTTTTGATCCACCGAAAATCCGAGCAGCCGCTCTTCTCCATGCAAGCCTGCAAATGCTGACCCGCCATTTTGAATGCTTCCGGATAGTATTCTTTGGGGACGGACATCGGGCGCGTTGGTGGAGGAATGGTGGTGGGGGGCAGAGTGGATCAGGTGTTGCTGCTGTGGTACTCCTGCAGCGTGCAGACGCCTGTGACCTTGTTCTTGTTGTGCAAGATGGCGCTGGCGCAGGCGCGTGCGCTGGAGAGATCCGTGCAGTAGGAGACATTGTTGTTCACCGCAGCTGCGCGGATGGCCACTTCATCCTCCCGGGCGTCGTGAGAGCCGGGGGTGTTGATGACGAAGACGATGTCCCCATTCTTGATGCGGTCCACAATATTGGGGCGGTGACCCTCCAGCACCTTGTAGGCGCGGGAGCAGTTGATGCCGTGGTCCTGCAGGTGCAGCATGGTGCCTTTGGTGGCGCAGATCTCAAAGCCGGCCTTGGCGATATCGCGGGCAATGTCCGTGACCATATCCTTGTCGCGGTCATTGACAGAGATAAACACCAGCCCCGCATCGGGCAGGGGGTTAAACGCGGAGATCTGGCTCTTCATGTAGGCCACCTCGGGGTCGCGGTCGATGCCCATCACCTCGCCGGTGGAGTGCATTTCCGGCCCCAGCACCACATCAATGCCGGGGAAGCGGTTCCAGGGGAAGACGGCTTCCTTGACCGTGTAGTACGGCGGCACCACTTCCTTGGTGAAGCCGAGCTCGGAGAGGGAGCGGCCGCTCATCACCTTGGCGGCCAGCTTGGCCAGCGGCACACCGATGGACTTGGAAACAAAGGGCACCGTGCGCGAGGCGCGGGGGTTGACCTCGATGACGTAGAGCTGCTCGTCCTTGATGGCGAACTGGCAGTTCATGAGGC
>JAFLSS010000033.1 GCA_022510805.1 Akkermansiaceae bacterium
ATGGAGCTCAAGAATGTGCGCCGCGGCCGCATCAAGGAGTATGCCGACAAGTTCGCCGGCTCGCAGTACTTTGAGGGGCAGCGCCCCTGGAGCGTGCCCTGCGATTGCGCGTTCCCCTGCGCCACGCAGAATGAGATCAACGGCCAAGAGGCGGCTACTCTCGTGAAGAATGGCTGCAAGCTGGTGGCTGAGGGCGCCAACATGCCCACGGATCTGGAGGGTATCAATGTGTACCTCAGCTCCAAGATCCTCTACGGCCCGGCCAAGGCTGCCAACGCCGGCGGTGTGGCTACCTCCGGGCTCGAGATGGCTCAGAACAGCCAGCGCCTCAACTGGACGCGCGAGGAGGTGGATGCCAAGCTCTTCGGCATCATGAAGAGCATCCACGAGAATGCTCTCGACCACGCTCGCGAGTACAGCGCAGACAGCAAGGGCGAGTTCATCAACTACGTGGCCGGCGCCAATATCGCCGGTTTCGTGAAGGTGGCCGATGCGATGATCGACCAGGGTCTCGTGTAAGCCGCTTGATTCCCCGTTTTACCACCCCCGCGGCCTCCGGGCTGCGGGGGCTTTTGTATTGTAGCGGCCTGCGGCGGCTTAGCGCCCCGCGGGCTGTGGGGCGGCGGCGGGGGTGAAATCAATCCGCAGGGGGATGCGCCGGGTGTAGGGGGCAGAGTAGCCGCCGAGGGTGGCGCTCAGCTTCTGCGCGCCGGTTTGCAAGAGCAGGGTGTAGACCACTTGTTTGGGGGTGCCGGTGGGGCAGGGGTCTTGGTCGCCATCGGCGTAGATGACTTGCCGGCCGTGGCGGAGGATGATGGTGCCGAGCTCGATTTCAGAGCGGATGGTGAGGGTGTAGACCGGGATATTGGGGTCGAAGGAGCCCAAGAGGATGCGGCGCGGCGGGGTGCCCTTGGGTTCCCGCTTGGGGGTGAACTCGACCCGCTTTCCGCCCACGTAGCAGACAGTCGGCTGCGTGAGTGATATCTCCTGCGGCTCCTCCGGCGCGGCGGGCTGGGCGAGGGTGAGGCAGATTTCTCCCTCCGCGTAGAGCGGGCGCCCGGTCGGCCGCTCTGTGAGGCCGTATTCCATTCTCACGGAGTGGGGCGTGTCATACAGGGCGTTTTCTTTGTAGGATGAGTTGCGGTAGACGCGGCCTCTGCTGGTGGTTTGAGCGGTGGCAGAGCTGCCGTCGGCCATGTGGATTTGCAGCGGCCGGGTGTCTTCTATATTGACTAAATGTCCGGCGGAGGAGGAGAGGGGGATATCGACCTGCACACCCCACGGCTTCAGGTGGTAGCGGCTTTTTTTCACCGGCGGCTTTTCAAAGCAGCTCGTCACCGTCACGTTGCTGATGCCCTCCCCCGGCACCGGCACGAGCGCCTGCCCCTCGTGAAGGGGGAGCGGGGGGGTGAACTCGGCATGCACCGGCACCTCCTGCTTGTGTGTTTTGCCGGGGCGGAAAAGAAGGAGGTGCAGGCGATCCATCGGCCGGCTGAGGGTGACGCTGTAGGTGTAGCGGCGGGGGGCGTGCTGCGGGAAGGTGGTGCCGATGTGCTGTATTTCCACCCCCTCTTCCTCGGCGTGGAGATACGGCGTGAGCTCGGCTTCTGTTTCGAGCTGCATGCGGTACTTTGCTGCCGGTGCCTTGGCTTTATCGCGCGGCCTGTGCTTCTCTGTTGACTCCTTGCCTTCATCGGGCGTGAAGCTCACGCGCACGCTGCTTCGGCCCACGCGGAGGAGGGACGTCTGCGTCAGGCTGACTTCCTGCGGCGCTTCGGGGATATACTCGTCGCGGAGGGTGACGCGCAGCTTGCCCTGCACCACCAGCCGCTCTGCTGCAGGGCGCTCGCTGAAGATGACGCCCAGGGGAAAGTCCCGAAACCGCAGATCCGTGTACCCGAATGTGGTTTCAACATTGGCCACCGGAGCCTGCCGGAGCTGCCCATCTGCTGCTTGCAGAGTGAGGGTGCCGCATGGTTCGGAGTCGGTGACGCTTTGTGCCGGGTCCAGCGCGCGCGGTTGGAGCATCAGCACCATGCGGGCGTCATCCGGCTGCGGTGTGCTGAATTCAAGCACCCCCACCACCTCCACCTCCACCGGTGAGGAGCATGCGGAGCACGAGAGGGCGAATGCCGACAGGAGGGAGAGATGAAAGCGCAGCATGGCAGAGGGGCGGTTCTAATGAAAGGTCGGGAGGGAGGAGGGGCTGTGTCAGCTGAGCGGGAGGGTGATGCGGTGCCACTCAGCAAAGGCTTGGGCGTAGTCTTTCAGCGTGAAAGGCTGGCCCTTGCGCTTGTCCGGGCGCGTGTAGCGCGTGCGGAAGCGTGAGGAGAGGGGGTGCTCCTCCCAGCCTATCACATAGAGCGGGAAAAGCGGCTTGAGGCGGCGGTAGAGCTTCCTGTCCCCGCCGAACATGAAAAGAATGTCGAAAGGCCCATCATTGTACACCGCCTCCGCTGCCAGTTGATCCGCCAGGCTGGCGGGGCCATCTGTGGTGAGGATGTGGGCGACCCCGGGCTTGCCCTGCCAGAATGTGACCTGAGCCTGCGGGCAGAGGAGGGTGACCTGTGCATCCGGCCGGCTGGTGCTGAGCGCCTGCACCACGTGGGTGAGGGCCTGCAGCTCGGCAGCATCGGCCGGTGTGCTCACGATGATGCGGAAAGGCAGCCGCGCGTGCTGAGCAATGGCGGCTCGGGTGAACTCATCCTGCTCAAACGCGGCAAATAAATCTGTCGTCTTCCAGCGGTGGTGCATCCAAAAGCCGTCCAAGATATTCTCCTTTTGGCATTTTTCGAGGGCGAGATTCACCTGCATCGTGATGCCGGGCAAGCTGTCGCAGCCCTCCGGCAAGTGAATGATGCGCCCCAGCACCGCGTCCCAGCGGCCGAGCCCCGTGTTGCGCGTGAACACAGAAAACAGGTGGCCCTTGCCCTTGCAGCGCTTGTAGAGCAGCGCCGGCAGCGGAGTCACCCCGGTCACCTTGCCGAAGTAGGGCAGGTAGAGCCCCTCGGCGGTGAATTGATCGCTGAGCACACCGAGCAGCCCGCCGCCGCGCGCCAGCTTCATCACCGCGCGCAGGCCGTCTTCCTTGCTGTACATCTCACAGCCGTAGCGCGTGCGCGACCGGTAGACAAACTCCTCCAGCAGGGGGTTGGAGAGCCTGCGGTACATGGAGCCGAAGTGCTCGACCCTGCTGAAGAGCGGGCGGATGCGCGCCAGGATTTCCCAGTTGCCCGCGTGCGGGATGCAGGAGATGACGGTGTGGCCGCCGGAGCCGTGGGCTTCAAATACATCCCCCCCCTCCACGCGGATGGCTCGCTGCATCTCGCGGTGTGTCATGAGGCCGGTCTTGAGGGAGCAGGCGAGATTCATCGTGGTGCGCACAATATTGCGGCGCACCATGGGGGCCAGCTTGTCAGCGCGCAGTGAGGGGTGGCAGACAATGCGCAGATTGCGCGCCACAATGCGCCGGCGCCCCGGCATGAGCGCCCACACCGCATAGCCCACCATGCGCCCGAATACGGCCACGGCCCGCACCCCCAGGATACACAGCAGGGCGCACACCAGCTTGTAGGCGGCGTAGGTGGCGTAGTCGCTCAGTTTGGCGTGTGGAGAAGCATCCGGCGCGGGCATAGGGAGGAAGGGTGCAGGCTATTGCTGGTCAGGGGGTATAGGGGACGAGGCGCATGTAGCCCTCTTGTTCGTTGCGGCCGCGGTAGAACTCCGGCTTGTAGCCATACTTCTCCACGGCGTTAAAAATCTCGGGGTAGCAGTCTTCGATGGTTTCGAGCGCGGGGATCAGTATTTTCATAAAGAGCCGGGGCACCGGCACGCTGCCGATGCTGCCCCCCTGCGCTATGGCCCCCGCGATGGGCTCGCCTCCGCGGAACTCCATGCGCAGCTTGGGGAGGCCGTTATCCATCTCGCGCACGAAGCTCAGGTGGGCGGCTGTTGTTTGGTGAACGTGAGTGCTGAGCACGCGGTCGATGATGAGCTCGGCGTAGCCGTCGTGCAGGCGCACCGCGACCCCCTGCGCATGCGCCAGCACGGAGAACACACCCGTCTGCCGCAGGCGGCACGTGTCGCGCAGGAAGCGGTTGATCTCCCCCTCAGTAAACACAAGCTCAGCGCCATTGGAATTGGTGATGGCTGAGGTCAGATCCCGCGCGGTGCCCTTGTCTGTGTAGCCGGCGATATCGTGCATATCCTGCGGGGTCCAGAGCTTCACCACCAGCAGGGCTATGCCGCCGGTGAAGGCGATAAAGATCAGCCCCGACAGCAGCGGCCAGAAATTGAAGTGGCGCCACCAGCCGCGCAAGCCGGTCATGGGCGCAGGCTGTATGTCCTCAGCCATCGGCAGGCTCTCACCACGGTCGTGCCTGGGGCGGAGCGGCGTATCATCAGCTGAGGACATTAAGTCGGACTTCACCGTGCTTCCCCAAGGAGAATCTTGCTCGTTCTTGCGTTTGCGGGTGCGGTATCTATTTTGCTTAGCAGCCATGCGTGAGTATCTGCCCCTCATTATATCTACTCCTTCTGCGAAGAAAAGCAAAAACTCACGCCGTGCCTTCCTTTGGGCTTGCCATGCCCTCGGCATCGGGTGTAGTATGCTACAAAACAAGCCGTCTCTTCATCTCTTTCCCCCCCTCTTTCTCCGCCATGCAAAAGGTGCAAAATCTTGTCGTTGGTTGTGGCTTCTCCGGCGCGACAATCGCCCGCCGGATCGCTGAGGAACTCGACCAGCAGGTGCTCATTATTGATGCGCGCGACCACCTCGCCGGCAATGCCTACGATTATCGCGACCCGCACGGCATCATGGTGCACCGCTACGGCTCGCACATCTTCCACACCTCGCATGAAGATGTCTGGGCATGGATGTGCCGCTTCACCGCTTTCAATACCTACATGCACCGCGTTGTCGCCATCATTGATGGTGAGGAGACGCCCATCCCGTTCAATCTCCGCTCGCTGCACAGCGTCTTTCCGCACTCGCTCGCCGAGCGCTTGGAGCACAAGCTGCTCGACCAGTTCGAGTACAATGCGCGCATCCCCATCTCCGATTTCCTGCAGCAGGCGGATCCTGATCTGCGTTTCCTGGCGGACTTTGTCTATGAAAAAGTGTTCCGCCACTACACCGCGAAGCAGTGGGGGGTGGCGCCGGAGGCCGACGGCATGGGGGCGGTTACGGCGCGTGTTCCCGTGCTCATCAGCTGTGACTCGCGCTATTTTCAGGACAAGTATCAGGGCATTCCCCTGCAGGGCTACACTGAGACGGTGCGCCGCATGCTCGACCACCCCAACATCCGCGTGCAGCTTGGCACGCCGTACCACGAGCTTGGGGTGGACTATGAGCGGCTTTTCTACACCGGCTCCATAGATGAGTTCTTCGGCTACTCCTGCGGTGTGCTGCCCTACCGCAGTGTGCGCTTTGAGTTTGAGGAGCACGCGCTTCCCTACTACCAGAGCTGCGCCGTGGTCAACTACCCCTGCAACTATGACTTCACGCGCATCCACGAGTTCAAATACTATCTGCGCGATGCCTCGGCGCACACGACCATTGCCAAGGAGTACTCCGAGAACTTTATCCTCGGGAAAAACGAGCGCTTCTACCCCACGCCTCATCAGCACGCCGCTGCCATCTACGCCGCCTATGCCGCCAAAGCAGCCGAGCTGCCGCAGGTGCATTTCCTCGGCCGCCTCGGCTGCTACCGCTATTATGACATGGACCAGGCCATCCACCAAGCCCTGCAGTTGCCGCTCTGAATAGCAGGCCGGGCGCGCTGCTCTCAGAGGGCAGGTGGGGGCTGAGTCTGCTTCCGCTGTAATATGATGAGGGCTAGAGTTGCCTGCGCGCTTTAAAAAGCGAAAAAGATTGAACAAAACGGCCGTGTCAGGCTTCTAACTTCCCGAAAGCATGATGCTGCCCCTGCAAGCTGCTGAGGCCGACAAGGGCTCGTTAAACCTTTCATTAAAATCCATACGATTATTGACAGAGCCATGAAACAATCGTTTTTTCTATCTTGCACAGTCGCCCTGGCCATGCTGGCGTGGAACGAGGCCAAGGCCGATGCCGGCATCTACCCGGGAGATCCGGATAAGCCTTCGCATTTGTGCGTTGGCGCGGAATATGAAGGACATGTCATACAAGCCTGTGAGGCTTATATGAGGGCTATCACAGATGCTGATAGGCTGGATGATGTCACCCTCTCGGAGCAGATGCGCCGGGACATGGTCTCAGCGGCGCGCCGGGAGCTGATGGATAGGATCGAGAAGTACCCTGACGAAATCAATGATACCTGCTGGTCGCACGGGGCCCTGCAAGTTTCTCCGCTGTATGCCGCCGTATATGGCAATGATTGTGAGCTCGTGGAATTCATGTTGAACAAGGGCGCGCTGCCGTTTCTCCCGGATTATTGCTACTCCGGGCTTGAGTTGTCACGGGATGTCCGCGCCGTGTTGTCGCACGCCCGCTCTCAGTACAATATATTGGAGATCATCCTGAAAGCGAAAAAGGCAGGTATTGAGATCGAGGGAGAAATGCCCGCAAGACACTGATTCCCGGCAGGGCGTCCTGAGGCCGCCGCAGCCAAAGCCCCGCCTGCTCTTTCCTCCTGTGAACGGAGGGGGCAGGCGGGGCTTTTGCGGTGACCCGCCGGCCTGAGCCGCACGCGCAGAATCTAATTTCTTTAATACAACGTTGTAATCCGGCTAAAAAGCTGGTATGCTACCCGGCGTACACCTATGATAAGCCCCACCTTTCGGATCGCCGTGCATTTGCACCTGTATTATGTGGAGATGTGGCCGGAGCTGCGCGAGCAGCTGCGCCACCTCGCCCCGCACCCCTACCACCTGTGCGTCACCCTCACTGAGCCGGATGAGGAGCTGGCGGCGGGGATCCGCGCGTTTCATCCGGGGGCGGACATCAGGCAGGTGCCCAACCATGGCTACGATGTGGGGCCCTTTGTGCACTTCCTGCACAGCATTGACTTGGCGGACTATGATCTCATACTCAAGATACACACCAAGAACACGCGGCTGAGCAGTGTGACGTGGATCAACAAGCGCTGCATCAACCGCGCGTGGTGGCTGCGGCTGCTGCTCAGCTCACTGCTGGGCAGCGCCCGGCGCGTGCAGAAGAACCTGGAGCATTTTGCGCGCGACCCACAGCTGGGGATGCTGGGCTCTGCCTATCTCATGACCGGCCACCCCTCACATGCGGAGAAAGTGCGCCCGCTGCTCGGCGGGGTCATGCGCCGCCTGGGGTATGAGCAGTGGGAGTTCCGCTTTATTGCGGGCACCATGTTTTGGGTGCGCAGCGCGGTGATGGAAAGCATCAAGCGCGCCTACAGCCCGGCAGATTTCGAGCCCACCCGCGAGGCAGGTAGTGACGGCACGCTGGCGCATGCGCTGGAGCGCGCCTTCGGCTGTGCCACCCTCGCGGCGGGGTACAGGCTGCTGGGGGTGGGACGCAGCATGCGCTTTGAGCTGGCAGCGCTGCGCACGGCTGTCATGCACTTCCTTTACCGCAAAAAATACACGCGCAACGGGAGTCTCATTGTCAAAATATGCAAAATCCCTGTCTACTATAAACAAAAACCTTGACAACAGAATCAAATTCCTGTATACGGATGGCTCACCAAACCCACATTTGATTGAGTTATGGCACACATGAAAGTAATTCTCGCGACGAAGATAGA
The DNA here is from genome assembly GCA_022510805.1 of Akkermansiaceae bacterium. Lineage (GTDB taxonomy): Bacteria > Verrucomicrobiota > Verrucomicrobiia > Verrucomicrobiales > Akkermansiaceae > Akkermansia. The sequence continues at coordinate 7,698 of JAFLSS010000033.1, forward strand.
AGGTCTGGGCTGTGAAGCCGACCTTGTCACCGTGAAAGCCGGTTATGGGCGCAACTACCTGATTCCTCAGGGTCTTGCGTTTGAGGCTACGCCCGCCAACCAGCGCTTTATCAACATGCTCCAGAAGAAGCGCGCCGAGCGCGAAGCTGCCGAGCTGGCGAACTTCCAGGACGTGGCTTCCAAGATCGCTGCCATCACTCTCGAGCTTTCTCTTGAGGCCGGTGAGGGCGGCAAGGTGTTCGGCGCCATCACCAACCAGCAGATTGCTGAGGCCTTGTCTGCTCAGGGCATTGAGATTGATCGCCACAGCATCGACCTCGAGAAGCCGCTCAAGAAGTCCGGCACCTATGAGGTGCCCGCCAAGCTGCATGCCCAGGTGACCGCCACGATCAAGGTGAACCTGGTCGTGAAAGGCGAGGTGGCCGAGGCTGCTGAGGCTGAGTAAAGATTTTGCAGCGCGGTGCAAGCCGTCGCTGCGTTGTCAAGGTAATCCAAATATACAGAAAGCCACTACTCATCTATGGGGTAGTGGTTTTTCTGTGCCCCGGCAAGGCGGAGAAGGGGGGAGCAGGCAAGCTCATCCCCGGCAGGGGCGGGGCCACCCGGCGCATGTGGGGGCAGGCCGCGGAGCCCGCGCGCGGGGTCGCGGAGAGCGCGTGTCAGGAGAGGGGGAACAGGGAGTCCGGGCGCTCGGGGATCATGAAGCACAGGCGCTGAATGCCGTAGGTCTGCACCTCGCGCTGAAGAGCTTCCTGCAGCGAGGCCGTGCGGCGCTGGCGCTCTTCATCCGGCATGTCAACCGCTGTCGGGATGGCGGCTTCCAGAGCTTGCTCGGCCATCTTGGCGACCAGTTCGCTCCAGAAGGAGGCTTCGCGGAGCTCATCATGCACGGTGGAGAAGAAGGCATCTTCCACATACTCCGGGCGGAAGCTCCAGTATTTGTGTTGGGGGGAGGGCTCCATCTGCCCCACAAGATCCGGCACCTCATGCGAGGCGATGCGCAGCACCTTCCCTGCCACTTGCTCCCATGTCTTGGCGCGTTTTTTGTCGAGGTACTGCCAAGTCTCGCCCAGTTGGATCAGCACCAGGCCCATCATCTCTGCCAGCTCGTGCAGTTCCTCTTCTGTGAATTCCAGGGTGATGCGTTTCTTTTTCATCATGCGTAGGTAGGTAAAACGGATTGGCGGGCGGGTGCTGAGGGAGGGGGATAAATCAGGCCGGAGGGGGATTAGATGAGCCCCATCTGCATGCGGGCTTCTTCGGACATCATCTCTTGATTCCACGGCGGGTCCCACACGAATTCCACACTCACCTCACCCACACCCTCGAGCGCGGCGATGCCGGCCTCCGCCTCAGCCATGAGGTGCGGGCCCATGCTGCAGCCCGGCGCCGTCAGCGTCATCTGCACATGCACAAAAGCGCCGCCTTCCTTCTGCTCCACAATCTCCACGCCATACACCAGGCCGAGATTCACAATATCCACCGGGATTTCCGGGTCGTAAATATCTTTCAGCACGCCCCACACACGCTCCTCGAGAGACTGCGGCACCTCCTTGGCCTCCTCCTGAGGCTCAGGCACCAAGCCGGCGCGCACTGCCTCCGTGCGGGAGATGCGCACCATGCCGATATCTGTGGCGGCCGTGATCGAATTGCCCAGCATTTGGGTGATGTAGATGCGAGAGCCCGCGGGAAGCACCGTCGCGTTTCCTGCCGGTATCTGCACAGCTGCCACTTCGTCCTCTGTGGTGATCTCCTGATTCAACATGCCGGGAGCAACTATAGCACACTTCGCGCGCTATGTGAAGTGTGAAGTGGCGGGAGCACGGGCCGCTGCGCCACGCCGAGGGGCATGTTTCGGCGTGAGCCGCCGTGGCCTGCCTGCTTTTGCTCTTGCATGGGCGGGGTAAATATTATATGCTTCAGGGCGAGTTTTCAACCGGGCGCGCCTGAGCGCCGAGCAGATGAATGGTATGCAGATAGAGCGAACAATTGCCGCGGTGGCCACGCCGGTGGGTGTGGGGGCGCTGGGGCTGGTGCGGGTGAGTGGCCCCCGGGCGCAGCAGGTGGTGCAGGCTTGCACCGGCCGCTGCTTGGAGCCGCGCCGGGCGTCGCTGGTGCGCGTGCGCGATGCCCGGGGCGAGGTGCTGGATGAATGCGTGGCGACTCTTTTTGCGGCGCCGGCCAGTTTTACGGGGGAGGATGTGGTGGAGCTCTGCTGCCACGGCGGGGCGCTGGTGGTGCAGCTGGTGCTGGAGCGGCTGCTGGCCTGCGGGGCGAGCCCGGCTGAGCCGGGGGAGTTTTCGCGGCGCGCGTTTGAGAATGGGCGCATGGATTTGACGCAGGCTGAGGCGGTGATGGATATCATCTCCGCCGGCAGTGAGCTGGCGCTGCGTGCGGCGCAGCACCAGCTGCAGGGCGCCATCTCACAGCCGGTGCAGGCGGCGGTGGATCGCCTGGTGGAGGTGGCGGCGCATGTGGAGGCCTACATTGATTTCCCGGAGGAGGATATCTCCCCGCACACGCAGGACCGGCTGGTGGAGGTGCTGGTGGAGGTGCAGGCCGGGCTGACCCGCTTGCTGCGCACAGCGGAGGCGGGGCGCCTGCTGCGCGAGGGTGTGCGCACCGTGATCGTGGGGGCGCCCAATGCGGGCAAGTCCAGCCTGCTGAATTGTTTGCTGGGGTATGACCGCGCCATCGTGAGCCCCACAGCCGGCACCACGCGCGACACGGTGGAGGAGGGTACTACGCTGGGCGGGCTGCGCCTGCGCCTGGTGGATACGGCCGGGCTGCATGAGTCTGCCGATGCGCTGGAGCAGAGCGGGATGGAGCGCACGCTGCGCGCGTGGAAAGGGGCGGATCTGGTGCTGCGGGTGGTGGATGCCTCGCGCGCGCCGGAGGAGCTGCCGGAGGTGGAGACGCCGGTGCCGAGCCTGCTGATTCTCAATAAATGTGACCTGCCGGAGCACGCAGCTTGGCAGGGGGTGGCGGGTATCCGCTTCTGCTGCCTCACGGCGCAGGGACTGCCGGAGCTGGAGCAGGCGCTGGGCGGCCTGTTTCTCACGCAGCCGCAGGAGCTGGATTCACCGGCAGCCATCAACACGCGCCACCGCTATGCCCTGCAGCAGGCGCTGGATTTTCTGGCCGCTGCTCAGGCGGAGCTGGCCGCCGGGGAGGCGGTGGAGCTGGTGGCGGCAGATTTGCGCTCTGCGCTGGAGGCGCTGGGCGGCATCACCGGGCGCGTGGATACGGAGGTGATTCTGGATAAGGTGTTTTCCTCCTTCTGCCTCGGCAAGTGAGGCGGCTTCCGCTCTCTCATGAGGTGAGCCCCGCGGGCGCTTCCTCTTGGAGCCAGCGCTTCAGGGGCGCGTGCTCCGGCAGGGTGAGCTCGGGGTCTGCATCCAAGATGGCGGCGGCCTGGCGGTTGGCGCGGTGGATGAGGCGCGCATCCGTGAGCCACTCGGTGAATTGCACCGCCCCGAGCCCGCTCTGCGCCGTGCCCAGCACATCCCCCGGCCCGCGCAGGCGGAAATCTTCCTCGGCGATCTCGAACCCATTGGTTGTGCGGCACAGCGCCTCCAGTTTCTCGCGCCCGGGGTCACCGGGGCGGGCTGAGGAGAGCAGGATGCACCAGCCCTTGTGGCCGCCGCGGCCGATGCGCCCGCGCAGCTGGTGCAGCTGCGAGAGCCCGAAGGAGTCGGCATCATTGATGAGCATCACCGTGGCATTGGGCACATCCACCCCCACTTCCACCACCGTGGTGGCCACGAGCAGCCGGGTCTCATTGGCATAGAAGGCGGCCATGGCTTGGTCTTTTTCCTCGGCGCTCATGCGCCCGTGCAGCAGGCCCACCGGGTACTGCGGGAACTGCCGGCTCCAGCGCTGCCACTCCTCGGTGGCTGAGGCCTGCTCGCGCGTGTCGCTGCTTTCGATGAGCGGGGAGATGATGTAGACCTGCCGCCCGGCGCTGAGTTCTTGCTCCATGAAGGAGATGATGCGCTTCATCTGGCCGGGGGTGCGCAGGGCGGTGGTGATGCCGGCGCGGTTGGCCGGCAGCTCGTCGATGATGGATACATCCAAATCCCCGTAAAAGGTGAGCGTGAGCGTGCGGGGGATCGGCGTCGCTGTCATCACCAGCACATCCGGGTTGTTGCCGGCGGAGATGAAGCGCTCGCGCTGCGCGACGCCGAATTTGTGCTGCTCGTCAATCACCGCCAGCCCGAGGCTGCTCGGGCGGTTCTTGGCGTAGAGCAGGGCGTGGGTGCCCACGAGGATGCGCGGTGTGGTGTCAGCCGCGGCCGAGCTGTCCTCCAGCAGGAGGGCGGAGTCATCTGCCCGGTCTGCCGTGCGCAGCGAGATGCGGATATCGCTGCCGCGCAGCAGGCGGCAGAAGTTGTTGTAGTGCTGCTCGGCGAGGATCTGCGTGGGCGCGATGAGGGCTGCCGTCTTGCCGCTTTCCACGCAGAGGAGCATGGCGCAGAGCGCCACGAGAGTCTTGCCGCTGCCCACATCTCCCTGCAGCAGGCGGTTCATGGGAGTGGGGCGCTCCATGTCGGCGCGTATCTCCTGCACACAGCGCTGCTGCGCCGCCGTGAGCTCAAAGGGTAGGGAGGAGAGCAGCTCCTGCAGGTAGCCATCCGTCGTGGCTGTGATCTGCCCGGGGCGCGCCAGGGTGCAGCGGCGGCGCCAGGCCACGCGGAATTGGCGCTCAAAGCACTCTGCCAGCGCAAAGCGCAGGCGCGCCTTGTGAGCGGTGGCGTCATCCTCCGGGAAATGCAGGTCGCGCAGGGCTTGGCAGATGGGGTAGGCGGGGGCGATGTTGAACTCCTCCCACGCGGCGCCCGGCTCCAGGCGGCTGAGGAGCTCCCACACCAGCGCGCGAAATGCCCGCGCCGAGATGCCGGAGGGGGTGCGGTAGATGGGCACCAGCCGCCCCGTGTGCACGCAGGGCGGCCCGGCTGCTGCGGCAGCGGGTGGGGCGGCGGCGCCCAAGGCCGCGGCGGCGAGCCGGCGCCCGGCGTCCTCATCCTCCAGAATCTCGAAATCCGGGTTAGTCATCACCCACTTGCCGGAGATCTCCCGCACCTTGCCATACACAGAGAGCTCCATGCCCACCGCCAGCAGCTTGGCCACGTAGGGCATGTTGAACCAGCGCAGCAGCAGGCGCGCGCCGTGCGGCTCATCCGCCGGGCCGGCGGACACCTCGTAGTAGCGCTTGTATGAAAAGCGCCACCCGGCGCTGTAGGCATGCAGCATGAGCGACACCGTATCCCCATTGGCCAGGGATGCCAGGGGCGCTGTGCGGCGGCGGTCTTCATAGCGGCGCGGCACCCGGTGCAGCACATCCGCCACGGTGTGCAGCCCTGCGGCGCGCAGGGCCTTGAGCTCGCGCGGGGGAATGCCCGGCAAGGCGTGAAGCGGGCTGCCGGGCAGCAGCAGCGCGCGCGCGGCGGAGTCGTCCATCATCAGCGGTTGGGAACACCGTTGTTGATGCAGCGGTAGTAGTAGTCCACGCGGGAGAGGAACCAGCCCCACTTCGGGCCGGGGCGCCCATTCGTCAGCAGAGGAGTGGGGCAGTTTTTACCCGTCCAGTGGTAGTGGGGCACCACGTGGCGCAGGTTGATGTTGTAGCGCTTCATGAGCACCGCCACAAGCTTGGCGGTGCGGTCCCACGTGCGGAAGTGATTTTGCCCCCTGTTTTCGGCCTCGCACATCTCAATGCCCAGGGAGTTCATGTTGCCGGCAGTATTGCCCGCGTGCCAGCCGGATTCGTTGAGCGGGAGGTTTTGGACGACCATGTACTGATCCACCGTAAAGTGCCAGCTGCGGTTGGAGAAGGCGCCGCGGCAGAGCGCGCGCGAGTGCTGCATGGCCGTGGATGAGGGGGAGTGATTGGCCGTGCTGTGGATGGTGAGGAATGTGGGCCGGATGCGCTTGGCCGCTTGGCGCTGGCGAGAGCGCGCCGGCACCATGCGCACCTTGATATTGGCCTCGCGTGCCAGCTGGGTGAGGGTGCGGGCTCTGATGGGGGTGGAGGAGGGCTCAAACTTGAATGCGCGGGGTGTGCGCAGCGAGCCGCTGCCCACCTGTTGTTGACAACCCCCGAGCAATAAGAAAATCAAGCAAAACCAAACACAGAAATGACAGCGCCGCACCATGCGCTCATGCTAGCATAAACAGGTGCCGCTGGCAAGCTTTTCCTGTGAAAACGCACCGCCTCCGCCCAAGTGAGGCTTGCATTTCAGGCGATTTGCTGTAAAATAGAAACCGCAATATGGAAAGCAGAAGCTACACGGAGGAAGATATCAAAAGCCTGGACTGGCGGGAGCACATCCGCCTCCGCCCCGGCATGTACATCGGCAAGCTGGGGGATGGCTCCTCCTCTGACGATGGCGTGTATGTGCTGCTCAAGGAGGTGATGGATAATTCGATTGACGAGTTTGTCATGGGCAATGGCCGCAAGATTATCGTCACTCTTGAGGATGATGGCTTTTGCGAGGTGCGTGACTTCGGCCGCGGCATCCCCCTCGGCAAGCTCTACGAGTGCGCCGCGCAGATCAACACCGGCGGCAAGTACGACGGCGAGGCTTTCAAAAAATCCGTGGGGCTCAACGGCGTGGGCATCAAGGCGGTGAATGCGCTTTCCTCCTCCTTTGTCATCCAGGCCTACCGCGATGGCGTGTCCCGCCGCCTGGAGTTCCGCGAGGGGCAACTGGTGGAGGAGAGTGATGTGACCGAGCCCACCGCAGAGCCCAACGGCACGCGCGTGCGCTTCCTCATCGACCGCACGATATTTGCCGAAGATGCGGCCTACAACGCCGAGTTTGTCGAGAAGATGTGCCGCTATTACAGCTACCTCAACATGGGACTCTCCGTCGTGCTCAACGGCAAGAGCTTTTCCTCCAAGGGCGGCTTGTCCGACCTGCTGCGCGAGGAGATGAGCTCTGCGCCGCTCTATGAGCCGATCCACCTCGTGGGCACCGATATTGAGGTGGTGATGACGCACGGGGACTCCTACGGCGAGGAGTACTACTCCTTTGTCAACGGCCAGCACACCACCATGGGCGGCACGCACCAGAGCGCTTTCAAAGAGGCCATTGCCAAGACTCTTCAGAGCTTTTTCAAGAAAAATTATGAGGCGGCAGATATCCGCGCCAGCATTCAGGCCGCCATCAGTGTGAAAGTGCAGGAACCCGTCTTCGAATCACAGACCAAGACCAAGCTGGGCAGCAACACCATCGGCCCCGGCAAGGAGACCCTCCGCACCTTTGTGGGCAATTTTCTCGCCAAGGAGCTGGATAATTACCTGCACCGCCACCCCGACATCGCAGAGGCGCTCGAGGAGAAGATCCGCGAGAATGAAAAGCTGCGCAAGGAGGTGGCCGGCGTCACCGGCAAGGTGACTAAGGAGCGCGCCAAAAAAGCCAAGATTCACACCAAAAAGCTGCGTGACTGCCGCGTGCACTATGATTCCAACCACAAGCGCGCGCAGGAGACGATGCTCTTCATCACCGAGGGTGACTCCGCCTCCGGCTCCATCACCACCGCGCGCGATGCCGAGACCCAGGCGGTCTTCTCCCTGCGCGGCAAACCGGCCAATAGCTACGGCATGAGCCGCGCCTCCATCTTCGAGAAAAACGAAGAGCTGGATTTCCTGCACCTCGCGCTCAATATCGACAAGAGCATGGATGACCTGCGCTACAACCAGGTCATCATCGCCACGGATGCAGATGTGGACGGCATGCACATCCGCCTCCTGCTGCTCACGTTCTTTATTCAGTATTTCCCGGATCTCATCCGCGAGGGGCACTTGTTCATCCTTCAGACCCCGCTTTTCCGCGTGCGCAACAAGCAGAAAACCATCTATTGCTACTCTGAGGCAGAGCGTGACCGCGCCATCAGAAAACTGGGTCGCCAGCCGGAGATCACCCGCTTCAAAGGCCTGGGCGAGATCTCGCCGGATGAGTTCAAGAGCTTTATCGGCGAGGATATCCGCCTGCAGAAAGTCACCCTCGAAAACGCCCACAACCTGCGCGATATCCTGCGCTTCTACATGGGGCAGAATGACGAGAGCCGCAAGCAGTACATTGTGGACAACCTCCGCATCGAAGAAGATCTAGCCTAAATCCCCCCCCTATGAGCCAGCCCGTCAAAACACTCATCATCGCGCGCCATGGCAACACCTTCCGCCCCGGCGAAGAGCCGACCCGCGTGGGCGCCCACACGGATCTTCCCCTCGTGGAGGAAGAGCGCGCCCGCGGCATCGGCCGCTACCTGAAGCAAAAGGGACTCATGCCCACCCGCATCCTGGCTGCCCCGCTGCAGCGCACTCTGCGCACCGCCGAGCTCGCGGCGGAGGAGCTGGGCTCCCCCTGTGCCGTGCAGCCGGACTCCCGCTTCATCGAGGTCGACTACGGCCCGGATGAGAACAAGACCGAGCCGGAGGTGATGCGCCGCCTCGGGCGCGTGGCCGCCGGCGCCAAGGCTGCGGAGCTCTCCGCCGCTGAGCTGGAGGCACTGGGTGCTCAGGCCATCGAGCTGTGGAACACTCAGGCCATTGTGCCCGCCGGCTGGCAGGTGGAGGTGCCCGCCATCATCACCGCGTGGCAGCAGCTCGCGGCTGAGGTGGCCGAGGGCGAGACTCTGCTCTGCGTCTCCTCCAACGGCGTCATCCGCTTTGCCCCGCACATCACGGGAGATTATGCCGGCTTCTGCGCTGAGCATGATATCAAAGTACCCACCGGCGGTGTCTGCATCTTCACCTGCGGGGAAGATGGTACCTGGCGCTGCACCGAGTGGGGCGTAAAAGCTTTCAAGAAGTGCATCTGAGGCTCCCAAGCGCTCCTCCCGGGCATATGCTTCCTGTGATAGACAATGTACGACAATTTCCCAAACAAAAAACCAACCATAAACGATGAATATTAAAAAACTCAAGCCCGCATGGGTGGATGAATTCAAGGCCTTTGCGCTCAAGGGTAATGTGATGGATATGGCTGTCGGTGTGATCATCGGCGGTGCCTTCGGCAAGATTGTTTCTTCCCTGGTGGAGGATATTATCATGCCGCTTGTTTCGCTGCTCACCGGCGGTTCCAAGGATTTGTCCGCCCTGGTGTGGCAGGTGAGCTCAGCGGGTGATGGCATTGTCGTGAAATATGGCAATTTCTGCCAGACGGTGCTGGATTTCCTCATCATTGCTCTCTCTATCTTCTTCGCTATCCGCCTGCTGTGCTCGCTGCGCGCTAAGGCGAAGGAGGAGCAGCCTGCTCCCGCCCCGGAAGAACCCGCTCCCACGCCGGAGGAGGTGCTCCTTCTGCGCGAGATTCGCGATGCGCTGAAAAATAAGGGTGAATAAGAAAGAGCTTCTCGCCCGGGTGCAGCGCTACATGGGCCCGGGCACCACGCACAGCACGGCCTCTGCCGCGGTGGAGGCTGTGCTGGGCTCCATCCTCGACCTCACTCAAGCGGAGGGGCAGCGCCTCCGCATCACGCGCTTCGGCGCTTTTGAGCGTGTGCGCCGCCCGGCGCGGCAGGCTTTTTGTATTCCCGCCGGGCAGCCGCGCGAGGTGGCGGCGCATTCCCGCCTCATTTTTACTCCGGCGCGCGGTTTTCCCGAGCGCCCTCTGTGATGCTTTTTCCCACACCTCTCTCTCCACCGATGATGCAAGTTCCTGATTGGTCGTTCATTGTGCTGCCGGAGTGTGTTTCCACTTTCAATGAAGCGCGGCGCGAAGGCGCGTGGACTGTGGTGCGTGCTGTGCGCCAGACAGGCGGCCGCGGCCGCTTCAACCGCACGTGGTTCGGTGAGCCGGGCGGCATGTGGGCCACATTCAATGTGCCGCTGGAGGGGGAGCACCCGTGGGGGCTGCTGCCGCTTGTGGCCGGTGTGGCCATCATGCGGGCGCTGCGGTGCCACGCTATCCCCGGGCTGCGCCTCCGCTGGCCGAATGATGTCCTCGTGGGCCGCGCCAAGCTGGCCGGCATCCTGGTGGAGCGCCCGCGTGCCGAGCTGGCTTCCATCGGCATCGGCCTCAATGTGCACAATGACGTGCTCTCCCTCGCGGGGCGTGTGCAGGATCCCCCCGCGCGCCTGGCGGATCTGGTGCCTGCCTGTCCGGGGGTGGAGGAGATCACCGCGCGCCTGGCGGGCTGCATTGCCTCCGTTTTCGGGGAGTTTGTGCAGGGCGGGCTGCAGGTGCTTGCTGCTGAGCTGCAGCGTGCCTGGGCTGAGCCGCGCGCCGTGGTGGCGCACACAGATCACGGCTGCATCTCCGGGCTTTTTCTCGGGGTGCAGGCAGAGGGCTCACCCATTCTCCGCGTGGAGGGCGGGGGCGAGCTTGTGGTGCCGGGCAGGGAGATCAACCGCCTTGAGGAGGTGGCTCCCGGGGCGCCGCCTGTTTGCTGAGGCATTGCCGCCGCTTTTCATCCGCGCCGCCGGCGCATGCACCTTGGCCCCCCGGGGGGGTGACACGTACAAAAAAGCGCACTCGCCGCGGGGACGAGTGCGCTTTTGAATGCCGCGTGGGCAGGCGTGTTACCAGGTGCAGCGCAGACCGGCCGAAACCTCGACGCCTTGGCGGCCACCCTGGCGGCCGGTGGCTTGGCCGTAGAAGGTGTACTTGCTGTTCCACGTCTTCTGGACACCGGCGCTGTACTCCAGATAGGGGTCGATGCTCAGCTCCGGCAGCTTGTCGCCATCTGCCCGGTAGCTTGTCTCACCCATGAAGTTGTGCACATAGCCGGCAGTGAGGTAGGGATCCCAGCCGCTGTCGGAGTGCATGATGCCCTTCAGGTACGGGTGCACTTGGAACACCTGCAGCGGGGAAGACTCCATCCTCACACCGGCGGCGTTCACATAGTCCGAGGCGTTGATGAAGCTGTAGGACATGAGCAGCGTGGGCTGCAGCACGTAGCGGCAGGTGCCCAGGTTCATGCTGTAGCCCGTGCGGGAGGCCACACCGGCCATCAGCATGCTGTAGTCCTCTGTGCCGTAGGGGGTGTTGGTGCGCACATCCGAGAGCGCGGCGCTCAGCGTGACGGCGGTGTAGAACCTGCGCTTGTAGAAAGTCTCGGTGAGACCCACACCCAGGCCGTTCTGGTTGGTGCGGTTGCCCTCGTAGGTTTGGCGGGCGCCCATGTAGGCCCCGAAGGCGGAGGTCACCGCCGCCCAGCCGTTGCCCAGCTCCTTCAGGTCGCTGTCGCCACCCACCAGAGCGCCGTAGATGGTGGAGTTCACGCGGGGGCCGTTGTTGAGATTCATCTTCTCGAAGTTGACATAGGGGCGCACCCACAGGCCGCTGTGCAGGGCTGCCTCATTGGTGGGGCAGCTCGGGCCCGGCTGGCCGGCTTCCTTGTAGCCCTTCACGTGCACCACCATGGGCGCGTCCTCGAGCGGCTGGCGGGTGTTCTCCATGGTGGCGGAGAACATGTCCGCATGCATGAACGAGTAGTCATAGACCTGCAGCATCTGCGTGAAGCCGCCTGTCAGCTCAGCCACCGGCTCAGCAAAGATAGTCGGGTTCATGCGGTCCGTGCGGGAGAAGGTGTAGTAGCCGTTCTGCCCCGGCTCGCCGCGGTCATTCAGGCGCTCCTGGTCATTGTAGGTGACCAGGTACTCGTACTTGGGACCCCACATGTAGGTGTTGCGGATCTTGTTGTCCTTCACCGCATCACCGGCATCGGAGGTCACGAACTTCACGTGCGTCACCATGCCGCCATCGCTGACCAGCTTGATGTTGTCCAGCCAGATGACACCGCCCGTGTACGAGGCGTAGTCCCGGCCGTCCACCTCACCGCGCAGGCCGCCCATTCTCTCATTGGCCAGGTCCACTGTGGAGGAAGCCACGTGGATGAGGCCGCCGCGCATGTGCAGGCCGCGCAGCCACAGCACCTCATAGCCCATGACACCGAGGTTGAGCTTGCCGCCCTCCATGGTGAGGGAGTTCTGCGTGAAGTTGCGGAAGCCTTCCGTGGTCTTGCCGGTGGAGTCCGTGGTGTACAAGTTTGTCACCGTGGTGAAGTTCTTGTCCGCCATGATGTCGTTGGTCAGCTCAGTGGTGGAGCCTTTCTCCAGCGCCTCGGCGTTGTTCAGGGTGCTGCCCTGGTGGGTGATATCCTGCTTCTCGATGGTGCCCACGGTGATGTTCAGCACGGTCTTGCCGGATTTCTGATCCTTGAACACCTCGGTCTCATCGTTGATGTACATCTGCTTCCACTCCGCATCGGCGGCAGAGCCTGTGGCCAGCGTCGCCACCTCAGATGCCGGATCTGTGGTGATGGTGATGCTCTTGTCGATGGTCATGTGGCCCTGCAGGGTCAGCGTGTTTTGGTTGTTGACCCGGAGCGAGTCCGCCACCTTCATCGTATCGAGTGTCAGATCACCCTCATTGAGCATCTTGCGGTTCTGCACCTGCCGCAGGGTGAAGTTCTCCAGTCGCGCTTTCTGGTGGTCCTTCACGACGGTGAGCAGGTTCTTGTCATTCAGGTTCAGAACAAAGCTCTGTGCCAGGCCGCGGATGGTCCAATCCTTGCCCCACACGGCGCCATCTGTTTGCTCCCACTTGTCTTCGGCTGTCAGGTCGCAGACATTGCGGGTGAGGTCATGGGAGGCCGTCAGGGTGAAGCGCTTCTTCTGGGCATCGTAGGTGCCTTTGTCCCAGTAGCAGCCGGGCTCATCGTAGCGGGACTGCGAGGCGTCATCCGTCATCTCTGCCCAGGCGGCCAGGTTGTCGCGCCAGCCGATGATCTCGATGGAGTCATGGTAGGTGCGTGTGGTCGCGAGGCGGATGTCCTCTGCCAGGATCTCGCTGCTGAGCATGTCGGAGTGCTCAAAGGCCACGATGTTCAGATCATTATCCAGCTGCAGCGGGGAATCGCTGGTGAGATACTTGGTCTGAGCATACTGATCCTCCGTCAGGGTGTTGCCATTCTTATCTTTCAGGACGATGTTGAGGATCTGCGCCTTGAAGGTGAATTCATCGCGCACGGGGGCGTCCACTTTCTCTCCCTTCTTGTAGGTGTAGTCCAGGCTCTTATCGTATTTGATGTTCACCTCACTAAGGGTGACTCGTCCTTCGGAATTGTTGGAGCCCACAAGGAAGTTGCCCTTTTCGTCCACCTCGGAGATCACGGTGATCAAGTCCGCCACGCCCATCTCGCCTTTCTTGGTCGGGTCACCGCTGCCGCGCACGTCGACCATCCACTTGGCGTACAGGTCGTTTTTCTCGTACATCTGGGCGATCAGCGCATCATTGGTGCCGTTGTCCGCATAGCGGTAGGTCTTGCCGAAGGCGCTCAGCGAGCTGAAGAGGAACTGCGTGATGCCGGTGTTGCCCTGCGTGTAGGGATCACCGGGTGTCAGGTTGTTATCAGAGGTGAGGTCCACGATACCCGAGCGCACCGAAAGGTGGGACTTGCGGAACACGTCGGAGCGGTCATAGATCTTGAGTCTCTCGGCATCCTTGCTGATGTAGTCGGGCAGGTAGCTGTTGACTTCCTGCACCGCCGCCTCTCCTGCGCCGTACGAGAAGTAGTTGACGCAGGTGCCGATCTGCAGGGTGACGTCATCCATGATCGTGTAGGACTGTGCCACCGGGCCGGAGAGGAGGATGGTGCCGCCGCCCTGGTACTCGGTTTCCGGGTTGGTGTAGTCATACTGCTCGCTGTAGCCGCGCAGGCGCAGCACGAAGCCGTAGCCGGAGTCCTCCGCGCCGCGGATGGCATCGCGCACCACGATGTTGGAGCCCTCGGTGGCCACCAGATAGATGGTGATGGGATCCTCTTTCGCGCGGTTGGTGGAGTCCACATACAGCGCGGTGTTGAGCGTCTTCACGCCCTCCCCGTTCGCGTCCATGAAGCCTTCCGCACCCTTGTAGCGCACCTGGTTGTCGCGGATCTCGATCGTGTTCTGATCATTCGCGGTGATGAACAGGTGGTCTGTCGTGTAGATGGCGCCGCCAAGGCCGCGGGCGCCATCGCGCGTCTCCTTCGAGCCGGTGTGGTCTCCATCATAGCTCTTGAGCACCAGGCGCCCGTCCGCTTCTTCGACGAGGATGCCCACGCCATCCACCACGTTGCCGATGAAGGACGTGTTGATGAAGCCGCCGCGGATGCTGCCATCGTACTCATAGCGGCCGCCCTTGTTGCGCTTTTGCGTTTCGTCCGACTCGGTGAGGATGCGGTCGTTCTCTCCGCGCACGGCCATATCATAGTCCTTGATGCTGTCTTGCCGTTTCGGGTCGATGACGCTCAGCTCATCGCGCAGGTCGTTGATGGATTTGACCGCCTTGCGCACGGTGTTGCCATCCGCATCTTTGTATTCCACGATGATGTTGCCGAGGTAGCCGATGGTGCCCAGGTTGTGCACCGCGCCGCCGAGGTGGCCGGCCTGGTTGCCCTCAAACCGGCCGGTGACTTCATAGATGAAGCCGGACTCGGTGAGGGAGAGGGCACCGCCGGAGCCGGTGGTCCAGTTCTTGGAGAAATTGGCGCTCAGGAGCTCGATGACCGAGTTGTCAAAGCGGATGGCGCCGCCGAATGTGTTCTGCTCATTCCCCTTCATGCCCAAGGCGTAGTTGTCGGAGAACAGGGCGTGGTCATTGTTCAACCCGCCGATGTGGCCGATCATGCCGCCGGTCGTCACCAGAATAGCGCCGCCGCGCACCTTGGCCCCCATCTTGTCGGTGTTCACCACATAGTTGCCGGAGAAGTCATCCACGGTGATGTCGTCCACCTCCGCGTAGTTGTCCACAAAGAGGGCGCCGCCGCGGGCTCGGTATTCATAATACTCCGGGCAGTTTTCTTCTTCGAGGGCGGTGTGGTTCTCGAAGTGTGCCGCCTCGCTGTTGTAGGTCTTCAGATCTTCCTCATCTGTCAGCCCCAGCTTACTGTCAGCGTGGTTGCCGTAGAAATTGCCGTGGATCTTACCGATGGTGGAGTACGAGGAAGCGTAGATGGCGCCGCCACCCGCAATACGCCCTTGGGCATAGTTGCCGATGAAGTCGACCGGCTCTTTCGCGTTGCCGATATTGCCGATGGTGGCTTCCTTCTTGCCCAGCAGCTTGTTGTAGATGGCGCCACCGCGTGCCATGTGCGCCAAGCTGATGGCGTAGTTCCCGCTGAATGTGCCCGTGACATCGGCCACGATGGCGTCCTGATTGTACAGCACGCCGCCGGAGGCCTCACCCCACTTACTCACCACGTAGTTCTTCTCGAAGTAGGCGTCTATGTCGCTGAGGGTCGCATCGGTGGCGGCACTACCATCGTCCTTGATGGTGTTGTAGAACACACCACCCTGCGCCTGGCCGGAGCGCTCGCCGGTGTGGTAGCGCTCGAGCTTCTGCCGCTTCAGGTAGAAATCCTCCGGGTTGATGGTGGTCCCTTTCTTATTTGCCTCATTGAGTGCATCCTCGTAGCTGATATAGGGATCATTCTCTTTGTCACCACGGCCATCAATGGTGGGATCATACATATAATGCCCGTCGCCATAGCCCTCTTTATCCACTATGTAGGTGTAGTGCATTGTGGTGAGGTTACCATCTGTCGATGCATAGTTGCCGATGTAGTAACCCTTGATGGTGCCCTCAATAGAGCCGTTGTTACGCATGATGCCGCCGTAGGCATCACCCGTCACGGCACGCGCATAGTTGCCGATGTACACACCATCAATACTGACGCCATCCTCATTGGCCCCGATGACACCCGTGTAGTTAGAAGCGGAGTAATTACGCATCACACCACTGTTGGCCACAGTGGAGGAGTACACGTAGTTGCCGATGGCGGTGATGTGGACACCCTTCTCAATGAGGCCATGGTTCACCAGCACGCCGCCAATGACGTCCACGCGGTTAGCAATAGCGTCTTGAAGGTTGGCGTCCTTTTGGAGATCGAGGTAGAGACCATTGGAGATGAAGTTGCCGGTGATCGTGCCGATCCCACCATTTGTATGGTTGTAGATAACACCGGCATGAGAAGTTCTCAGCGATATTTTATCATCTCCTAAACCTGCTTCATATGCATCGTCATTTATACCAATGTTATTGCCGATGAAATTAGCGGAGATTTTACCGATGTAGCCAAGGAAGCCGTTGTAAATAAGACCACCGCGAGCTGCGACGTAATGTTTGTTACTATAGTTGCCGATGAAGTCGCCACTAATGGAGTCAATTCGGCTGACAAGTGATGAGTTAACCGTTTTGCCATCGCCGACTTTCTCATTAAATACGAGCATGCCACCCCAAGCTTGGGCGTCATTCCATAAACTGTCTGTAAATGTTTCCTCACGAATAGTTTTATCATCTTCAACGTTCGAGGTGGGTTGGTATATGAACGTGTTCCCTTCGGAATCTTTGCGCGCAAGCGCAGTTACATTATGCACATACCCATCCTTCGTATAGTTCTGAATAAAGGTGCATTGAATGGCGCCATTGTTGACATCCTTCTTACTTGCGTCAAATACCAGAGCCTTATTTACCTCATTATTCAGATAGATCTTTTGTGCTTGGTCAATACCGGATGGTTTGCCGTTTTTATCCTCTTCAAATGTGCCATAAACGGTAAAAGTGTCCGCATAGGATGTTCCGGTTTTATCAAAGCTCAACGCGCCACGTCTTTGGTAAAGCGTGGGATCCACATCATTTTTAGGATCGTACGAATTGGCTGTTCCGCCCAGATACCGATCCAGTATGCTGTAGGTATACCCAGTGCCTCCTGTGCCAAATGTCTTGCTGAAATTGACAGCAATACATGACTCCGTATCCTGGGGAAGGCCTTTCACTACTTCATCATGAGAAACAGCCAGAAGACGGAGGTTCTTATTTGCGTCTTCAACCCATTGATAATAATAGGTCGTGGTATCATTGCCTCCGTTGTTGGTGAGGTCCAGCACGCCGCCGCGCATCTTATTCGAGACGTACGCGCCATATTGGAACGCTATTTCATCATCGTTCTCTTCCTCGGCTTCCTCGGTGTCAGCCATGACGGGAGCGAAGGAGAGAAGGACAGCTCCGGCGGCGAAGGAAAGGGT
>JAFLSS010000034.1 GCA_022510805.1 Akkermansiaceae bacterium
GGAAAGAATGAGCGCCGGAGGCACATACTCCTGAACCCGCCAAAAGCGAGAAAGCGGGACATCCGCGCGGCGTGGGGTGGTAATTTTAGGCGTGACTAACATGCTCAAATCTGCTAGAGTAAGCACTGACAATGCGGGGCAAGCCGTGCGAGTGTGCGGCAGGAACCCAAAATGTATTTATACGAAAGGCAACAATTATGCAGTACACAACAGAAGTTGAACACATGTGTTGCGTGAAGAAGGGCTGCAACCACGGCCCTGCTCCCATACCCCAGGAAGGGGCGTGGACCGCAGCTACCAAGATTGAGGATATTTCCGGCCTGACGCACGGCGTGGGTTGGTGCGCTCCGCAGCAGGGGGCGTGCAAGCTGACGCTCAATGTGAAGCAGGGAGTCATACAGGAGGCGCTGGTGGAGACAATCGGCTGCTCCGGCATGACCCACTCCGCGGCCATGGCATCGGAGATTCTGCCCGGCAAGACGGTGCTGGAGGCGCTGAACACGGATTTGGTGTGCGATGCGATCAACACGGCTATGCGTGAGCTTTTCCTGCAGATCGTCTACGGGCGCACGCAGAGTGCGTATTCCGAGGGAGGCCTGCCCATCGGCGCCGGGCTGGAGGATCTGGGCAAGGGGCTGCGCTCGCAGACCGGCACGCTGTATGGCACGCTGGCCAAAGGCGCCCGCTACCTGGAGCTGGCAGAGGGCTACATCACCAAGCTTGCATTGGATGAGAATGGCGAGATCATCGGCTACCAGTATGTGAAGATGGGCCCCATGATGGAGGACATCAAGAAAGGCGTGGATGCCAATGAGGCCGTCAAGAAGTACACGGGCACGTATGGCCGCTTCGACGGTGCAGCCAAGTACATCGACCCCCGCCACGAGTAAAGAACCATTAACCAACGAAAAATTATGCCTCTTTTTGAATCATACGACCGCCGTATCAACCAGATTCTGCCCGTGCTTGCGCAGTACGGCATTAACTCCTGCGAGGAAGCTGAGCAGGTGTGTCTGGAGAAAGGGATCGACGTGCGCGCGATTGTACGTGGAATTCAGAATATTGCTTTCGAGAACGCCGGCTGGGCCTACACGGTGGGCGCGGCAATAGCCATCAAGAAAGGCTGCAAGAAGGCTGCCGACGCTGCAGAGGCGATCGGCGAGGGCTTGCAGAGTTTCTGCATACCGGGCTCAGTGGCGGATGACCGCAAGGTGGGTCTGGGACACGGCAATCTGGCGGCGATGCTGCTGCGCGAGGAGACGGAGTGCTTCTGCTTCCTGGCCGGGCACGAGTCATTTGCGGCAGCAGAGGGCGCCATCGGCATCGCCCGCTCGGCCAACAAGGTGCGCCAGAAGCCTCTGCGCGTGATCCTCAACGGCCTGGGCAAGGATGCTGCCTACATCATCTCCCGAATCAATGGGTTCACCTACTGCCAGACGAAGTTTGACTACGCCACGGGCAAGGTGGAAGTGGTGAAGAAGACCGCATTCTCCGATGGTGAGCGAGCCAAGGTGAACTGCTACGGCGCGGATGATGTGCGCGAGGGTGTGGCCATCATGTGGCTGGAGGGTGTGGATGTGTCCATCACCGGTAACTCCACGAACCCGACCCGCTTCCAGCACCCGGTGGCCGGCACTTACAAGAAAGAGTGCGGCCTGGCGGGCAAGAAGTACTTCTCCGTGGCATCCGGCGGCGGCACGGGCCGCACGCTGCACCCGGACAACATGGCTGCGGGTCCTGCCTCCTATGGCTTCACGGATACGCTGGGCCGCATGCACAGCGATGCGCAGTTCGCCGGCTCTTCGTCGGTGCCTGCTCACGTGGAGATGATGGGTCTCATCGGCATGGGCAACAACCCCATGGTCGGCGCTACGGTGTCCGTGGCGGTGGCGGTGGAGGAGGCGATGAACAAGTAATCGCCCGCCTGTTGTAAGATATTTGTAGATCCCGGCTCCCTCTCGTTGTGGGGGGAGCCGGTTTTCCTTTTTTGATGGGGGGGGGGAGGGGGCTGCTGCGGCGGAGGGGGATAGAAAGAGCCCCCTGCGCACCGCTTGGGGGCAGGGGGCTCGAGTCAGATGAACAAGAGAGAGGCTTATTTGCCGAAGAAGCGCTTGAGCAGGCCGTCAAAGCCCTTGCCGTGGCGCGCTTCGTCCTTGCACATCTCGTGCACGGTGTCGTGCACAGCGTCATAGCCGAGCTCCTTGGCGCGCTTGGCCAGAGCCAGCTTGCCGGCGCAGGCGCCGAACTCAGCGTCAGCGCGCAGCTCGAGGTTTTTCTTGGTGTCGGGCGTGACAACCTCACCCAGCAGCTCGGCGAACTTCGCGGCGTGCTCGGCCTCTTCAAAAGCATAGCGCTTGAAGGCCTCAGCCACCTCGGGGTAGCCATCGCGCTCTGCCTGGCGGCTCATGGCCAGGTACATGCCCACCTCGCAGCACTCGCCGTTGAAGTTGTCGCGCAGGCCTTTGACCACCTCTTCATCCAGCCCCTGAGCCACGCCCACGCGGTGCTCATCGGCATACACCTTTTCGGCAGAGGCCTCAAGGGGTTTAAACGTCTTGGCGCGGCAGACCGGGCATTGGGCGGGCATCTCATCGCTCTCAATAACTTCACCGCAGACAGTGCATACGTATTTCATGTGTTTCAATATGGGTTAGAGTTGTAAGAAGGAGGGGCTTGGGGCAGGCGCTCCTGTACCCTGAGGAGAGTCTAGCGCAAAGGGGGTAGATTAGTCAATACTAAATGGAATGATTCTAAAAAATCTTAACGGCAGGAGGCGAAAAAAGGCTTGTCAGGGGGAGAGAAATCGTGTACCCTCGGCGGCGGTGCCGCTCGGGTCCGGGTGGCCGCTGCTGCGGGAGCCCCGCGGTAGAGGAAAGTCCGGACATCGCAAGGCAGCGCGCCTCGTGAAAGCGAGGGATTCTCGGCACAAGCCGGGGAGACGGAAAGCGCCACAGAAAACAAACCGCCCGCAAGGGTAAGGGTGAAAAGGTGGGGTAAGAGCCCACCGCCTCGGAGGCAACAACGAGGGCATGGCAAGCCCCGCGCGATGCAAGACAAACAGGGGGAGGGCCGCCTGCCCGCCAAAGACCCCCGGGTTCTAGTTGCACCCTGCCGCTCGGCAGGGCATGGCTTTTCGGAGCTGTGAGAAAAATGGCCACACAGCCCGCAAGGGTGGACAGAATCTGGCTTATAGGACCTGAGCGGCGCTTTTACTTGACATTGTGCCACCCGGCGGCAGCCCCCTCCTGAGGGAGAGGGCGCCGGAGGGGAGGGGCAGCCGGCTGCTGCAGGGTGCGGGGAGGCGGCCTGCGGGGGCGGGTATCTTCTGTGATTTTTCTGCTCGCCAGAGGGGGGGCGGTGTGGTAGAATGAGGGGCGAACCAGAAGATATGATGAAAAAAGTAATGAATTGGGTGCTGCTGGCAGCAGCGATGAGCTTTCCCGGAGTAGTGGTAGCGCAGGATGAGCCTGCAGGGGAGGAGACCGCTGCGGTGGCGGGCGGGACGACAGAGGAGACTCTGCGTGGGCAGATGAGCCGCTTGAGTCAAAAGCTGGATGAGCTGCGCAAGGGGTATGAGGAACTACAGGCGCCGTCAGCCTCGGTCACATCGCGCCTGCAGCGCAACGTGGAGAGCGTGGAGAGAAGTTTGAAGCGCCTGGAGGAGCTGGTGGGCAAGATAGTGGAGCTGGAGCTCAAGGAGCATTCGGTGTATGCGGTAGAGTATCAATTCTCTGTGATACCGATGGATCAGCGCACGAAGTATGAGGAAGAGGTGACGGCGCAGCTGCGGGAGGTGATCAAGCTGCTGGGCGGGAAAGAGTCTGACCAGATCCGCGGTTTTGTGAAGTTTGAGAAGCTGCGCGAGACGGCGCAGGGAGTGGGGGCATTCAAGGAGGCGAGCGATCTGTACAACAAGGCGATATCTCGCTTGGAGCGCAAGTGGCGCTCACTGAAAGACAAGATCGAGAAGGACCGCGCAAAGATGAATACCAACAAGCGGGCCAAGGCGGAGGAGGTGGAGGAGGCCCAGGTGCGCCGCTTGGAGCAGAAGCTGAGCGAGTCCGGGCTGGATTTCAACCGCGATTGGTTTGCGCCCGGGGGCCTTCAGTCGGTGAACCTGACGGTGCTGGATCGCGTGATACAGCGGGCGAAGCAGTCGATGCAGTCGCAGTACAACCGGCCGGTAGCGGAGTATGGGCAGGTGCCGGAGAAGCTGAGCGTGTTCTGGGCGACCATGGATGAGGCCGTGCGGGCGCTGCAGGCGGGGAACCCGGAAAAGGCGTCGGATTTGGTGGATGATAATAAGGCGCTGCAGGAGCTTTCCTCCATGCACCGCTGCTGCATGCCGGATGAATTGAAGAACAACCTGCGCAAGGAGGTGCAGGAGTTTAAGAGCAGGATTCGCTCGCTCTCCGGTGAGGCGAAAAAGCTGGAGCGCGACAAGATGCGCGAGATGACCTCCTTTGAGCGTGAGCAGGGCAGCGCGGAGCGAGTGCTGGAGCGCATGCAGGAGGATTTGAGCAATGCTCGCGAGGATGCGGCCCGCCGGGCTGAGGAGGAGGCAGAGCGCAAGGCCGCGGAGGAAGAAGCCCGCCGTGAGGCTGAGGAAGAGGAGGAGGAAGAAGAGGAAGTGAAGCCGAAGCCGGCTCCCAAGAAAGGTAAAAAAGCCAGCTCAACGAAGAAGTGATGAGGGCCCCGGTGATACAGAGTCTGCCGCTTGTGCCGGCGCTGCTGCTGGGGGCGCTGAACCTGCCGGCCGGCGGGGCGGAAGTGCCGCCGGCGGTGGCGAAGGCGTTTGAGCACTATATAGCGCTGCCGGATGCTCTGGTGCCGGTGCTGCGCGAGGTGCAGAGCGCGGAGAGCGCGGAGGCGGCGGCGCCCAAGCTGCGCGCGCTGCTCACGCAGGTGCTGGATGTGCGGCGTGAGATAGAGGGGATACAGAAGTTTGATCCCGGGGTGGAGGAAGAGGTGCACCGCCGCTATGAGATGCCCATGCGCCGGGGCTGGGGCCGCGTGTATGATGAGGTGTACCGGCTGCAAAAGGTGCGCTGCTATGAGAATGTGGCGTTTTTCAAACAGTTTCAAACTCTTTGCATGTTTTTATCGCAATGATGAATGGTGTTCGGACAGTTTGGGGAGCGGCGCTGGCGGCGCTGGCTGCTGCCGGTGGGCTGAGGGCTCAGCAGGTGGCGCCGGAGCTGCCGACGGCGCGTGAGGCAGAGGAAAACTTGCCGCCGGAGGAGCTGCATATCCGCGCGGGGATCATCTTGCTTGCCAAGGTGTATAACTGCTTGTCGCGGGTAGAGGACCACGAGAGCGCGCAGGCGGCGGTGCCGGTGCTGGTGCGGCTCACGCATGAGTTGCAGGCGTGGGGGCGTGGCGTGGCGACTCTGCCGCCGCTGAGCGCTGAGATGAAAGTGACGTATGAGGCGCGCTATATGGCGGCCATCCGCCGCTTGAATGACAACCTGCGCGTGCAGGGCGAGCGCTTGGCTGTGTCGGAGTACTTCGGCTCTCAAGACTTATCGGCAGCTTTGGTGTCTCTTTTCCTCTCTGTGCAACAATGACAAGGCTCTTTTCTTATATCGCAGCAGGGCTGAGCATGGTAGGGCTGGCTCTGCCGCATGCGCGGGGTGAGTGGGCGGCGCAGCCGGATTGGCTGGCAGCCGGGCGGCGCATGGTGCCGGTGCCGGTGGAGGGGCAGGTGCTCAAGGGGCGTGCACCGCAGGGCGCGGGGGAACCTTTCCGCGTGTTGGACGGCACGCAGGTGCTCTGGGAGGGCAAGGCGGGGGAGAGCTTTGAAGTGGGCACCAACATACAGCAGGGGTGCTTGTACCTCTACAGCGCGGGGGCGCGCAATCTCGCTTGGCAGGAGCTCTCCTGGAGCTGGCCGCTGGATAGGGGGGGGAGCGCCTCCTTCAAGTACGACGCGGCTAAAGAGGGTGTGTTGCCCAACGGCAAGGATGCCGGGCCCGCGCTTCGCAAGTTGCTCAGCCGCTCTCACAGCATGCGAGGCGCTACCATTTCATTCCCCAAGGGTGTGTACCACTTTTACCCCGAGGGGGCGCTGGAGATGAGCTGCTACCTCTCCAACCACGACCAGCAGGAGGTGCTGCCTGTGGGGGTGCCGCTGGTGAATCTGGGCGACCAGCGGAGAGAATTCACGCTGGAGGGCAATGGCTCCACCTTCGTCTTTCACGGCAAGATGCAGCCCTTCCTCATCATGGACAGCACGCGCGTGACGCTGCGCAACATCACCATCCGCTACGCCGACCCGAATGACGCGGAGGGCGAGATCACGGAGGTGAAGGACGGCAAGACCACGCTCAAGTTTTCCCCAAAATTCCGCTGGAAGGTGGAGAGCGGGCGCTTCCGCATGCTGCGCGAGGGCGGAGAAAGCGTGCCGCGCGCCGCGCTCGGCTTCGAGAAGACCGGCCCCATGGTGGCGGTGCCGGGCGGCGGCGACAAGCCGTGGACGGACCAGGCGGAGCAGGTGAGTGCGAATGAGGTGCGCTTCAATATCGACGCGGCGAAGCACGGTTTCAAGCCGGGGCATATCCTCGTGCTGCGCAACTACGCGCGCCCGCACCCGGCCATGGCCATCTACCGCGCGAAGGGGGTGACGCTGGAGAATGTCATCTTCCGCGATAGCCAGGGCATGGCGCTGCTGGCACAGCGGAGTGAGGATATCACCATCCGCGGCGGCGGCTGCATCGCCGGCAAGGGGCGGGTGCACACCGCCTCGGCAGATGCCACGCACTTCTCCAACTGCCGGGGGAAGATCCTCACCGAAGGCGCTCTTTACGAGGGGATGATGGATGATGCCATCAATGTACACTCCACCTGCCTGGCGATAGATAAAGTGGAGAGCCCCACGCAGATCATCGCCCGCTATGTACACCATCAGGCGGTGGGGTTTGAGGTGTTCCGCCCCGGCGAGCAAGTGCAGTTTATCAAGGGCAAGACGCTGGAGAACCACCCCACCCTCGGCAAGGCGGCGGCGGTGGAGAAGCTGGATGAGACGCACCTGCGCATCACCCTGCAGGAGCCGCTGCCGGAGGGCATCGGGCAGGGGGATGCCGTAGAGAACGCGGACTGGTACCCCTCCGTCACCTTCCGCAACAACACCGTGCGCTACAACCGCGCACGCGGCTGCCTCTTCACCACGCCCAAGAAAGTGCTGGTGGAGGACTGCAAGTTCATCCGCTCACACGGCACGGCCATACTGCTGGCGGGGGATGCCCAGGGCTGGTATGAGAGCGGGCGGTGTCTGGACGTGACCATCCGCCGCAACCTCTTCGACCACAACCTCACGGCTGGCTACCAGTTCTGCGAGGCGATCATCTCCATCTACCCCGAGGTGCGCCAGCTCGGGCAGCAGCAAGAGCCCTACCACCGCCACATCACCATCGAGGACAACATCTTCCGCACGCACCGCGTGCCGCTGCTCTTTGCCCGCTCGGCAGATGACATCACCTGGCGCAACAACAAGGTGATCTACGACGACAAATACCCCGCCCGCCGGAATGGCGAGCCCTTCATCTTCAACGGCCCCAAGCCGAAGAACGCCCAAATCCCCGAGAAACCCTGACCCGCCATGCGCACAATAGTCCACCCGCTACCTCTGCTCGCTGTGATCTGCAGCGTGTTGGCGGCGTTTGCCCGGGGAGATGAGGCGGCGCAGCCGGATGGGCACTCTGCCGGGTGGCGTATGGTGCGGGTGCCGCAGGTAGAGCGGATGCACTGCCTGAGCGGACGCGCCCCGCAGGAGGCCGGCTATGAGCTGATATGCCCCGGCGCACGGATACCGTGCAGCAGGGAGCAAACGCAACACCCCGCCCTCGGCATGGCGGCGGCGGTGGAGAAGCTTGATGAGACGCACCTGCGCATCACCCTTACCGCCCCGCTGCCGGAGGAAATCGGCGCCGGGGATACCCTCCGGAACGCAGATTGGCAACCCACTGCCGCCACGGAGCCAAAATAAATCAACCCCACCCCCAACACACACACCATGGCTACCATACGCCCCTTCGCCGCCCTGCGCCCGCCGCGCGATTATGCAGAGCAAGTGTCCAGCTTGCCCTACGATGTGATGAACCACGAGGAAGCCTGCCGCATGGCAGCGGGGAATCCGAGCTCCTTCCTGCACATCTGCCGGGCGGATATCGACACCTCTGAGGCAGAGATCCACGAGCCGGTGACCTACGAAAAAAGCCGCGAGAATCTGGCGGAGTTCCTGCGCAAGGGCTTCCTGGTGCGGGATGCGGCGCCCTACTACTACATCTACCGCCAGATCATGTGGGGCCGCGTGCAGACGGGTATTGTGGGCTGCGCGAGTGTGGATGAGTACCTGAACAACACCATCCGCAAGCATGAGCTCACCCGCAAGGAGAAAGAGCTGGACCGCATCTGCCACTTCGACACCTGCTCCGCGCAGACGGAGCCTGTGTTCCTGGCCTACCGCAAGCACGAGGGTATCTCTGCAGCGGTGCGTGAGTGGATCAAGTTCCACAAGCCGGAGTATGATTTTACGACTGATGACGGCGTGACGCACATCCTCTGGCCGGTCACCGACCCGGAGGTGGTGGAGAGTATCCGCCGCGGCTTCGAGGAGGTGCCGACTCTGTACATAGCGGATGGGCACCACCGCACAGCCTCCAGCGCAGCGGTGTCGGCCAAGCGGCGCGCGGAGCACCCGGATTACACCGGGCAGGAGGAGTTCAACTACCTCATGGCGGTGACTTTCTGCGATGAGGATTTGTTCATCATGGACTACAACCGCGTGGTGGCTGACCTGAACGGCTTGAGCAAGGAGGGCTTCCTCGCGGCTATCGGCGATAAGTTTGAGGTGCGCCCGGCAGCCGAGGCGCCGCACGCCCCCCGCGCCAAGCATGAGTACGGCATGTGCCTGGGCGGGCAGTGGTACAGCATCACCGCCAAGCCCGGCAGCTTTGATGAGGGGCATCCCATCGACAGCCTCGACTGCGCCATCCTGCAGGCCAATCTGCTGGCGCCCATCCTCTGCATCGACGACCCGCGCACCAGCCCGCGCATCGACTTTGTGGGCGGCATCCGCGGGCTGGCGGAGCTGCAAGAGCGCGCCGGCGCCGGCGGAGTGGCCTTCGCCCTGTATCCCGTCACCATGGCGGACCTCTTCCGCGTGGCGGACAGCGGGGAGATCATGCCCCCCAAGTCCACGTGGTTCGAGCCGAAGCTGCGCTCCGGCCTCTTTGTGCATGAAATAGAACGCTAACAAACTATTTACCACCAATGAAAATACTGATTCCCACCAAACTCGACAAATCCGCAGCCGCAGCCCTCACCGCCGCAGGGTATGAAGTGGTGCAAGATGATACCACCCCGCTGGAGGAGCTGGTGGCGGCACATGCGGATGCCGCCGGACTCATCGTGCGCTCAGAGAAAGTGCCCGCCGCCATCATCGACCGCATGCCGGCGCTCAAGTGTGTCATCCGCGCCGGAGCCGGCTATGACAACATCGACTACGTGTACGCGCGCACCAAGGGCATCGACGTGATGAACACGCCGGGCGCGAATGCCAACGCCGTGGCGGAGGAGGTGGTGGCCATGGTGCTGGCGGCATATCGCTATGTCATCCCGGCCGATGTGACCACCCGCGCCGGCGAGTGGAACAAGAAGCAGTACATGGGCCGCGAGCTCACGCGCAAGACGGTGGGCATCCTCGGCCTGGGCAACATAGGCCGCATGCTCGTGAAGCGCCTGCAGGGCTTTGAGTGCACCGTGCTGGGCTATGATCACTTCCTCTCCAAGCAGCGCGCGCTCAACATCGGCGCCACCCCTGCCGAGCTGGAGGAAATCTTCTCCACGGCAGATATCATCTCCATCCATGTGCCGGGGGGGCCAGCCACGAAAAATATGGTGGATGCGCGGCTCATCGGCATGATGAAGGACGGCGCGATGCTGGTGAACTGCGCGCGCTACGGCGTGGTGGATGAGGAGGCGCTGCGCGCTGCCAAGGCCGCGGGCAAGCACATCATCTACTGCACCGATGTGCACCCCAAGGATGCAGCGGCTCAGCAGCCCAGCGCCGATGTGGCGGAGGTGATGCTGCCCCACCTGGGCGCCAACACCAAGGAGGCCAACAAGATGGCCGCCGTGCGCGCCGCTTCCCAGATGGCGGCATATTTTGCCGAGGGTGACACGAGCTGTGTGGTGAATGCCGAGACCCCGGGGGATCTGAATCCTGCGCACCTGCGCATGGCGGCTCTGCTCGGCAAGCTCTGCTACCACGCCGGCGGCTGCAAGCCTATACGCAAGATCGAGTGTACCTTCTACAACAACCTGCGCTCGTTCCGCAAGTGGTTCACCCCGTGGATCCTGCAGGGTGCTGTGCCGGGGGCGGAGCAGGGGCTCATGCCCGCGGCGGCAGAGGCCTCGCTGCGTGAGCACGGCATCGTGTTCAAGGCGCGCGAGCCCATGGATGACAAGCTCTACGATGATTCGCTCACGCTGGATCTCTTCATGGAGGAGGACGGTGAGCAGATCAAAACCAGCGTGCGCGGCATGGTGGTGGATGGCGAGCCCGTGGTCTCCCGCATAGATGACTTCAACCACCTGTACGCCTCGCTCACCGGCAACACGCTCGTGCTGCGCTATGCGGACCGCCCGGGTGTCATCGCCACCATCGGCCAGATCCTCTCGCAGTCCGGCATCAACATCGACAACATCGTGGCGCCGCTGGACGCGAAGTCCGGGGACTCACTGGCTGTCGTCAAGACTAATAAACCCGTGGATGATGAGCTGGTGGAGCTCATTGCCCGCGCCATCGGCGCCAAGCGTGCATTTGCGCTTTCTCTGTAAGTATGAATAACGAGCATCTCTACGTGCTAATCCTCGCGGGGGGGAGCGGGCAGCGCTTTTGGCCGCTCTCGCGCAATGCCCGCCCCAAGCAGCTGCTGGATCTCTTCGGCTCCGGCAGCATGCTCAGCGCGGCCGTGCGGCGTGTGGCGGGGAGCATCCCGCCGGAGCGGGTATTCATCCTCACCAACGCCCTGCAGCGCGAGGAAGTGCTGCGCCAGGCTGAGGGGGTGCCGGCGGAGAATGTGATAGCCGAGCCCACGCGGCGGGACACAGCCCCCGCCGTGGCGCTGGGTATAGGTCTCATCGCCGCGCGGGATCCGCAGGCGTGCATGATGGTGCTGCCGAGCGATGCGCTCATCGGGGATGACGCTGCCTTTTCTGCGCTGGCGCAGGATGCCCTCGCGCTCGCAGCGCGGGAGAATGCGCTCATCACCATCGGCATACGCCCCACCTGGCCCTGCCCGAGCTATGGCTACATAGAGCGCACGGTGCAGCTGGAGGATCCTGCGCTGAGCCACACCTGCTACGAGGTGGCGGGCTTCCGCGAGAAACCCAGCCGCGAGCAGGCGGAGCAGTACCTCGCCACCGGGCGCTTCTGCTGGAACGCCGGCATCTTCGTATGGAGTGTGGCGCATGTGCGTGCGCAGCTGGCGAAGCACGCCCCGCAGCTCGCGGAGTTTGTGAGCGCCCTGGCGGCGGCGGATGATGCGCCCGCCTTCATCGCGGAGCATTTCCCGCAGCTCACGCCTATCTCCATCGACTTCGCGCTCATGGAGAAGGCCGACCGAGTGCTGAACTTTGAGGCCACCTTCCCCTGGGATGACGTCGGCTCGTGGATTTCCGTGGGTAAATATCTTCCCCACGATGCGGCAGAGAACGCCGCCAACACCCCCCTCGTGGCGCAGGATGCCGCGCAGAACATCGTCTTCTCCGCCGCATCCGGCAAACAGGTGGCCCTCCTCGGTGTGTCCGATCTCATTGTGGTCGACTCCGGGGATGCCCTCCTCATTGCCCGCAAATCTGATGCCGACCGCATCAAACTCCTCACCCCCCAGCTCCCGCCGGAACTCCTCTGAGCCACCGCCATGCACCCCGCCCTCGGCATCGACTACGGACAAGCACGCATCGGCATCGCCGCCACCGATGCGTGCGGCATCTTGGCCTATCCGGTAGAGAGTATCCACCTGGCGCACACCGAGCCGCTGGAGAGGCTGGGCGCCCTCATCCGCCAACTCGGCGTGCGCACCCTGGTGCTGGGCTACCCGCTGCGGATGGATGGCACCGAGGGCAGCGCCTGCGAGCGCGTGCGCGCCTTTGGGGACAAACTGGCCGCCCGCTTCCCGCAGCTCCCGCTGGTGTATGTGGATGAATACCTCACCACGGCCACCGCGCAGGAGAAACTGCACCAGGCCGGCCGCAAGGCCAAGAGCTTCCGCCCCATCATCGACCAGGCCGCCGCCGTCGAAATCCTCAACAACTGGCTCGAGACACTGCCGCCCGGCAGCGGACAGGGGGAAATGTGAGCGAGCAGCGGCCCGTGCGGCGCAATTTGCTTGACACGAGCCGCAAATAAGCATAGGATGCTGAGCATGAAAAAGCTTCTTGCTATAGGACTTGCGTGGGGGCTGGGTGCTTGGCTCAGCTGCGCGCCCGCTACTTGGGCGCAGGAGGGGGATACCCCCAAAGAGCCGAAAAAGACAAAGAAAGCAGCCGAGGATGAGGAAGAGGAAAACCTGCCTGCCGTGCCGGCAGCCCTCAAGGGCAAGGACTTCGTGCTCCCGGCCAAGCTGAACACCAAAGCCAAGGTGTATTTTATCTACCAATCGCGTAGCACCTGCAGCATCTGCGTGGCGGAGGCGCCGGCCGTGGCGGATGCCTACAAACGCATGAAAGGCAAGAAAGCCGAGTTGGTGATGCTCAATATAGACGCCGATAAAAAAGCCGCCGCCAAGTGGGCGAAAGATGCCAAGATGAAATTCCCCATCGTGGCGCCCGGCGAGCACGCAGGTGTGCCTTTCCCCTATGAGATAACCGGGGAGGCGCAGATGCTCCTGCCGCAGATGGTGGCGGTGGACGCTGAGGGCAACAAGCTCGGCCAAGCCAATGGCAGCAATGTGGCGGCCTTTGTCAGAGACTGGAAAAAGGTTGTCAAGGAGTACGAAAAAGGAGAAAAGAAGAAAAGCTCCAAGAAGAGTGGCAGCGCAGAGGCAGAATAACCCCCGCGCCGCAGCCCCGCATCCCATATCTCACCCTCCACCCCCGATGCCCCTGTGAAAGTGACCCTGATCGCAGCGCTGAGCATGGGCGCATGGTGCCTCATGGCCGGGGCGCCGGCCATGGCTCAGACCACCGCCTCCCGTGAGGCCAAAGTGGAAAAACGCACCGCCAAAAAAGACAAAAAGGGCGCCGAACACGCCCCCGCGGCGGCAGAGGACACCTCAGCGGCAGCAGAGGAGACAGAGCTGGGCCGCCGCCTCGGGCAGATCCCCCTGCTGATGCAGGGCAAGCCGGACACGCGCGCCCGGGTGTACTTCATCTACCAATCGCGCAGCACGTGCAGCATCTGCGTCTCCGTAGAGCCCATGATCACCAGAGTCTACAACACCCGATTCAAGGGCAAGGGCGCCGAGCTGATGATGGTCAACCTGGATCAAAGCGATGACGCCGCCCGGAAGTGGGCAAAAGGCGCCGGCATGAACTTCCCCATCTGCTCCGCCAAGAATGGCGCCATGGTGCCATTCCCCTTTGCGTTCGATGGACAGCCCGTCACCCTGCCTTGCATGGTGGCGCTCGATGCCGCCGGCAACAAGCTCGGCCAAGCCTCCGGCCCCAAGGTGGTGCCCTTCATGCAGAGCTGGCACAAGCTGCTGGCAGAGGACAGCCCGGAGGCCAAGCTGCCGGCGCTGCCGCTGCAGCTGCGCGACCACGAGCCGGTGCAGCCCAAAGGCAAGATCAACACCGAGGCCAAAGTCTATTTCCTCCTCATGGCGAGCCCGACAGACCCGGAGCTCACGCGCGAGCTCGCGCCGGCGCTCTCCAAGGTATACAAATCCATGAAAGGGAAGAAAGCGGAGCTCGTCATCGTGAGCAGCGGTTTCAAAGCTGACAGCGCCACACAGTGGGTCAAGCAGGACAAAATCGCCTTCCCGGTGCTCCACCCCCGATACACGGCAGACCTCAGCGCCAACCTCTTTGCCAGCGCCGGCGGCACAGAGATGGCCCTGCTGGTGCTGGATGCAGAGGGAAACCGCCTGCGGGAGCGCGCCTCCTCAGCAGAGGAAATCCTCCGCCAGGTCAAGGATTGGAAAAAAATCGTGCGTGAGGTGGAGGCAAACGAGAAAAAGACAGCGGGCAAAGGGGAGTAAGGCGCACACTTTTCACGCGCTGTCTGTATTGGCGGAGCAAAAATGCTTGACATCCGCGCGGTGTCTCGGCATAATGACCGCGCGTTCTCATGACGCAAGGAGAGATGGCTGAGTTGGTCTAAGGCACTCGACTCGAAATCGAGCGTGGCAGAGATGTCACCGTGGGTTCGAATCCCACTCTCTCCGCTAGAGTGTTCCTGTCGATTCGACAGGAACATTTTATTTATATTGACTTGCGGTTTTTTAATCTGGCTAATAGACGGGTGTGTGCGGCACGAAAATAGCACGAGTGCCAGCACAAGTTCTTGCCTTCGCAAGTATCGGTCAATAACAACATGAATAAAACAATAATCATAAAAACTTATTGACAATTAATAGATAATTTGCATAATGGCGTTGCCGCCCGCAAGGGCGATCAGCCCGAAACAGCGGGTGGTATCAAAATACATGATAAACACATTGCTGAAATGGCTGATAGGTCTTGACCCAGTGTCATGAGGGCAACTGGTAGAGCTGCTGATCGTTCTACTACTCTCATGACCTGCTAGCCATGCGCCCCGTTTGCAAGTTGCCGCAAGCGCGTGTTTCAAAAAAGAGGTTGACATGAGCATGCCTTTCTGGTCTAATGAGGGCAAGAGGATTCAGCAACCTCGTTTATCATGATTTATGGTGTGTCACTCAGCAATGGGTGGCGCACTTTTTTTTTGCAAATTGAGGTAGACAGGGTGAGAGGCTAGAACGAGGAAGGTGTAAGACGCAAAAAATATCCTTAACCACCAGCACGAAAGAAACGCGAGTCTTATCTTAATTATTGGCTATCAAAGAAAATAATCCCGCTCTCTCCGCTGTCAGCTTCCTGTCGAGTCGGCAGGAAGCTGTTTTGTCCCCCCCCCCATGCTTCAGGGGGAGATGGAGGTTCTTTTTACTGGGGGGGGATTCTGCTCTGCTGCTGCATTCATGGCGGTCAAGGCGCGCGCTCTGTATCTCCCCCTCTGATGGCAGCGAGGATTCTCATGGGGGGATAAAAAATCGCAGGCTGCGCTTGGGTGGGCGAGCCTGCGAGGAAGTTTTTTGGTGGTTTGGTGTCCCTGCGGATTATGCTTTTTTCTCAGGCGCCGGCGGGGTGGTGGAGTCCGCGTCGTGGCGGTCAGTCTGCTTGCCGAGGTAGCCGGGGAGCTCTACGCCGACGCTGGCGGCGAGTTCATGCAGGGGCAGGGTGCCGGTGACGAGGTTTTGCACGAAGCTGCCTACGCTGCCGCTTTTGGAGTCGCTGCCGCCACCCATGACGATGACTTTGTCGAAGCTGAGGTTGCGGATGGCGCTGGCTTGGGTTTCCACGATTTGCGGGAGCTGCTCGGTGACCAGCAGGCCGGAGGCGGCGCGGGAGTCACCGGCTGCTTCCACGATCTTGCGGAAGCCGTCGGCCTTGGCTTCGAGCGCGGCTTGGATGGCGGCTGCTTGACCGCGGCCCACGAGTTCGAGACCCTCACCCTCGGCTTTTTTCTTGAGGAGCAGGGCGTCTGCCTCACCTTTGGCGAGTTTGATGGCGGCGTTACCCTCGGCTTCTTTGGCGATGACGAGGGCATCGGCCTTGCCTTGCTCTTCTTTCACGCGCACGGCGGCGGCGGCTTCGGCGGCGATTTCCTGCTTGCGTTTGAGGATTTCAGCCGCCACGATTTCGTTGGCGGTCTGTGTGGCGCGCTCGAGTTCAGCGCGTTTCATTTCGGCTTCGCGGCGGGCGATGTAGCCGGCTTCTTCGGCTTTGGCGGCTTGCTCGCGCTCGGCGACTTGTGCGACGCGCTGTGCCTCAGCCTGGCGGACTTTGAGTTTGGCGTTGGAGTCGGCCACTTTCATCTGGGCTTCGTTGTTACCCTCCACGGCGGCGGCGTTGGCCAGCGCCACTTGGATGGTCTGGTCGCGCAGGGCTTCGGCTTTGCCGATTTCGCCGCGGCGGGTTTCCTCAGCCACTTTGATCATGGCGTCGTTGATGGCGCGCGCGGCAGCTTCCTGACCAAGGGCTGCGATGTAGCCGGAGGCGTCACGGATGTCGGTGATGTTGGCGTTGATGAGGTAGAGGCCTACTTTGTGCAGCTCCACGTCGACACCGCCGGTGATGCCTTTGATGAGTTTTTCGCGGTCGGCATTGATTTCTTCAATGGTGAGGGAGGCGATGACAACGCGCATCTGGCCCATGATGATTTCGGAGGCGAGGTCGCGGATGTCCTGCCGGGAGCGGCCGAGCAGGCGGCTGGCGGCGTTTTGCATGATTTCCGGCTGGGTGCTGATGCCTACGATGAAGGAGGAGGGGACGTCGACGCGGATGTTTTGGCTGGAGAGGGCTCCTTTGAGGGGCACGTCGATGTTGATGGGGTTGAGGTCCATGAAGGCGCAGCTTTGGATGATGGGCATCACAAAGGTGGCGCCGCCGTGGATGCACTTGGCGGAGCGCCCCGCGCCCACGTTGCCGTAGACGATGAGGATCTTGTCTGAGGGGCACATCTTGTAGCGGCTGAAGAGCAGCGCGATGGTGCCCAGCAGGAAGAGGACGATGACGATGATGGCGATGATGGTCGGTGCCGGGACATCATCAGCGACATCGGCTGTGGCTTTGGCAAGGAT
The DNA here is from genome assembly GCA_022510805.1 of Akkermansiaceae bacterium. Classification (GTDB taxonomy): domain Bacteria; phylum Verrucomicrobiota; class Verrucomicrobiia; order Verrucomicrobiales; family Akkermansiaceae; genus Akkermansia. The sequence goes on from JAFLSS010000034.1 coordinate 16,824, forward strand.
GGGGAGTATGGTCATGGTTGTGTTGGGGTGAGCATCAGAGGGGGGTTATTTGTCGTTTGCTGAGAGAGCGCGGACAGTGAGTTGGAAAGTGGAGGCATCAACAACGATGATGCGGGTTTGGGCCGGGAGGGGGGAGTCCCCCATTTGCACGGCCGGCATGGTGATGAGCTGGCTGGGGTGGCTGACTTGGACTTGGCCTCCGGGTTCGCCATGAGGGGGGATGGTGATGTAGACTGTGCCGGCGCGGCCGATGAGGCTGGTGTAGTCCAGCGAGCCGTCGGATTTGAGGCCGTAGATGAGGCGCATGATGCCTGCCACGATGAAGAAGAGGAGGATGCCCAGCACGAGACCCACGATGATGGAGGCGCCGGTGCTCATGCCGCATTGTATGGCGACAAAGCCGCCCCAGCCCAGGCCGAGCAGGAATCCCACGGCGGCGCGCAGGGAGAAGACGCCGGAGTCGCCGTCTGCCCCGGAGGTGTCAGCATCGGCATCTCCGCCCAGGTCTGCAAAAAAGGCAATGATCAGAGAGAGAAAGGAGAGCAGAGAGGCTACCCATGCAATGGCACAGAAAACACCACGTGCCGAGGCGAAGTCCGGCAGGAGATCTGCTGATCGGAGTAGGGAGGAAAGACCGTTGAAGAGTTGATAGATGGTGTCCATACTGGTGCGCTTTTACTTTAGCATTTGAAAGATGGTCGCGTCAACTAGAAATTTGCACTTGCAAGCTCAGGGAGCACAAGCTACAATAGAGGCGCATGGGCGAGAAAGAATTACGCACGTATCTGAGCGAGGCCAGAGAGAAGACCAGGAGTGAGCAGTCGCTGGTGCAGGGCTCTGTGGCGATGGCGCGGGAGCTTAATGCACCGGCGCTGAGTCGTTTGCACGCAGAGGAGCGCTCGTTTTTGGCGGCATTGAGTCGCTTGGTGGCAGATGCCTCGAGCCGCCGTTTTGTGGAGGATTTGTGTGAGTATGTGTTTCGCAATGCGGTGGATCCGGCGGATCAGCTGCGCCGCTTGCTGACAGAGTTTGGCGGGGTGCCCACGTTTTTCAGTACCATGGGTCGCTTGCGTATCAAGGCTGCGACGATGGCTTCACGCGGGATGCCGCAGGCTTTTGTGATGGAGGTGCTGCGCGTGTTTCGCTCAACGTTCGGTGAGCATGTGCTGCCGGCGAATGTGAGCAAGGTGAGCCGCCGCGCGGAGGCGCTGGCGAAGGATGGGGTGCGGCTGCTGCTGCGTCCGCTGGCGCCGCCGGTGTATGGTGTGGACGGGGCGCAGAAGTATGCTGCTGAGCTGGAAAAGCTGCTGGTGGATCAGGCGAAGTGTGGTGTGGTGGTGGAGCCGCTGCGCCTTTGCCCGGGGATTTCTCCTTGCTCGCCTGAGCAGAGCGCGAATGAGCTGGCAAAGCAGCTCCGGCGCATTATTCTCTCTGCCGCCGGGAAGCCGCTGGTGGTGGAGACGCATTGCAGTGATACGATGGCCATTATTGTGGAGGCGCTGAAGCTGGCGCTCAAGCCGGAGGAGGTGGATCAGGCAGATATCGCCCTCATGCTGCCGGGCTATCTGCGCAGCTCGGTTGCGGTGCTTCGGGATTTGGCAGACTGGGCAAGTGTGCGGGCGGCGCGGGAGGCGAAGCCGCTCAAGGTGCTGCTGGTCAAGGGGAATTACTTGGAGGAGGAGCGGCGCCGCGCCGCGCTCTACGGCACGGAGTCGCAGCTGTGTGCCACCAAGTCGGAGGCAGATGCTTGCTTTGCGCGCTTGTTTACGGCGGCCATGCACTACTCGCCCAAGGTGATCACGCCTGTGGTGGGCACGCATGAGCTGACGCATCTTTGCTATGCGGCGCTGCGCTGGGCGCGCAGCGGGCGCGAGGGGGTGCTGCCTGTGTGCTTGCTGTATGGGCTGGGCAATCATGTGGCGCGGCAGTTTGCCCGCATGGGGGCGCCGGCGATGCTGTGCGCGCCGGTGGCGCCGGCGGAGGATGACTCCCTGGCGGCGGAGGTGTATCTGCTGCATCTTGTGCGTGAGTTGTCCCGGAAGGAGGGCTGGCTGGCGGAGGGGTATTCGGGCGAGGCCACGAACTCGGACAAGGCGCGCGCGCTCATGGCGGCCATCAGTTCGGGGGATGAGCCCTCGCGGGTGGAGCCTGTGGGCGCGGGGCGCTTTGTGCCCGGCCATTTGGGGAGCCTGCTGGAGCGCGCTTATGTGGATGCTTTTTATGAGGCGGCGCAGGAGGAGAAGGAGCGCCGGCAGGAGGACTTGCCTCTCCGTATTGCGGGGGAGGCTTGTGAGAGCCCGCTCATGGTGATACACCGCTCACTCACGGTGACCGGCCTGGTGGATTACCGCTTCATGAGTGCGGACTATGCCGCCGTGGAGAAAGCGCTGCAGCATGCTCAGGCGGCGGCGGGTGAGAGCCGCGCTTCGGAGGAGGAGCGCGCTGCTGCCCTGCGCCGCGCCTCGCGTGAGCTGCGCCGCCGCAGCACGGAGTTTGCGGCGCTGCTGGTGCGGGATGTCGGCTGCACGCTGCATGATGCGCAGGTGGAGCTGCGGGATGCTATAGATGGCATGCTTTATTATGCGGCGGATGCCTGGCGCGGGTCGTTTTCGGACGGCGCGGCGCCGCAGCCGCTCGGTGTGGTGGTGGTGACGGCCGGTGTGGCGCATCCGCTGGCGGAGGCAGCGGCGGGTATCTCCGCTGCGTGGGTGGCGGGTAATTCGGTCATATACAAGCCGGCGGCATATTCCACACTGCTGGGGCTGCGCTTTGCGGAGTTGCTGGCGGAGGCGGGGGTGGCGCTGCTGTGCCTGCCGGTGGTGGACAATGAGATCAGCCTCCGCTTGATGAGGGATTCGCGCGTGGCGGCGCTCATCGGCTCCGGCGGGCCGGAGCTTCTGCGCAAGGTGATGGGCTGCGTGCCGGCCTGCACGGCGCTGCTGACACCGGCGGTGGGGTCATCTGTCTACTTGTCAGAGCATGCGGATTGGCGCGCGGCGCTGCCGGAGATTGTGGAGGCGGTCTACCGCCGCTCCGGCCAAAGCCCCACGAGCCCGCACACGCTTATTGTGCATGAGAGAGTGTACAACTCACCGGATTTTGTGGTGTCGCTGGGAGATGCTGTCAGCTCGCTCCGAGCGCAGCCCGCATGGCGGGAGGGGGCAGATTTGGGGCCGCTGGCAACCCCGCTGAGCAAGGCGGAGCGTGTCCTCATCGAGCAGTCCGGGAAGGATGAGCCGGCGTGGCCGCTGCCGCTGCGAGGGGAGGGCAAATCGGAGCTGCTGCTGCAGCCCGGCATCTGCCTGGAGGCTGCTCCCGGCAGTGAGTTCAGCCGCCATGGGTTGCGGCTGCCGGCGATGGGGATAGTGGTGGTGCCTACTGCCGAGGAGGGGCTGGAGGTGCAGAGTAGTCTTGCGGGGGGAGAGTGCGCGATTTTGTACACGAAGGATGCGGATGAGATCGCCCTGTGGCGGAATACGCCGCACTGGCGCTCGCTGGCGATCAACTGCTGCCCTGCGACACGGCCGGGTGTGGTGCCTGCGCCCACGCTGCGCAGCGCGAGGCTGGGGGCGCGTGCGCCGATGGCCGGCGGCCCCAATTATGCGGCGGCGCTGTGCTGCTGGCAGGAGCAGGGGCGGCCCACAAAGCGCAGCACGCGCCGCAGTCTGGTGTTTGATCCCAAGAGCATGCTGCCGGCCACCAGCGGGGCGGAGGAGACGATGCGCCTCTCTGCCGCGGCAGATTCCATCTCCTACTGGTGGGAGCAGGAGTTTAGCAGCCCGCGGGAGCTCTCCGCCCTGCCGGGCTTTAGCTCACAGCTGGAGTACTGCCCCCTCACGCTCTGCCTGCGCGTTGAAAAGGCCATGCCGGATGCAGATGTAGGCATCGCGCTGATGGCGGCCATGCAGGCCGGGTGTTCTGTGCAGCTCAGCCTGGAGGCGCCGCGCTCGTGGGTCTCCCTTTTTGCTGAGCAGCATGGCGTGTCGCTCAGCGTGGAGTCACGGGCGGATTATGAGGCGGCTTTCCCCACGCTGGCGAGCTTGGGGGCGGTGGTGCGTGATCCTGCTGCGCCGGAGAGCACGCTGGCCGCGGCGGCTGCCGCCGGTGTGCCCATCAATACCGCCTCCGTGCTGGCCAATGGGCGCCTGGAGTTGCTCAACTGCCTCGGCGAGCGGCTGCTCATGCAGCGCACTGAGGCGTGAGCGCGTGTGCATGATGCGGTAGTGGATTGGGCTTGAAAAGGAGAGCTTGGTTGTGTATGATGGTGGCGAGAAGCCGGCCGGCATGGCGGCGGGTGATCCGCTGCCGGCGGCAAAGTAACCCATAATCAAACGATTTTATGAAAAATCTGAGTATTCTTGCAGCGTGTGCCCTCATGTCGGCTCCCCTGTGCATGCCTGCTTATGCGGAGCTGAACACCATACAGGAGTATGCCGATGCGTGTATACAAATGCTGAATGATGCGGCTGATATTTTGGAGAAGGTGACGCCTGACACGGCAGATGCCAGCATAGAGAAGCTGATGGAGCTCAAGCCGAGGATGCTGGCGATCATTGACTCGGAATCCCAATTTTCCGATGAGGAGAGGCAACATGCTTTTGAGGGAGAAAAATGGGAGGCGGTGAATAAGAGAATGCGGGAGGCGGTCGCGCGCCTGAGCCTGGAGATACAGAGCGCCGCGCCGGAGGCCAGAGCCAAGCTGGAAAAAGTGTGGAATACGTGTGCCGTGCTCTGCAGATAAACGGCTTTTCTCAGAAGCGGGCCGCGGGTTGCTTGCTATTGACATGTGCATGGAAAAAGGCTAAAATATGGACGCTATGAGCAGACTTGCAGGAAAAACAGCAGTAGTGACAGGTGCAGGGCGCGGCATTGGCTATGCCATTGCTCGCCGCTTTGCGGAAGAAGGGGCTAAGGTTGTGCTGATCTCGCGCAACCCTGCGTCTTGTGAGGGCGCGGCGGCGGAGATCAACGCCGCTATTCCGGGGAGCTGCAAGGCTTTTCCGTGTGATGTGGCCGATGCCGCTGCTGTGGAGGAATGTGTGAAAGCCATCACGGCGGAGTTTCCGGCGGTTGATATTCTCATCAACAATGCCGGCATCACGAAGGATGGCTTGCTGATGCGCATGAAGGAGGCGGATTGGGATGCGGTGATCAATACGAATCTCAAGAGCGCTTTCCTCTTTGTGAAGGCTCTGCAGCGCGTGCTGATGAAGAGCCCGGCCGGCCGCATCATCAACATGAGTTCCATTGTCGGTTTGTCCGGCAACCCCGGCCAGGCCAATTATGCGGCTTCCAAGGCGGGTGTCATCGGCTTTACTAAGTCGGTTGCTCAGGAGCTGGCGGGCCGCAAGGTGACCTGCAATGCGATTGCTCCCGGGTTCATTGCGACGGAGATGACGGATGCCATCCCGGAGAAGGCGCGTGAGGCTTTGCTGGCGCGTATTCCGCTGGCGGATATGGGCCGCCCGGAGGACATTGCCAACTGTGCGCTTTTCCTTGCATCGGACGAGGCTCGCTACATCACGGGTCAGGTGCTGGTGTGCGATGGCGGCATGTGCATGTAAGCGGCTTTCTCTTCAATATACAACAGCGCGGGATATGTGGCTTCGGATCAGGGTTTCTCTGGCGGCAGCGGCATGTCTCGCGCTGTGTTTTCCTGCCTGCCAGCAGCAGGAGGCGCCGCCGTACAAGGGCTATAAGATGGCGCCTTACACGGTCAAGGGGATGCGCTTTGTGCCCATGAATGTGGAGCAGGCGCTGCGGTATGATATGGTGGGCATTGCCTCGCATTATGAGGCGCGTGGCGCTGCCGGCGCCATCGGCCAGAGGCTTTATAAGGGGCAGCTTTATGCGGCGCACCGGACGCTGCCTCTGCCCTGTGTGGCGCGGGTCACGAATTTGGAAAATGGGTTGAGCTGCACGGTGCGCATAGCTGACCGCGGGCCCTATATTGCGGGGCGGCTCATTGATGTGAGCTCAGAGGTGGCGCAGCGGCTGAAGTTTCACCACCGTGGGCTGGCTCGGGTGCGGGTGCAGGTGCTCTCTGTGGGTGATGGCCCCTACAAGCGCACCCGCTGAGTGGTGTTTTTGCTGTGGGGGGCTCCTGAATCAAGGGGTGGGTAGTCCGCGCATGAGGGAGAGCAGGGCGAGGGTGCGTGCCCAGTGCTCGGGGTGGTCATCTGACTCGGGGAAAAGCTTGTCAGCAGGGATGCGGGCGTAGCGCTCATGCGCTTTGGGGTGGGAGAGCTCGCGGAGGCCCACGGAGAAGATGGCGCCGAGGGCGAGGAATTCGCGCGCGAGCTCATGGGAGCCGTTCCACGCGTGGAGCAGGATGCGCGGTAGTGTGTTTTGGCGGGCGCGCTCGCGCAGGGTGCTCAGCAGCTCCGGCCAGGCGTGCACGCCGTGCAGGTGAGCCATGCGGTCATGCCGGAAGGCGGCGCCGAGGTGGATGTGCAGCAGCAGGCGCTGCGCGTCCAGGGTGGGTTTGTGAGCCGGTGAGGCGTCGAGCCCGGTTTCACCCACGCCGGCGGCCGGGAAGCGGGTGAGCCACTCATCGAGCTCAAAGGCGACTTGGGCGGGGTCTGCGAGGTGGGCGTGCCACGGGTGGATGCCGAAGCAGGGCTGCATGCCCTCCGCGGCGGCGATGCGCGGCCAGTCCTCGCGAGTCACGGCGCACAGGTAGCCGCCGTGGGGGCCGGGGGTGTGCGTGTGGTAGTCCATCATGGCGTGAGGAGGCCGTGGTCAGCGAAGCTGTAGTAGGGGAGGCGGTTTTGGCCGGGCGCGCCGATGATGATGTGGTCGAGCAGGGGGATGTGGAGGATGGCTGAGGCTTGGAGGAGGCTCTTGGTGAGCTCGATGTCCTGCGCGCTGGGGTCGGGGTAGCCGCTGGGGTGGTTGTGCACGAGGATGAGGCAGTGGGCGCTGTAGCGCACGGCATCGCGGAAGACATCCCGCGGGTGCACGATGAGGCGGGTGAGGGTGCCTTTGCCTATTTCCACGCGGCGGATGAGCTCGAGCCGTGTGTTGAGCAGCAGGACAAACATGCGCTCTTGGTGCTCAAAGCGCAGCTCGTCGATGAAGTAGTCGTATACGACGCGTGTTTGGTTGAAGACGGCGTTGGTTTGGGTTTCCCGCGCGGCGCGCTGCCCCAGCTCGAAGACGGCGGCCAGAGTGGCGGCTTTGGCGGGGCCGATGCCTTTGCAGAGGTCGCAGATGTCCATGGCCTCCAAGCGGCCGAGGGCGGCCAGGGAGCCTGCTTCGCGCTTGAGTTTGGCTGCGAGTTCCAGCACGTTGCAGCCTTGGAGGCCGGTGCGCAGGAAGATGGCGATGAGCTCTTCATCTGTGAGGGCAGCGCGCCCCTGCGCCATGAGCTTTTCGCGGGGCATGGCTTCGCCGGCGATGCTTTGGTGCAGGGGTTTCCCTTCGTTGGCCATCTCAGGAAAGGCTGCTGGTGGAGCGGGGGGTTATTGGAGGTCGATCATGTCGCGCACGATGTAGAGGGACTCGCGCAGCAGGGGATCGAGGGTGGAGGGGTAGT
>JAFLSS010000035.1 GCA_022510805.1 Akkermansiaceae bacterium
GACGAGTGACGAATGACGAACGAAAAGATAGGCAGGCTCCGCCTGCGGGGCGCGGTTTGGGCTTGTGCCCCACGCCGTACGGGAGCGAAGGCTGAGACAACATAGGCGTGTCTCACCGCCCACGCCACACGCCATTCGTCGTTCGCCGTTCGTAGTTCCCCTTGGGGGACGCGGAAGAGATGATTTTTGCGGTATAGGCAGATGATGGCAAACTGCTCAGGCGGAGGTCAGTAGGCGGATGGCGGTGACGACGCAGCGGGGACAGGGGTTGCGGAGTTCTTTGAGCGCGGCGCAGGTGTTGGCGCCCAGGGTGGTGGTGAAGGCGGCGCGGAGGGAGTCTGCGCGGTCGGGCGCGAGATTCATGGCGGCGTAGAGGGCGCCGCAGGTGCCGCCTGGGGCTTGGCCGCGGGCGGAGTGTTGCATGCTTTCCACGAGGTCTTCCCGCCCCATGGCGGCGCAGATGGTTTGGGCGCAGTTGAGGCAGCGCGGGGGCTGGCGAAAGAGGCTGAGGGCTTTTTCTTCGGGTGTCATGGGGCGGGGACGGCGGGGGTATCAGGTGTTGACAAAGAGGGTTTTGAGGTAGGGCTCGCCATCGAAATCAAAGGGCATGGGCTCTGCGCGGAGACGGGCGCCGGGGGCGCCGGCGGACACGAGGCTGCGAAAGGCGGCGGGGCTGAGTTTGCGGCAGTTGGTGGTGCAGAGCATCCAGCCGCCGGGCTCGAGACAGGCGGCGGCGCGCGCTACGAGGTCGCCATAGTCGCGCTCGGCGCGCCAGATGCGGCCCTTATCATCGCGTGAGAAGGTGGGCGGGTCGAGCACAATGCCCCGGAAGCGCCGCCCTTGGTGGGCGAAGCGGGTGAGCCAATGGAGGGCATCGCCCTTGCAAAAGAAGTGCTGCGAGGGGTCGAGCCCGTTGGCCGCCATGTTTTCGCGGCACCAGTGGAGGCAGGGCTGGGCGAGGTCGAGGGTGGTGGTGGAGGCGCCGGCGAGGGCGGCGCACACGGAGAAGGCGCCGGTGTAGGCAAAGAGGTTGAGCACGGTGTCTCCCGGGCGGCAGAGGCGGCGCACGGCGGCGCGGTTGTCCCGCTGGTCAATGAAGAGGCCCTGGGAGTAGCCGGACTGCATGTCGAGGATGAAGCGCACGCCGCACTCCTGAGCCTCAAAGCGCGTGGGCTGAGTGGGCGTGAGCAGGGGGGCGGGGGCGGCTTTGTCCCCTTTGGCAAGGTGTTTGATGAAGGAGTCCCGCCCGCTGGCTTCGAGCTCGCGGCGGAGGTCTGCCGGCAGCTCAACGTCCCGCAGGGAGACGAGGAAGCGGCCGGCGAGCGAGTCGACAAAGACGCCCGGCCAAGGGGAGCCATCTGCCACACGGAAGGTATCGGTGCCGGGGAGGAGGCGGCGTTCTTTATCCGCCGCGAGGCGCAGGAGTGTGCCGGGAGCGGGCATTCAGAGCGAGGCCGCAGCGGCGGCGCGGATGGTTTCTGCCATGGTGGTGAGGGCGTTGGCGCGGGTGGAGGCCAGGTGTTCTTTGAGCCCGCTGGCATCCAGCCGCTTGAGATCTGCTTGGAGCACCTCTTGCGGGGTGAGCCCGGAGAGGAGGCGGCAGAAGATGGCGATGAGCCCTTTGGTGATGAGCGAGTCGCTGTCGGCATGGATGATGAAGCGGCCGTCCTGCACCTCGGTGCCAACCCAGACTTGGCTCTGGCAGCCGCGGATGAGGTTTTCCGGCTTGCGGTAAGACTCCGGCAGCGGGGGCAGGTGGCGCCCTTGGGAGATGATGTACTCGTAGCGCTCGGTCCAGTCCTCAAAGACGGAGAGGTCATCGAGCAGTTCTTCGATGCGCTCGTTGTAGCTGCTCATGCTTGGGCGAGGGTGTAGAGGACAGCTTTCTGGGCGTGCAGGCGGTTCTCCGCTTCGGCAAAGATGGCGCCGGCGTGAGCCTCCAGCACGTCGTCGGTGATTTCATAGCCGCGGTAGGCCGGCAGGCAGTGGAAGACGCTGTGACCCGGCGCCGCGTGGCGCAGCAGCTCGGCATTCACTTGGTAGGGGAAGAACGCCTGCTCCTTGGTGCCTTTTTCAGATTCCTGACCCATGGAGATCCAGGTGTCGGTGTTGATGACCATGGCGCCGCGCACGGCCTCGGCCGCATCGGTGGTGCAGATGATGCTCGGGCAATCCAGGGCGGCGAGAGTCTCCGGCTTGGGCAGGGCGTGCTGCGGCCCGGCGAGCGCCAGGGTGAAGCCCAGCCGCTTGGCGGCCCACATCCACGAGCGGCCCATGTTGTTGTCCACATCACCCAGGAAGGCGATCTTCATGCCGCGCCATGCGCCCACGCCGTAGATTTCCTCCAGCGTGAGGAGATCTGCCAGGATCTGGCAGGGGTGCTCTAAATCTGTGAGGGCATTGATGGTGGGCAGGCCGGAGTAGGCCGCGAAATCGACGAGATCCTGCTGGTCGAACGTGCGGATGATGGCGCCGTGCACCATGCGGCCGAGCACGCGGGCTGTGTCCTTGATGGGCTCCCCGCGGCCGAGCTGCGTATCACGCGTGGAGAGGAACATGGGGCGGCCGCCCAGCTCGGACACGCCCACTTCAAAAGACACGCGGGTGCGTGTGGAGGACTTGGAGAAAATGAGCGCCCACGTCTGCCCGGCGAGCGGTTGCTCCGCGTGGTGACCGCGCTCGGCTTTCAGCTTGTGGCCCAGTGCTAAAAGGGAGCAGATCTCCTCCCCCGTCAACTCTTCGATGGATAACAGCGATTTCATGATGCGTCCTCGGAAAGCCGCATATTATACCACATCACTTGGCTTTGTAAAGAGTGGAGAGCCTTATTGTTGTGTCATTTTTTCAGAGAAGTGACCAGGGGCGCCCTTGCCGGCTGCGGCTCCCAAGCGCCGGAAAAAATGGTATTTCTTTTCACCGTTTTTAAAAAAAGGGTGTACTTTTGAACAAAAAGACTGTAAGATGGGTCATCCGAATAGGAAGAAAGGCGGCGCGGCGCTGCTGAGAAGAAGACCGGCGGGCAGGGGAAAGCCCCGGCCCGCGGTGGATTCAGACAGGAGATGACATGATTCATTGCTCATACAGACACGTGCGAAAAGTGGCGCTGGCGGCTGCTGTGCTCATGGCGGGGTGGCTTCCGGAGGGGCTGGCTTCTGATAAGCAGCTGGATTCTCCCTACAAGGTGGTGGTGGATTCGACTCCGCTGGTCTTGCTGTGTGAGGAGTCTTCTGTGGATGTGAAGATAGAGCCCCGGCCGGAGGCGCAGAAGAAAAAGGCGGCGGCGCAGAGTGTGCTGGTGATCACCCGCGGCGTGGTGAAAAAGACGCTCCGCGGGGAGGAGGTGCCGGAGGAGACGCCCTTTATCAGCGTGAGCCGCTCGCTCCTCTCGGATGCCGAGACGCAGGGGATGTCCCCCGCGGATGAGCTGCGCGTGTATCTGGTGCATGACTATGAGCTGAAAAAAGGGGTGCTGTATGTGAAAGATGCTTTTCCTGTGCCGGAGGCTTCACGCGAGAGTGTGCTGGACTACCTGCGCAGCAAGAAGAAATGAGGCGCTGCTGTCGCTTGCGGCTCAAGCATCCATTCCTGTCTGCTCATTGCAAAAAAAGCTGAAAATTGGACTTGTCAATAGCTGACGGGTGAGTATAATTTGCCCCAACATGAAAGCGCTGGTTAAGACAAAAGCGGATCAGGGCCTGGAGTTGATGGAGGTGCCGATGCCTGAAGTCGGCCCGAATGATGTCCTGATCAAGATATACAAGACAGCCATTTGTGGCACGGATCTGCACATTTGGAACTGGGATGCCTGGGCGCAGCAGACAATTCCTGTCGGCATGCACGTGGGGCATGAGTTTTGCGGTATCATTGAGCGCGTGGGCTCTGCGGTGACAGAGTACAAGCCCGGTGAGGTGGTTTCCGGTGAGGGGCACATCGTGTGCGGCCATTGCCACAACTGCCGCAAGGGTAATTTCCACCTCTGCCCGAACACGCAGGGCGTGGGGGTGAACCGCCCCGGCTGCTTTGCTGAGTACCTCTCCATCCCGCAGAGCAATGTCATCCGCATCCACCCGGATATGCCCATGGAGATTGCCTCCATTCTCGACCCTCTGGGCAATGCCACCCACACGGCGCTCTCCTGGGATCTGGTGGGGGAGGATGTGCTCATCACCGGCGCCGGCCTCATCGGCTCCATGGCGGCGGCGGTCTGCAAGAAAGCCGGCGCCAAGAGTGTCACGATCACTGACCTGAGCGACTACCGCCTCAACCTCGCTCGCGTGCTCGGCGCTGACCGCACGGTGAATGTGGCGCAGGGGGATAGCTTGGACGCCGCGCGCCGCGATTTGGGCGTGGATGAGGGCTACGGCATCTGCCTTGAGATGAGTGGCGCGCCTGCCTGCCTCAAGGACATTATTCACCACTCCGCTTATGGCGCCAATATCTCCCTGCTGGGGATTCAGCCCGGCGGCTCCGGCATCGACTGGAACACGTTTGTCTGGAAGGGGCTCAAGATGAAGGGGATCTACGGGCGCGAGATGTTCGGCACCTGGCAGAAGATGGATGCCATGCTGCGCTCCGGGCTGGATGTGTCGCCCATCATCACGCACCGCTTGCCCTACACCGATTTCCGAGAAGGTTTTGAGGTGATGCGCTCCGGCAACTCCGGCAAGGTGGTGCTCACTTGGGCTGAGTAAACGCCTGCGTCATCGTTCTTTTCCCACCCTCCCGCCCCACATGGTTGCGCGGGAGGGTGGCGTTTTTTATATTCGTGCTGAGGCGCGGGGCGGGGAATGGGGAGAAAAGCCCACCCCACTGCCCTGAGCGGGGGCTGACTCCGCGCGCGTGCGGGACCCGCTACCGGGCGAGGGGCCGACGCCTTGTTGCTCACAATGTGAATAACGCGGCTAAAGCATTCCCCACGCGGGGGTTGTATTGTGAATAACTCAGGCGGGGCTTACTCCTCGGCGACGATGGCGGATTGGGTGGAGGCGGCGTGGTTTTGGATGGCAAAGAGGAGGCGGTTTTTGATAGTTGGGGTGAGGCGCCCCAGGCCCAAAAAGTCCTTCATGCCGCGCACGTGAGCATCGCTGCCGGGGATGCAGCAGAGCTCTGCCTGCACGAGGCGCGCGATCTCGCCGAGCTCGGAGAGGGGGATGAGCTCGAGCGGGCGGGGCCCGGCAGCACGCGGAGAGATGGTCGCATGGCCGGGCAGGGTGAGGACTTCCTGCATTTCGGCGCCGTCCAGCGTCTCTTCCTCATGCCTGCGCAGCAGACCCTGCGTGCGCATGTTGTGCAGAATGCGGTGAACGCGCAGCTCAAGCTCGGTGTATTGATCCCTGAACTCGCGCGTGTTTTGTGAGGTTTTGAACGGGGATAGCTCTTCCAGGCGCTGCAGGAGGAGCGGGCGCGCCATGGGGGCTTCGGCGCGGAGGAGAGCGGTGATCAGGCGTTCGAGCGTGGTGTCGGCCATGCGGAAAAGGCCGGGCACAGCCTTGGCCGGGGTATAGAGGGGGTATTCCGGCCCGGGGGACATGGCGGCTTTGCTGCCGGCGGCGGGGGCTGCGGCGGCGGGGGCGGGGGAGACCTCCGGCTGAGCGGCGGCGGAGATGAGATCCGGCAGGGGAGTTTCCTGCGGCGGGCCGGCCTGGCGGTAGAGCTCGAGCGTGTTGTGCAGCTCATGCAGACAGGCCTCAGGATTGCGCCACCAGGCGATGGACCAGAGGTTGAGCATACGCCAGCCCAGCAGGCGCATCGTGTCCGGGCGCACCACATCGCGGTCTCTCGCGGTGTGGGCGGCGCGGTAGGCCGGGCCGTCGATCGTGATGCCGGCCAGCACAGCGTTGGGGAGATCCGGGTGCTCGATGGCGATGTCCACGCGGTAATCCGAGGCGCCGAGCCCCGTGCGGCAGCGCCAGCCCTGCGCCTCGAGGCAGGTGGCGATGTGGATGGCCAGGGCATCCCTCCGCTCGGGGGTGGCGGTGGCGGCGGCAAAGGCTTCTCCGCCGCGGGCGTATTCGAGGAAGGCCCGCAGGTCCGCCACGCCGCGGGCGCGCGTGCGGCTCAGGTTGATATCCTCCGGGTGCATGGAGGTGAAGATGTGCATGGCGTAGCGGGCGCGGGTGACGGCAACATTCAGCCGGCGCTCGCCGCCGGTGAGGTTCAGCGGGCCGAAGTTCATGGACATGCGCCCTGCGGCATCTCGGCCGAAGGTGGTGGAGAAGTAGATCACGCCGCGTTCATCGCCCTGCACGTTTTCGAGGTTTTTGACGAAGACGGCCTCCGGGTTGGTTTCGGCGAAGAAGGGTTCCAGCGCGGGATCCTTGGCGCGTTCTTCTTCCAGGAGGTCGGAGATGAGTTTTTGCTGCTGAGTATTGAAGGTGACGATGCCGATGCTGGTGGCCTCCGTATAGCGGAAGCCGGGGCGGCGCAGCGCCTCCACCACGTGCTGCACCACGGCGCGCGCCTCAGTGGGGTTGACGCGGCGGGAAGCGCCGGGCTCATAGAGGCCGCCGGTGTAGTGGAGGCTGAGCGCGGTGTCGCGCAGGGCCGGCGCCGGGAAGGTGGTCATTTTCCCCTCGTAGTAATGGGCGTTGGAAAAGGAGATGAGGGTTTCTGATTTGCTGCGGTAGTGCCAGGTGAGGTCGAGCTTGGGCACACCGCAGGCGAGGCATTCATCGAGGATGCTCTCGAGCTCCGGCTCGGTGTCATCTTCGGTTTCCTCATCGGCGCGAGAGCGGGAGAAGAAGCTGGTGGGCGGCATTTGGTGCGAATCGCCGGTGATGATGACACTCTTGCCGCGGGCAATCGCGCCGATGGCGTCCCACACCGGGATCTGCGATGCTTCGTCGAAGATGACCACATCGAACGGCGGGGTTGTCGTGGTCAGGTATTGCGCGACAGAGAGCGGGCTCATCAGGAAGCAGGGCTTGAGCAGGGGGGTGATGTGGGGCGTCTCGGCAAGGAGCTTGCGCAGGGGCTTGTAGAGGCGTTTTTTGGAGATCTCGCGCTGCAGGATAGCGGATTCGCGGTCGAAGTGCGAGATGCCTGCGGCTCTGGCGGCGAGGAGCTTGCGGATGTGTGCGCCGGTTTTGGCGCGCAGCCGGGCTTCCTGATCCGCGAAGTGGTGGATGCGCTCTTGGTGGATGGGCGGCGTAAAGCTCCGCAGGGGCTCATTGGTGTCAGCGCTGCGCAGTTTGAGGCGGTCGAGCGCCGCCGCTGTGGCAGCCTCGAGCTCCTGTGGCCGGAGGTCGCCGGCGGTCAGCGCCTCCGCCAAAGAGCCGGCGTGGGCAGCGCGAGCGCGGGCGGTGAGCTGGTTCCACAGGGTGATGTCTCGCCACTTCCCGCGCTGGGAGAGCCAGAGGCGGGCGTGGCCGGCCGGGCTGTCATGTGTCAGCAGCCGGCAGGGCGCGCCTGTGAGGGCGGAGATTCGCTCTGCCAGGGTATCCAGCTGCTGCATCAGCTCACGCCAAGCGGACAGCACGCGGGCAGCGCGGAGGTCATCCACCATGCGTGAGCTCAGGGCGAGCAGGCTGCACGCGAAGCTCTCCACCCCATCCGGCTCGGAGGCAAAGGCCTCGATGGCACGCTTGGCGGTGTCGGTGTCCTGCTGTGTGAGCTCGACCCCCTTTTGCAGGAATTCCGGCAGGGGTGCGGAAGCCCCGGCGGCCTCAGCGGCTGCGGCTTCTTCCTGCATGCGAACCAGGGCTTCAAGATCTGCCGGCGTGTTGGGCTCCCCTTGGTTTCCGGCGAGCTTGCGGAGCAGCTTGCGCGCGCAGCGCCGGCTCCACCAGCGCGAGATCCAGCCGGAGTTTTCGGCGCGGCGGCAGGCGGCCAGGCGCGGGGCGAGCTCGGGCGAGCGGAGCGCCTCTGCGGGGTAGTCGAGGGAGAGGGAGGCGCGCAGGGCGCGGTAGGCCTCAGCATGCGGGAGGATGCGATCCAGCGCTAGCAGCACCCGCCCGGCGCGTGAGGGCAGCAGGGCTTCCCATGAGGTTCCCGGGTAGCGCGCCGCCAGCTCCACCGCTGCGGCAAAAATGCGCGGCTGCATCTGCGCCTCGGGCTCCACCCCGAGCACCAGCGCCAGCTCGCGCTGCACCTCCTCGCGGCGGTCGGCCGCGGCAGCAAGCTGCTGCAGCAGGTCGGCCAGCTGCTCCTCCCAGTCATGCGAGTAAGAATCGTGGCGGAGCTCGGGGGCGATGCCGAGCGGCTCACCCATGATCGCCTTAAAATAAATAGCCAGATCACGCGCCAGCGCGAGCAGCTCTTTCCGGCGCGCCTCCGTGCTGCCGAGTGGATCCTCATGCGGCAGAAGCGGCAGTTTTTTCCCCTGTAGCTGCGCCTCCTGAGCAATCGCGCGGTACAGAGTAGCGCCGTCCGGGTAGGGGGCGTGCATCACCCGTGGCAAGCTGTTGAGCTGCTCCCGCAGCTCAGTCATGGAGTCCACACTCTCATCCCACTCATCCGGCTCCGGTTTCCGGCTCACGCCCTCCACCGCCTCGCGGAATTGGCGCATGACCGCCGAGAGCTGAGTCTTGTTGGAGTGGAGCTCAAGGCAGAAATTACCGAGCCCGATGCGCGCGAGGCGCTTGTAGACCACCTCGAGCGCCACAGCTTTTTCAGCGACAAAGAGCACCGTCTTGCCGTGGCCGAGGCAGTGGGCGATCATGTTGGCAATCGTCTGGCTCTTGCCTGTGCCGGGAGGCCCCTCCAGCACAA
Organism: Akkermansiaceae bacterium; assembly: GCA_022510805.1. Lineage (GTDB taxonomy): Bacteria > Verrucomicrobiota > Verrucomicrobiia > Verrucomicrobiales > Akkermansiaceae > Akkermansia. The sequence continues at coordinate 8,710 of JAFLSS010000035.1, forward strand.
AACTCTTGCCGCGGGCAGCAGCGAGGATGGCGGCAAGCTGGGATGAATCTGAGGGCAGGGGGGTGTAGACCTTGTGGGCATCCACCTCATGATCCAGGGCGCTGAGCTCCGGGAATCCCACCTGATCCGGGAAGCGGCCGCGGTCCTCTGCCGCCAGTTGGCGCACCACGGCGTTTTCTTTGAGCATGGTCTGGCGCTCACACAAGTCACGCCACATCAGGAATTTGGCAAAGGAGAAGATGCCGATGGCGCACATGTCCAGCACCGCCCACCCGGGTTGTGTGGCGATGGCGCGGGTGATGGCCTCGAAAATGAGCGGCACATCCAGCCCGGAGTCATCCTTGGGCAGGTCGCCCTCCAGCTCCGGGATGCGGATGCCGAACTCAGTCTTGAGCAGCTCGAGCAGGGTCTGATTCACCTGCGCCTCTTCATCCATGGTGCTCAGGGTGAAGCCATCGCGCACGCTGGTGCGGTTCAGCTGCACCGGCAGCAGCAGCAGCGGCGCGAGGAGCGGGGACGCCGCCCCCTGGGGCACCCACTGCAGGAAGCCGCCGCCGATGAAGAGTGTGTTGGCGCCGCTTTCCTCCATCTCCCGGCGCGAGGAGTCGTAGAGCCCTTTGAGCAGCCGCGGCAGCGCCTCGGTTTTGGCGTTGGCCAGCAGGGTGCGCTTGCGGAATAGCCCCTCGGCCTCTGCCTGCGCCTCGGGGGATGCGGCGTCATTTCCCGCCCGCTCGGGCAGCTTGTCCGGCAGGGGCGCGATGCGGAATGTCGCGCCGGAGGCGAGCATGTCCTCGAGCTTGGCGACGCTGGGCACGATGAGCTCCAGCTGGTTTTTGCTGCTGAGCTTGGTGTTGAGCAAGCTGTTGCGCAGGGAGAGATCCAGCAGTTTGCGCTGCCAGCGCTCCACCCGCGAGGCGGCTTTGGAGGAGATGAGACAGCCCTCATCCTCGCCGCTGCGGGAGCTGAGGTCGGCGCGGGGGGCGGGGCGCTCTCCTTCGATGGGGGCAAGGTCTGATTGCCAGGCGGATTCCAGATCAATGAGCTCCACCTCATCCGCCTTGCGCAGCGCGCGAGCACCGGCCGCCACCGCGGCATCAAAATCCGCGCCGCGGCGCAGCAGCTCCGTATCCGGCGCCACTATATCCCCCTGCTCGATAAGGCGGAGCAGGGTGTCCACCTGCGCTTCTGCCGGCAGCGGCAGGACGGCGGGGGTCAGCACGGCCGCCGGCAGGGCACCCCCGGGAGCCACCAGCAGCACAGGCGCGAGCTGCATGCGCGCCATGCAGGCCACCAGCAGCAGCGCCGCATCTCTGCCGCCGGGTATACCCTGCCGCAGCATCTCTGAGGGCGTGCGCACGCTGAATGACTCCGGCGCGACATCTGTGGTCAGGGGTTGCAGCTCCTCCCAGAGCGCGCGCAGCCGGAGCAGCACACCTGAGGGGGATTCCGCATAGCCCGGCCACGGGGCGTCCGGCTGCATGCCGAGGCGGCTCCGAAGCTTGCCAAGCAGGGATTCCACCGCCGGATCCCCCGGCAGCACCAAGCTGGCGGCGAGTTCCGGGTATTCCTCCGTGCTTCGCCAATCCATCGCCGGAAGCCATGTAAAATCAAAAAGTTGTGAGGCGCAGGGCTCTGCTGTTTCACCGCCGGTGCGGAGGCTCACCCGCACGCGGCCGGCGCGCGCCGCCTCCAGTTGGCGCAGGGCGGCTGCGTCAAACTCCGGCTCCGGCAGGTGCAGCACGCGCTCCTCACCTGCGGGGAGGTGGGAGATCCAAAGCTGCTGCTCGTGCACCCAAGCGGGCTCCCATGCGACACTCAGCAGCACATCCCCCCGCGCTTCCTCCGAGCAGATGGTCACCGTCTGCGGGCTCAAGTGGCACTTGAGGTGGGCAAGTGATAAGAATTCACCGATGGGGAGATCCAGCTTGATCTTGGAAAAAAGCGGCTGCGAATCAAGGGAAGACTGCGGGCTTGGCATGCCGCCTATCATACCACTCGGCCGCATGTGAGTCAAGGCAAGTGAGCTGCTGAGACGGCAGCACCGGCCAATGGCGCGTTGGAAATTGCCCACCTCCCAAGCGTGGGCGGGTGGCGGGGGGGAGAGAAACAGCCACTCAAGGGGTTATTTTTTCCCCTTCTCCTTATTCTCCTCAGCGGGGGCAAACACGGCCACAGGGTTGACACTGGGGATCACGTTGGCGCTGACCACCTTGCGCCCTGTCGCGCGCGCGTGGTCGAGAATCATGTACAACCGCTCCATCTGCGCCTTGATGTTGCGCACCTCCATCTGCACCTCCGTGCCGGATTCCAGCACCAGGATGATTTTCCAGGGCTTGGGGCGGAAGATCTCGATGATGGGCGGAATCTGCTCGGGACCGTAGGCATTGGCCGCAGTCACAATCTCCGCGATGGGGCGGTAGAGGGCGCGATCAATGCACTTCCCGGCACGCAGCTCCTCTATGTCTTCCGGGTGCAGGTACCACACGGGCACGCCCAGGAAGAGGCTGTGGTATTCCTCCTGCACCGGGAAGAGCACCCCCTCGGGATCCATGAATAGGCGCGTGCGATTGCCGGTGGCGGCGCCGTTTTCCATCTCCACATAGACAATGGGGATGCGCTCCTCGACCTCGATGCAGAGGGTGTCGGGCAGCTCTGCGCGGATGGTGGCCCTGCGGATGGCCTGCTCTTGCTCAAGGCGTCTTTTGAGGGAATTTGTATTGAGCGTGGCGAGGTTGATGGAAGAGCCTTTGAGATTGAGGATTTTCCGCGCCTGTTCTTTGTTGATGATGCCGCGCAGGGATTTGTAGCTGATGTTGTCGATGCTGAGGCTGTAGGCCAGCTCCAGTACATAGGCAAGCAGGTAGATAACGGCTGAAAGCAGAGCCACACAGGCGATGCCGTATTTGAGCAGGGTATTCTGAATCCGCGCGTTGCGGAGCCGCGACAGCTTGCGGGACAGGCGCTTTATGAGCGGCCCCTCTTTCTCCAGCTGCTTGGCGTTGCTGGTGGTTGTATCGCGGCTGTATATGGAGCGGTGCTTCATAGATGAGATCAGGCGCGCTCTTGTGCGAGCGATATCTCCGCGATGCGCTCACAGAGCTCACCATAGGAGATGCCGGCAGCCTGCGCAGCTTTGGGGAAGAGGGAGGAGCCTGTCATGCCGGGGATGGTGTTGATCTCCAGTACGTAAGGGCGGCCATCTTCTGTGAGTAGCACATCCACCCGGCCGTAGACCTCAACCCCGAGCGCGCGGTAGGCTGCCAGAGCGGCCGCCTGCACAGCCTGAGTCTCCTCCGGGGTGATGTCCGCCGGGCAGATGTAGTCTGACCCCACGCCTCCGTAAAGTGAGGGGTACTTGTTCTGCAAATCGTAGAATCCGCTGCGCGGGCGGATGTGCACCACCGGCAGCACCTCGCCATCCAAGATGGCGACAGTGAGCTCCTTGCCCTGAATAAACTCCTCCACCAGGAGCTCATTGCCAAAGCGCGCATCTGCCTCCAGAGCAGCGGCCAGCCGGTCTGACTCACGCACGATTTCCACCCCCACGGAGGAGCCCTCACACGGGGGCTTGATGACGATGGGCAGCGGCAGAGAGGGGCGCTCACCCTCAGCCGGGTGAATCACCTCACTGCGGGGGGTAGGCACGCCTGCCGCGACCATGGCCTTCTTGGTGAGCACCTTGTCAAAGCAGGCGCGGCTGGAGGCAGAGCCCGCCCCGGTGTAGGGCAGGCCGAGCTCCTCGAGGTATGCTTGCAGGCCGCCATCTTCACCATAGGTGCCGTGGATGATGTTGTAGCAGAGCTCCGTCCCCTCGGGAATGGCCGGGCGCTCGCTGTCCACAATGACGGGGGTGACTCGCGTGAATCCCTGGTCGAGCAGGGCTTGGTGCACGGCTTTTCCGGAGACGAGCGAGACCTCGCGCTCCGAGCCGGGGCCACCCATGAGGAGGGCGATGGCTGTATCTTTGGTAAGCTTTTTCATGTGTAGGTGATAAAGGGATTAAAATTCTGCTTCACGTTCTCCGACGACTTGGACCTCCGTTTTGAGGATGATGCCGCGCTCCTCCTTCGCCTTGAGGCGGATGAGGTCGATGAGCTCTGTCACATCAGTAGCCTTGGCGCCGCCGGTGTTGATGATGAAGTTGGCATGCACCGGGGAGACCATGGCGCCGCCGATGCTGACCCCCTTGAGCCCGAGCTCTTGGATCAGCTTGCCGGCGGGGATTTCGCTCGGGTTCATAAAGGTGCAGCCGGCGCTGGCCTCGGTGGGTTGGGAGCCCTTGCGGCGGTCGTGAAAATCGCGCATGCGCTGCTCGATGTCCAGCGGGTTGTCCGGCGTGCCCTCAAAGGTGGCTTGCAGCACGACATTGTGCTCAAAATCCGGTATGCTGCGGTATTCAGCCTCAGTCATATCCGCGTGCTCAAAGTGGATGAGCTCACCCTCCTTCGTCATGGCCTCCGCGCAGCGGAAGATGCTCCACATGTCCCGGCCCATGCAGCCGGCATTCATGCGCAAGCTTCCCCCCACGCAGCCGGGGATGCCCTCCATCCACTCAAAGCCGGACAAGCTGTTTTTGGCGGCAAAGGCTGCCAGTTTTTTGAGCTTAACCCCAGCGCCGGCCACGATGCGGGAGCCGATGAGCTCCAGCTTCTCAAAATCTCCTGACGCGAGGTGGATGACCGCCCCGCGGATGCCGCCGTCGCGCACGATGATATTGGAGCCTCTCCCCACGAAATAGACGGGGATATTCCTCTCTTTGAAGAAGTTGACGACGGCACGCGCCGCGCTCACAGATTCCGGCTCCACCCAGTACTGCGCCTCACCGCCCACGCCGAGCGTGGTGTGCTTGCTCATGGGCTCATAGAGGCGGCAGGTGGTGTCGCTGCCGCATTCATGCTGCATCTCAGCGAGCAGGCGCAGGTCTTTTGCCACCCGTGTGCCGACTTCGTGCACATTGCCCGCGCCGAGGGTCAGGAACAAATCCCCGGGGCGCAGAATATTGCCCACGATGTGGTGCGCCAGCTTGATATCCGGCAGGAACACCGCATCCACAGGGCCTTGCTCTTGCACAGCGTCCACGATGGTCTGCCCGGATATGCCGGGGATGGGGGGCTCGCTCGCCGGGTATACATCGCAGACAAAGAGGCGATCCACACATTGGAGCGCCTTGCCGAACTCATTGCGCAGCAATTTGGTGCGGGTGTAGCGGTGCGGCTGAAAGAGCACGATGAGCCGCCCCGGCTTCAGGCTGTGCGCCGTCTGTAGTGTCGCGGCGATCTCTGTGGGGTGGTGCCCATAGTCATCCACAATGCGGTAGTGGCGCGAGAGGTATTTTGTCTCAAAGCGGCGGCGCGCTCCGGCAAAGGAGGCCAGGCCGCGCGTGATGCTGGCAAAATCGCAGCCCAGCTCCAGCGCCAGCGCTGTGGCGGCCAGGGAGTTGAGCACATTGTGCCGGCCGGGGATGCCGAGCTCCACCTGGCCGAGTGCTTGTCCTTTGTAGTTGATGGTAAAGAGAGTGCGCCCGCTCTTTGCGATGACATCCGAAGCGGTGTAGTCGGCGTCCTGCCAGCCGTAGGAGATGCTGCCGGGGTAGGCGCTGCATACATCGGCGGCGTGGGGATCGCTCTTGCAGTAGATGATGCGCCCGCGCGTTTGGTCGCACAGGCGGCGGAAGACGCTCTTGATGTGGTCAATATCGCGGTAAAAATCCAGATGCTCAGCCTCGATGTTGAGGATGATGCTGTGCTCCGGCAGGTAGTTGACGAGGGTGCCATCGCTCTCATCTCCCTCTGCCACAAGATACTCGCTGTCAGCGTTCCAATGAGCATTCGCGCCGAGCACGGGGATCTCCGCCCCCACATAGTGGCAGGGGCGCAGCCGCCCCTCGCGCAGGAGGTGGGCAGAGAGGGAGGAGGTGGTGGTCTTGCCGTGCGTGCCCGCCACCACGATGCCCTTCTTGTTGTTGAGGATGGCGGCCAGGCATTCTGCGCGGCGCAGGCAGAGGCAATTGCGCTGCCGCGCGGCTTGCAGCGCTACATTGCTCTCGCGGATGGCGCTGGAAAACACCACTACCTCGGCATCCTGCACAGGCTCCGGGCTGTGGGGGCTGTAGAAGACAAGCCCTGCTTGCTGAAGCTTTTCTGTCTCGGCGCTGGTGACGCGGTCGCAGCCGCTCACGCGGTGCCCCATCTCTAGGAGCATGCGGGCCAAGCCGCTCATGCCGCTGCCTGCGACTCCGATCAAATGAATACGCACAGGGTGTTCCCTGTCCAGAAGTTTTTGGCGTAACAAATCAACACTCATCCTTGCGCGACATTATACACCATTTGCCCCTGTGAGCAAGGCAAATATGCATGAACTGCGCGTTTTTGTAGATGACGCCTGCCTCCCAGTGCTTGACGCCGGGAGCTTGACTCGGCGGCTTGGCGCGGCGCAAGGAAAGCCGGGCTCCCCGGAAGGCGCTCAAGATGAGCCGGGCGTTTATTGCAGAGTTGCCGGGGAATCAACACGCAGCCGGGTAGATGTGAGATGGGGAAAAACTCCGCCGCGCGCTTGTGCAGGGATACAGGGGGCTTGCCAAAAGCAGCGCTTCTCTTCCCGGCGGCGGCTGTGGGCGAGGCTGGGCGCTCACTTCTGAGCCGAGTTTTCGCGCGCCTGAGCAGCGGCGGCCTGCAGGCGGTGGAATTCCTGAAGAACCTCATCCATGAGGTAGCCGGAATCGGGCGCCTCCGTGTCTATCAGCCCCAGTATTTCAATGGGTTTATCCGGCTTGAAAAGGAGGAAATACAGCGTGTTCGGAACTCCCTTCCGGGCAGAGAAGGACTGCAACTTCTCCTGCATGCTGAGCGCCTCCTGTCGGGTGAGTTTGAGCTGCTGCTCCGGCTCCTCCTTCTCATCCTGACCAAAGCAGCAGGAGGTGAAAATGGGCTGCATTTCTCTCTTGTACCGGGGGCAATGAAAGCTGAAGATTGCGGTGATGAGCGCCCCGATGAGAGAGAGATTGAGAACGGCAAGGATGGTGATGATCAACTTGGCTCTTTGCATATGCTTAGCGGATTTGAGTGACGGGGCGGTGAACACGGAGCACTTCCTCCAGCGCTCGCGGTGAAGGGCGGAGGGGTCTCCCGAATGCATAGTAGAGCTGGGGGCTTGGCTCTTCTGTGGTGAGTAGGATGAGCTGATTCCCTGAGAAAACCGCGCAGGATTTTATTACGCTGCTCGATTCACTGTCCGCGGGGAGTTTCTCCAGCCTGGCGTTCAGCGCTGCCAGATCCTCCGGCGAGAAATCGCTCGGCAGCTCGTACTGTGCGGGCAAGCGGGTGATGATATATCCGTCATCGTTGATTCTTACGGTCGTCAATGCCATACCCAAAGCTACAGTCAGAACAAAGGCAAGGATGATCAGCAAGGTGATCGTTCTCGATTGAGTGCGGCTCATCATTTTTTGAGGGGGGGCTTATGAAAGGTTGATTTTTTGAGAGGGTGGGGGATGCTCCGTATTTTGAGCCCGTATGCTTGGCTGGGGGCGTATTCTGCGAGTTAGATGCTTGTTGCGGCTCTCGTGTTCAAATTTTTTTGTGAATTCTCAGGGAGCAGCGACACATGGCGCGTTTTTCACCGCCATCTACCCGGCGCTGCCACCCTAAAATGCCAAGAGCAAGGAAAGCGCAGGTCAGACCAGCCTGCTGAGGCGCTCCGCCTTGGCAAAATCCGCTTCCCGTTTCACGCGCACCTGCAAATCCGCCAGGGCGTTCATGTAGTAGATGTACGCATCATAGGGGGAGGGGTAGGGGGTGAAGCCGTTGTTTTTGTCCATGTAGTGGAAGTGGTCTGCGCTTTGCAGCTTGCGCCACACGTGGATCATGTCCAGATCATTGCTGGCCTTCACAGCGCCCTCCAGGGCATAGATCTTCTTGATGGCCTCCTGCTGCATGACATTGGCATTCCATTGGGAAGTGGTGCCGAAAGTGGAGCAGGTGATGGGCTCCGGGCAGTCGATGGTGCCGGTGGAGGGGAAGAGGCGCACGGCCTCACCCGGGGTCACAAAGCGCTCTCCGTTGAACAGGACGGCGCTGATGAGCGTGCGCCAGAACTCAAACACGCCGGTGGAGTCCGCTTGCCGCTCACCCAGCGTCTCGTAGTCCATGGAGATGTTCACCACTTGCCCCTGCTCATGGCGCAGCCAATCCGCAAAAGTGTAGGGCGAAAGCGGGTATTCGGACCACGATGGATCCACGCGATTCACCGCCAGGTCATTTGACAGGTGGCGATTGCGGATGATGGTCTTGGTCTTGGCGATGAGGGGAGCGCACTGCAGGTCATTGGTGTGCAGGTTGTTCATCATCTGCCGGTTGCCATCTGCCATGATACCCTCCATGCCCATGTCATACGCACAGGCAGCGATGGCGTTGGAATAAAGCATGCCGGTATTCCAAAGCACCGTGGGGCGCTGGCCGAAGAGTTTCTCAATGAGCTCGATGTGCTCATCCACCTGCTCGGCAAACTCCGCCGGTGCATAGAGAGAAGCCAGGGACGCATAATACGGCATGGCCAGGAACTCCACACACCCGGTGTCTGCCAGCTCTTGGAATGAGGAGATCAGATCCGGCCGGTGGTGCTGAGCCTGCTCCAAAATGACGCCGGAGATGGCAAGCGCGAAGCGGAACTTGCCGTCGGAGAGCTCGATGAGCTGCTTCATCAAGCGATTGGCCGGCAGGTAGCAGCGCTCTGCCACCTGGCTGAGCACTTGGGCGTTCAAGTTGTCATCCTCATAGAACGCGTGCTCGCCGATTTTAAAAAAATCGTACGCGATGAGGCGGTTCGGCTGGTGCGCGTGAAAGGTGAGGGAGATATTCATAGCCTGATGTTCTGCGAGCGTTCGGGGAGGGCGCTTACCAGCCCAGTACGTGGTGGTAGACGCGGATCATCTTGTCCGCCGCGGTGTCCCAGTTGGAGTTTTTGATGTCTTGGGCGCTTTGTTCGGCGACTTGCTTGTAGAGTTTTTCATCCGTGACGAGGTCGACGATGTGCTTGGCCATCATGTTCACATCCCAGAAATCTGCCTTCAGCGCGCCTTTCATCACCTCAGCCACGCCGCTCTGTTTGGAGATGACGGCGGGGATGTTGAATTGCGCGGCCTCCAGCGCCGAAAGACCGAAGGGCTCTGACACGGAGGGCATGCAGTAGACATCTGTCAGCGAGAGGAGCTCATTCACCTTTTCCTTGTTCAGGAAGCCGGTGAAGTGGAAGCGATCCCCCACGCCGTGGAAAGCACCTGTCTCTATGAGCTGGCGGAGTTTCTCACCCGTGCCGGCCATCACAAAGCGCACGTTCTGAGTCTGCTCGAGCACCTTGGCGGCAATCTGCAGGAAGAACTCCGGCCCCTTCTGCGCGGTGAGTCGCCCTAAGAACAGCACGAGCTTTTCCGGGAATTTCTTCTTCGTGTGGAAGACATGCACCGGGTCGGCGCCGTTGTGCACGGGGAAGATCTTGGCGGGGTCGATGCCATAGTGTCCCGCGGCCACGGTGCCGGTGTACTTCGAGACGGGGATGACGGCGTCTGCCTGCTCCATGCCGTATTTCTCAATGTCGTAGATCCAGCCGCGGGCATCTGCGCCGGCGCGGTCGAACTGCGATGCATGCAGGTGCACCACCAGGGGCTTGCCTGTGGCCTTTTTCACTTCCACGCCCGCAAGGTAGGTCATCCAATCGTGCGCATGAACCAGGTCAAAGTCATACGAGCGAGCCATGACGGCGCAGATCTTGGAAAACTCGATCACCTTGCGCGCCAGATCCCCGGAGTAGAGATCCTCATGCGCGGTGAAGAGATCCAGATCCGCCTGGTGCACTTTCGAGAAAAGCAGCTTGCCCTCACGCGTGAAGACGATGCGCCCGGGGGTGCCCTCTTCACTGGCGTAGGGGTTCAGATCAACCGGGGCGTTACCCACCGCGGCGAAGCTTTCGTAGGTGTAGCCCTCTTCAAGCGTCTCAACCTGCTGGTATTTCAGGTTGTTGATGCCGATCAGGTCAAACCCGTCGTAGCGGAAATCATGCCGCGCTTTGGGCACGATGACGGAGAGATCAACCTTCTTTGCTAAGGCTTTGGAAATGCCCATGCAGGCTACGCCCAGCCCGCCGTTGATCAACGGCGGAAACTCCCATCCCAATTCCAGTACTTTTATTCTCCTCATGTGAACGGCTCTATTAAACGCCAAATGACGCCACTTGTCCAGCCCTTTGTGCGTTCTTTTCGTTTTAACAAATTCAGAGCTCTCAGTATCATGAGCTGTGAATGCAAAACTCCACGAGTGGCCGCATGCGCATGCGGCCCGTTCCCTTCGCACAAATTGCGAGTGAGCTTTGCTCAGTTCTCCTGATTCGCTTTGCGGATGTCCTGCAGAGCGGAGATGAAATCATCCAAAATCTCGGCAGGCACCATGATGCGGTCGCGATTGGAGCTCACTTTTTCTGTGATGCGCACCACGCGCCCACGGGCATTGCTCTTCAAATCAATGAAGAAGGTTTTGCGGTCGGCTATAATTTTCTCTGTGCAGATGATATCGTCATCCATAATTGTGTGCGAAGGCAGGGGTGTTATTTGCCTTTCTGCCGGACATGATAGCATATTAGCCAACAGAGTCAACAGATAATTTAGCAGGCGGTAAAAAAAATTAGGGGGAGCGCTTGGCTCCCCCCTTGAAATAAGCAGCCTGTCACGAGGCTTTTTGTTCCTCCTGCGTGAGGTGGATCACGCGGCTTTCTCCCGCTTTGAGGGTGATGGAGGGTATGAGTATGAAGTCATTAGTGAAGAGGGCTCCCTTCACATCGCACCCGGTGGCGCTGCGGCCGATTTCGGCGCGCGGGAACCAGATGGCGGCGCGGCCGGTGTAGTCGGTGTTGGCGGTGAGGGTGCAGGTGGTGTTGTCCTGCCAGCTGATGCGCAGGGGAGCGTGTGCGTGGGAGTGGTCGACAAGGGCTGCCCAGCCGGGGTCTCCGTAGAAGGCGAGTGTGTCGCGGTCATGCACGAGCCCCACGGCATCTCTCGCCTCACGGCTTTTCAGGTTGACGCCGGCGCTGAGGAGATCCCGCTGGAGGGCGGGGCCGAGCTCCGGCTCATTGAAGTGCACGCTCAGGAGGCGCGGGTTGAGCACGCGGGTGCTCTCGAGCAGGAATTGATTGTTCAGGAAGAACGCCTCCGCGAGGGTGGTGTTGTCTGTGTTGCCCATGAAGAGGGCGAGGGTGCCCCAGCCGGCCTCGCCATACCAGGAAGGCACGGTGTAGCCCACGAACTGGTTGCAGTTGTAGGCCGAGAGGGCGGTGATGACCATGCTTTGGTCGGTCTGGCGGGCATCGCCGATGAGGCAGTTGCCGCAGGCCAGCCACACGCGCTCGGTGGTGTCGGGCTCGATGGCGGGGAACTGCATGGCCTCAGCGAGGCTTTGCAGAGCGCCGGTCTTGCCCTCCATGGCGGGGTGCAGCGCGCTGAAGAATGAGGGGAGCTGCTTGCAGCCCATCTGGTAGAAGCGGTTGTTGGCCGAGAAGATCAACCCTTTGCTGAAAGGCATTTCGAGGTTGAACGGCGTGGCGTGGCTTGAGGTGACGATGAGCTGGTTTTTCTGGGTGGAGAGCTGGTTGGCAAATTTGCCCTGCACGCCGTTTTCCAGGATGTGCTGCCCCTCAGGGGTGTCCATGGTGTAGGTGGTTTTGGTGGGCTTGGTGTAGCCTTTTTGGGAGAGGATGGGGAAGCCCTCCCAGTCGGTGATGCAGTAGCTCTGCTCGAATCGGGAGGCGTCCACATTGGTGGTGCTCAGCACGCGGCGGATGACCAAGGGTTCCTTGGCATTGGCGATGCGCTGCGCATCGGCCGCGGTGTAGCCGGTGATAAGCCCCCAGATGCAGTCGCCGTAGGGGTCATCATCAAGCTGCCGTGTGGCGCGGTGCAGGGTGTTGACCAGCGTGCGTGAGATCTCCTGCGGGCGCAGCACCACGGCGGCGTAGCGCGCGCCGGCTTCGCGCAAGGCCTTGGCGCAGCTTTCCTCGGTGAGGGTGTCGAGCTGCGTAAAGGTGGCGCCGGGGTATTTTTGGACGAGGGTGTCGATCACCTGCTTCCACTCGGGGAGCTTGGCTGTATCCGCCGTGGAGAGCACGGCGTACTCCCCGGGTGCCGGGGTGTTGAGTGAGGTGAGATCCGCCTGCGGCGGGGTAGGGGCTGTGGGCTCCTCGGTGGTTTCGTTTTCATTGTAATCCTCCGGCACCACGAAGAAGAAGCTGGAGTTCTCATTGCCGAAGATTTCGCGGCCGAGGGCTTGGATTTCTTCGTAGGTGATCTTGTTGGTGTCCTCGACGATGTCGCGCATGAGGGCGAGCCGCTCCGGGTCGCTCTGAAGCTGCTCCAGGCTCTCCTCCCAATAGCCGGGGGAGGTGATCATCTTCTGCACCTGGGCGCGGAAGGGGCGGTAGGCGCAGTCGAAGTCATCGCGGGTGATAAAGCCCTGGCCGATGCCGCTGCAGATGCTGTCCATCGCCGCGCTGACTTTGGCGCGGTTTCCTTTGACGCCGGCGCTGATGGTCATGATGTAGGCGGCGTTGTCGTACTCGCTGTTGGCGACAACTTGGACGCGCGGGGAATAGCTCTCGCCCATGGTGGCGCGCAGGCCGTCGAACAATTTTTCTCGCACGATGGATGCGAGGATCTGAAGGCGGCGGTTGCGGCGCTCATCGCGTCCGTTGCCGGCCGGGCGCACTTGCGCGACGATTGTTTTGTCCAGCTCCGTGGGGTAGCGCAGGTAGGTGCGCTGCCCCCAAGGCTCTGCGAATTCCACGGCTCGCTGGGCATCGGGGATGCTGTTGAACTCTTTGCGGCGCTGGGGCATGGCGCCGAAGGTGCGCTCGATGGCGGGGATGAGTTTGTCTACCTCAAAATCACCCACGATGCTCACCTCCATGGCGTTTGACTGCAACGGGGCGGTGAGCAGCGCCTGCACCTCCTGGGTGTTGCGCGCCTCGATCTGCTCTTTGAGCGGGGTGACAAAGCGCGGGTCCTCGCCGAAGAGCTTGCGGCGCAGCTGCATGGAGAGCACTCCATCCGGGGTGGTGGTGAGCTGCTTGTAGCGGGAGTCCAGGCCGCGGCGCATGATGATCTCACCCTCGTTGCGGAAGCCGGGGTGCAAGATGGCGGCGGCCAGCAGCTTGCACTGCAGCTCAAAGTCCTCGGCATTGGTGCTCCCGCTGTAGAGGAAGCGCGTGTCGCTGAGGCGGAAATGGAGGGATACCTGATTGCCGGCCATGATGCTCTGCAGCTCATCCATGCTGTGCTCGCGCAGGCCTCCGCACTGCATGACGGCGTTGAGCATGGACTTGAGGCCGGGGGTGCGCGGCAGGCTGATGGCGCCGCCATCGACCGCGGCGGTGACGCTGATGCTGCCCTTGCGGAACGTGATGGGCTTGAGGTTCACGCGGATGCCGTTGGAGAGGGTGAGCTGGGTCACGCCCAGGTCCTCTAGGTAGGACTTTTGCAGCACGACTCCCGGCATGCCGATGGTGTCATAGGCAAAGACGAGCGGCTTTTGCTCTGCCGGCTGGGGGATGTCGGCCTGCAGGCTCTCATTGTAGGCGGCGCGCAGGGCAGGGGCATCCACTCCCTCCGGCAGGGCGCCGGTGAGGGTGAGTATGGCTTTTTCCGGGGTGGCAAAGGTTTCTGCAAGGGCTTCGCGGCACAGGTCATGCCCCTGCTTGAGCTGTGAGAGGACAAGCTCTGCCTGGAGTTTGGCCACGGCGAGATTCTCCTGCGGATTCGTCACCACTTCCTTGTCGCTGATGGAGCTGATGAGCTGTGAGGCGATAGACTGCGCCGTCACGGTCTCCCAAGTCTCACACGCATGCTCAAGGGAGGAGAAATAGCTGCCGAGAGCTTCCTTATATTCCTGCTCGCTGAAGCCGTATTGGGCAGCTTGGCGCAGCTGAATCATGGCGGTAGAAAGGGCGGCTTTCCAGTTCTCCGGCTTGGCGCTGAGGCTCAACCCGGTGGTTTCGGACGCGCGGAAGACGGACTCCCGCGCCGCGCTGGCCGCGCTGAAGGGGCAGTCCTCCTTCTGGGTGAGGCGGCCGAGGCGGCGGTTGAGCATGCTGAAAGCCAGCTGCAGGGGGAAGTCCTTGATGCGCTGCTCGAGGGTGTCCTCGTGCTGCTCAAAGGGGGTTATAAGGTTGATCATCAGGTTGCAGGAGGCCGTTTCCTGGTTGGGGAAGAGGCGCTCTTTCTGCTCGCCGATGCAGAGGGTGCCGAGCTCCGGCGCCGGCTTGCCCTGGCGCGGCTGCATGCTTTCGAAGTGCTGCTTGATCCAGGCCTCGCCCTGCGCGGGGTCGATATCGCCCGTGAGGATGACCGTCATGTTCTCCGGCACATAGTGGTCGTGATAATAGTCGCGCACGGTGTCATAGGACGCATGGCGGATCACCTGCTCGCGGCCGATAGGCATGAACTGCGCCACGCGAGTCCCCTCTGTGAGCTGCCCCAGCACGCTGATCATCGAGCGGTAGGCCGCGGAGTCCCGGCTCTTGAGCTCGCTGATGACGATGCCGCGCTCGTGGTCGATGGCGTCTGCCTCCAGAGTGGCGCCATCTGCAAAATCACGCATGATGGTGAAGGCGAAGTTCACCGTGCGCTCCTGCAGGTTGGGCAGGTCGAGCATGTAGACCGTGTGCAGCAGGCTGGTGTAGGCATTGGCATCTC
>JAFLSS010000036.1 GCA_022510805.1 Akkermansiaceae bacterium
CTTTTTTTGTTTGCTCTAATCTCTCTAACACTCCAGCAAAACTCAAACAGAGCCGTTTCTCGGGCTGCGGGGAGGGCGGTGCAGGGGGGGGGAGTTGCTGTGCCGCGCGCTCAATTGCTGCATGGGGGCGCAAAAAAGCCGGCCGGGCAGAGGGCCCGGCCGGCGGAGTTGCACAAAGGGAGGGGTGTGCCTTACCAGAACAGGATGTAGAGCGCAATCGTGAGTGCGATGACCACCACACCGGCCTTCTTGGCGCGGGAGGAGGACTGCATCTCGATGATGCCCTTGTTCTGCAGCACCACGGCTTCGCCGCCGCCGAGGTGGTTGACCAGGGTCAGTATGACGCCTACCAGGGAGATGGTGATCAGGCACACGGCCATGCGGTTCAGGAATGCCATGTCGGGGCAGATGAACAGGAGGAGGCCGTACTCCACCACGCTGATGGCGATACCCAGCCAGCCAAAGTAGCGCGGGCACTTCGGGACAAAGAAGCCGAAGATGAAGACAGCCAGCGCGCCCGGGCTCAGGAAGCCCTGGAACTCTTGGATGTAGCTGAAGATGCTGTCCAGCTTGTTCGAGAGGAAGATGGCCAGCAGCAGGGCGATGATGGCAAAGAGCAGCACGGCGCCTTTACCCACCATGACCAGCTCTCGCTGGGAGGTTGACTCGCCGCGCAGCTTGTTGTAGATATCCATGGTGAACAGGGTGGAGGCCGAGTTGAGCATGGAGGCCAGGGAGCTCACCACTGCGCCGAACAGCGCGGCCAGCACAAACCAAGCCCAGCCGGTGCCGGGGAGCAGGCGGCGGAGCAGTGTGCCGAAGGCGGAGTCGTAGTCATAGCCGGTCAGCGCGTCTGTGGCGGCGTAGTTTGAGTTGTCCTTCAGCGCTTTGATGAGCTGTTTGTTGCCGTTGGCGATCTTGTCGGCCAGCAGGGCGCAGACGACAGTTTTCTTGTTGTCCAGGCTTTGGGCGGACTCGGGCACGGAGAGCTCGTTCTGCTGCGCGATGCTGAGCAGCTGCGCCTCATCTGTGGCAGCGGCGGCGCTCGTGAAGCCGGAGATCTGCGCGGCCAGCTTGGGCGCTTTCTCCTCCACGAGCTCGGCACTCACGTTGCCGGTGTTGCGGTTCAGGAAGTCGAGGGCCTCTGCCGGCTCGGTCATCAGGTAATCCGCCGTCACATTGTAGAGGGGCGTCTTGCCGGTCTTGACCGCGCTGTTGATGATGGCTTCAGTCTTCTGCTTCGCGCTCGTGCGCATATCCTCGTTGTACAGGTTGTAGGCCAGAATGCCGGGGATGAGCACCACGAAGGGGATGAGCAGCTTGAGCCCGGCGGCGAAGACCACGCCCAGCTGACCCTCAGCCAGGCTCTTGGAGGCCAGGGTGCGCTGCATGATGTACTGGTTGAGGCCCCAGTAGAAGAAGTTCGGGATCCACAGGCCGAGGCAGAGGGCAGTCCAGGGGATTTCGGGGTCATCTGCCGGGCGGATCATGTGCAGCTTGCCGCCCACAGAGTTGGCCGCGGTGATGGCATCGCCGGTGTTGAGGGCGAAGAAGCGCTCCAGGCCGGAGGCGTTGGCCAGGGAGTCCACCGTGGCGCCGGAGGTGGCAGAGGCGGTCTTGATGAGGACATTCGGGTCAGCCGCGCCGATGGCGTCGATGGCGAAATACGCCACCACACCGCCGCCGATGATGAGGGCGGCGCCCCAGATCAGGTCTGTCCACGCGCAGGCTTTCAGACCACCAATAAACACATAGAACGTGGCGCAGAAGCCAATGATGGCGCAGCCGATGGTCATGTTCAGGTCAAAGTAACCGGACACCACCTTGGCGCCGGCAAAGATCACGCCGGCGGTGGGCACGCCCACGAGGATGATGAGGTTGGCCACGGCCATGATGGTGCGGGCCGCGCCATTGTAGCGCTCCTCAAGGAATTGGGGGATGGTGTACACGCCGCGCTTGAGCAGCATGGGCAGGAAGGTGAAGGCCACGATGACGAGCACGATGGCGGCCAGCCATTCATAACCCGCGATGGCCAGGCCCACCCAGTTGGCCGCTTTGCCGCTCATGCCCACGAATTGCTCGGTGGAGATGTTGGCCGCGATGAGGGAGAAGCCCACGAGCCACCAGCTCAGGCCGCGCCCGGCCAGGAAGTAGCTCTCGGCGCCTTTTTCGCCCTCTGCTTGCTCGCTGTCGGAACCGCCGGATTTCCAGATACCCAGCCCGATGACTCCCACGACCACCACGCAGAAGACGATCATCTCCCACAGGGGGAGCACATCCGGCTCAGCGGCCGTGGTGGCGGCTGCGGCGGCGTCTTGGGCATAGGCGGTGCTCAGCGCGAGAGCCGCTAATGTCGTTACTATGTGTTTCATATATTGTGTAGTATGTGTTGAGAAATTCAGGCGCGGTAGAGGATGCGGGCACCCTCACCGGGGCGGGTGACGAGGTAGGTGGTTTCGATGCCGAGCGCCTCGCGGTAGCCCTCCAGCATCTCCTGCGCCACTTTTTCCACGTCCTCGCTCTTCACCAGCGCCACGATGCAGCCGCCAAAGCCGCCGCCGGTCATGCGCGCGCCGTACACCGACTCCGCAGAGGGGATGTGGTAGCTCAGGTTCACCAGCGTGTCCACCTCAGCGCAGGAGACTTCAAAGTCATCTTTCAGTGAGGCGTGTGAGCCGCGCATGGCGATGCCGGCCGCCTCCCAGTCTTTTTCCGCCAGCGCCTTGGCAAAGGCTGCCACGCGCAGGTTTTCGCCCACCACATGGCGTGCGCGGCGGTAGCACAGATCCCCCAGTTTTTCCTTGTTCTCTTCGAGCATGTCGAGGGTGGCCTCACGCAGGGAGGGCACGCCGAGGATGGCGCAGGCGTCCTCACAGTTTTTGCGGCGCGCGGCGTAGCCGCCATCTGCCAGGGAGTGCTTGACGGCGGAGTCGATGACCAGCACGCTCACGGCGGGGTCAGTCATGGGGATGTAGCTGTAGGAGAGATCCTTGCAGTCGAGCATGAGGGCGTGGTCTTTCTTGCCGTTGGCGGAGATGAACTGGTCCATAATACCGCAGGGCACACCCACGAATTCGTGCTCGGTGGCTTGGCCGATGAGGGCGCGATCTGTCGGCGAGATCTCAACTCCGCAGATGGCGGCCAGCGCCGTGCACACCGACACTTCAAACGCCGCGCTGGAGGAGAGCCCGCCACCGCGCGGCACGTTGGAATCCACCAGCATGTCCACGGGCGGCACTTCCACGCCGCGGCGCTTGAGCATGCAGATGACGCCGCGCACATAATTGCTCCAGAACGGGTCTCCCGCCGAGGAGGCCTCCTCCGTGCTCAGCTCGATGGTCTCATCACCCAGCGAGCCGATCCAGCGGTGTTTGCCCGTGGGAGAGGGCGCCACGGCCACCACATTCACGTTCTCCAGCGCCATGGGGAGAACAAATCCGTTGTTGTAGTCTGTATGTTCGCCAATAAGGTTGACTCGCCCGGGTGAGGCGGAGATGACTGTAGGCTTGTGCCCGAAATACTCCTCAAAGTACGGAGTGATTGTCTCTGCGTCGATCGTTCGTTGCTCCAGATCCATAACGCAGCATTTTTAGCAAAAACGCCTCCATAAGTAAAGGATTAAGTGCCGGATCCGGCCGCTTTCTTATAAACTTTTTTATCAGGAAGCCCGCCGATGCGGGGCAGGGGGAGGGGCTGCGGACCCTTAGCCCGGCGTGTTGGTGAGGGTCTCTATCTGGGTGGAAATCTCCTCCCAGCGGGTGAAAAGGCTCTCGGATTCGCGATCCAGGGCCTGAAATTCCTGCGTGAGCGCCATCAGCCGCTCTGCATCTGCCCCCACCTCGGGCTTCTCCAGCTCGGTGGTGATGGCGGCCTTGCGCTCATCGAGCTGAGCGATGGTGGCCTCCACCTTGTCCAGCTCAGCCTGGAGGGGGCGCAGCCGCTCGCGCTCTTGGGCGCGGGCGCGGCGGGCGTCCTTCTTATTGCCGGAGGCCGCGGCGGCCGGGGCAGCAGCGGCCTGCGCCTGTTTTTCCTCCCGGGCGTCGGCCTCCACCTTTTCGAGATACTGGCTCACATTGCCGTAAAATAAGCGCGGCGGCAGCCCCACTCGGAACTCGAGCACCTTGTTGACAATCGGGTCGAGGAAGCGGCGGTTGTGCGAGACGATGCAGTATGAGCCCGGGTACTCCGCCAGCGCGCGCTGCAGCACGTCCTGACTCTGAAAATCCAGGTGGTTGGTGGGCTCATCCATGATGAGGAAATTGGCCGGGTGCAGCAGCATGCACACCAGCGCCACGCGCGAGCGCTCACCGCCGGAGAGTACGCTGATTTTCTTGAACACGTCATCCCCGCGGAACAGGAAACAGCCCAGAATATTGCGCACCAGCGGGCGGGTCTCGCGGCTCGCGGCGGCCTCCACACACTCCAGCACCGTCTGCTCATTGTTGAGCACATCGGCATGAGTCTGTGAGAAAAAGGCCACCTGCGTGTGGTGGCCGAATTTCACCTGCCCGGCATCCGGCTCTTCTGTGGCGGAGATGAGGCGGGTAAAGGTGGATTTGCCCGCGCCGTTCACGCCGACGATGGCGATGCGATCCCCCTTTTCCATGCGGAAATCATAGCCGGAGAGCAGGCGGATCTCGCCATAGGCCTTGTGCACTTTTTCCAGCTCGACCACCGTGGCTCCGCCGGTAGGGGGCGGGGGGAAGTGAAAATCCATCACCGCGTCATCAGCCTCCTGCTCGATGAGCTCAATCTTCTCGAGCTGTTTGAGGCGGCTTTGGGCTTGGCTGGCCTTGCTGGCCTTGTAGCGGAAGCGGTCGATAAAAGCCTGAGTTTTAGCGATCTCGCGCTGTTGGGCTTTGGCGGCGCGCTGCAGTGCTTCTTTGCGGGCTTGGCTTTCCTTGAGGTAGTAGGAAAAATTGCCGGAGTATTCCTCAGCGCGCCCGTGGTGGAAGGCGATGGTGCGCTGCACGAGGTTGTCGAGCAGGGCGATATCATGCGAGATGATGCAGATGGCCCCGCGGTAGCTGCGCAGGTATTGCTCCATCCAGCGCTGGCTTTGCAGGTCCAAGTGGTTGGTGGGCTCATCGAGCAGCAGCACCTCAGGCTCGCAGAGCAGCAGCTTGGCGAGGGCAATGCGCATCTGCCACCCGCCGGAGAACTCCCCGCAGTCGCGCGCAAAATCTCCCTCAGCAAAGCCGAGCCCGCGCAAGATGGTCTCTGCGCGCGGGCGCAGGCTGGCCGCGTTTTGCTCTTGCAGCGTCAGCTCAAGCCGCCCCAGCTCCTCAAGGATATCGCGGTAGTCCGGCGCATGGGCCGGCAGGCTCTGCAGCCGGGCAGAGAGCTCCTCCACCCGGGCTGTGAGCTCAGGGATGCCGCCCGCACTCCCCAGCACTTCCTCGAGCAGAGGCGTGCCGGAGAGGTGGATGCCGTCCTGCGGCAGGTAGCCCACGCGCGTGTGCTTGGGCAGCAGCACCTGGCCGCGGTCCGGCTCTTGCAGGCCCACGATGCATTTCATCAGCGTGGACTTCCCTGCGCCATTTTGTCCGGCAAAGGCGATGCGCTCCCCCCGCTCCACCACAAAGGAGAGAGAGTCAAACAACACGCGAGGCCCGAACTCGATGTGCAGGTTTTGGACGGCAAATTCCATGCCGGTGTCAGCCTAACTTCGCATTCCAGCGGCTGAGGTTTTGCGCCTGTTCGGCAAAGAGGTCCTCACAATCATCATGCACCTCAATGCTCAGGATGTGATCCCCCTGGCGGATGGCGTTCACCACGTCCTGATCCGCCGCGCTTGCGACCTCACCGAAGATGGTGTGCTTGCCATTCAGCCAAGGCGTGGGCACGTGCGTGATAAAGAACTGCGAGCCATTGGTGCCTGCACCCGTCCAGGTGGTGCCGGCATTGGCCATGGCCAGCAGCCCCGGCTTGGTGAAGCGGAGCGCCGGCAGGCACTCATCATCAAATTGGTAGCCCGGGCCGCCGCAGCCGGTGCCCTCAGGGTCGCCGCCCTGGATCATGAAATCCGCAATCACGCGGTGAAAGGTGAGCCCATTGTAAAAGCCCCGCTTGGCCAGATTCAGGAAACTGGCGGCTGTCATGGGTGTCTGCGAGGCGAAAACCGTGAGGTGAATATCGCCCTTATCCGTTTTAATGGTGATTTTCTTGTCCGTAGCCATGCGCGCACCTTACCAGCCATGCGCGCGCTTTTCAAGCATAAAAAGTGGCATGTGTGCTGGCGCGGTGTGCGCGGCGGCGGCTCCCGCACAGCCTTCTTTAAAAATTGGACACATTGTCAAATTTTTCGCATTCGAGAGTTGACAATGCAGGCATCACCTGATAAGTTAGGCAGGAACTCAGCGCTCTGCCAGTTTGTCAGCAAGACCAACACCCCCCCGGGCGGTGAGCTCACCCCACACAGATTACCCCATTAACATGAAAGTACGTTATGCACTTCTTGCCGTAGCAGCTTTGCTTGCTCCTGCTTTTGCTGCTGAGACCACAGATACCCTTGCCGGTGAGCCTGTTCTTTCCGGCAAGCGCCTTTCCGGCTCGTTGACTGCCGGCTATGCCACCAACTACTCCGGCCGTGGCTACGTGATCTCCCACTCTGTGGCAGAGGGCGACAGCGCCGAGTTTTTCGCCCTGCACCTCACCTACGATGTGGGCGCCAAGAGCCAGTGGACCATCGAGAACACCCTCGCCTACACCACTGTGACCTCCGGCCACACCCTGTATGGCAACCCCACATTCGGTCCCGGCGCTGCCGCCATGATGGCCGGCGCCATGGTGCAGGCGGGCTCGATCCCGGCAGAATATGCGGGGGCTGTGGCTTCGCAAATTGAGCAGCAGCACGTCAAGCAAGCCAACATTGAGAACGAGTTTGCTGTGATCACCGCCCTCAAGTACACCGCCCCGTACTGGAACGTGAGCTTTGGGCATGACTTTGTGCACGGCGGCCTGCTGGGTGTGATGGCCAAGCACTACCGCGGGCAGGGCGCCTCCTGCGTGAATGAGGTGTTTGTCACCCCCGTGGTGACCCCCACCAAGTGGCTTGAGGCAGGCTGCACCGGCCGCTTCAGCTTCCAGGGCATCACCGGCTGGTGGTTTGAGCCCTACATCTCCGCCAAGGCTCCCATCATCGGCTCGCCGGAGGACGTGAAGCTGGCGGGTGTGCTCACCCTGGGCATGACGGCTACGGCCGACTATTTCCAGAGCCGCTACTTCGCTTGCCAGAACGGCAGCCAGGCTTTCTGGATCAAGTTTGCCACCCCCTACTTCGTGAACGCAGAGAAATCCCTCATCATCACCCCTGCGGTGAGCTTCAACTGGGCCGGCAAAGGCGCCATGAAGGCCAACGAGAAGTCTGAGTTTAAGCGCTACACCGGCAACCCCTCCAATGTGCCGTTCCGCAACTTCGGCGTGGTGGGCAGTGTGAGCTGCACATACAAATTCTGATCTTCATATCAAAACCTCAATCCCTTGCGAGGCGAGCTTGTGTGATCATGCGCAGGCTCGCCTGCACTCCACCAAGAGGATGCCTGAAAGCCGCTTTTCTTGATTCAACACCAAGGATAAGCGGCTTCTCGCCCTCAGGAGCCCCCGGCTCCTTTCACCCACCCACTCCCCCCTTTCTTCAATATGGCTACGCTCAATGTACAAGGACAGGAAAACATCGTGACTCCCGGCTTCTATATGCCCAACCGCCTGAGCATCAGCTCCGGCAAGGCGTTGCACCACCTCTTGGAGGGCAAGGTCTGCTACTTGGTGGACAGCACATTCCCTCCGGCGCCGGAGATCATGGACTACCTGAAGACAAAAAACATCACCATTGAGTATTTTGACTTCCGGCACACCACCTCCCGCGCCGTGCGCGAGCAGATCCTCGCCCACATGAACGCCGGAGAAAGCGTAGTCTTCCTGCCGGGGCAAGTAGCCAAAACACACGGCGCCCTGCAGGATGTCCCCTCACCCTTCCTGCACCACCTGGGCAGCCTCCACATCGCGCCCATTCCCGTCTTCCTCGGCTACTACGGCAACACCCTCACCAACCTCTACCGCGAGGTAGAGGACCCCACCTGCCGGGAGGAGTTCCACATCTTGCCCAAGCTGGCGCCCGGCCCGCAGACCGGGGAGCGCCTGCTTGCCGCATGGCTGGAGAAGGGGGAGGAGATCTTCTCCGCCCAGCCGCTGCTCAACACCTCCCTCACCACCCTGCTGGTGCATGCGCTGCGCACCCATGCCTCGGTGATGCACATCGACGGGCTGACGGGTGCCCAAATGCCGAATTTCAAGATATTGGGCGTGGCGATGACCGTGGCGAAACTGCTGCTCAGCAAGCGGGATGACCGGCGCATCGGCATCATTCTCCCCCCGAGCTCCGGCAGCTATATCGCCGTGATGGCCTGCTTGCTCGCCGGTATCACGCCCGTGATGATCAACTACGCCAGCTCGCGCTCTGCCTTTGAGAGCACTGTGCGCCAGGCCGGCCTCAAGACCTTTATCACCGCGCGCAAATTTGTGCAGAAGCTCACCTCCTTCCCCTGGCCGGATGAGGAGCAGCTCATCATGGCAGATGAGGTGGTGCCCAACCTGCCCAAGATGAGCCTCATCAGCAATGTGGCGCTGGCGCGTGTGCTGCCGGCCGGTGTCATCTGCAAGATGTTCCATACGGACGCGCACAGCGGCCATGACGAAGGCATCATGCTCTTCACCTCCGGCTCCTCCGGTGAGCCGAAAGGGGTCTCCCTCTCGCACCGCATGCTGGTGGCCAACGTGGCGCAGTGCGCCTGCCGCATCGAGCTGGGAGAGGAGCGCTTCCTGGGCAGCCTGCCCATCTTCCACAGCTTCGGCCTCACCGTCACCATGCTGCTCCCGCTGCTGTGCGGGTTCCCCATCTGCTCATACCCCAATCCCACGGATGCGCGCAACCTCTGCGAGCTGTGCAAAAAACACAAGCTCACCCTCATCTGCGCCACCCCCACCTTTGCGCGCGCCATGCTGCGCCGGGCTGAGGCTGACACCTTTGCCGCCTCGCGCTACTTCATCGTGGGGGCGGAGAAGCTGCAGCCTGATCTGGAGCAGGAATTCCTCAACCGCTGCGGCGTGCAGCTGCTGGAGGGCTACGGTCTCACCGAGGCCACTCCCGTGTGCTCCGTCAACATCCCCGACGCCAAGCCTGTGCCCGGCTCTGCTTTCTTTGTGCCGGGCTTAGTGAAGCGCAGCATCGGCGCCCTCCTGCCCGGCATTGCGGTGCGCATCACTGATGTGGATGATGACAACAAGCAGCTCCCCCTCACCGAGCGCGGCATGATCTGGTTCCGCGGCGCCAATATCTTTGCCGGCTATGTGGGCAAGCCTGAGCTCAACAAGGACATCTTCAAGGACGGCTGGTTCAAGAGTGGCGATATCGGGCAGCTGGATCTCAACGGCTTCGTGACGCTGGGTGGCCGCTTGTCGCGCTTCTCCAAAATTGGTGGCGAGATGGTGCCGCATGAGGGGATTGAGCTCGCCATCTCTCAGATCTTCCAGCTCAACCCGGAAGATGGTGTGCAGATCGCCGTCACCGGTGTGTCGGATGAGCAGAAGGGCGAAGCGCTCGTGCTCATCTCCGCCATGCCGGAGCACCAGCGCAGCTCTCAGGAAAAGGAGATACTGGCCCACATCCGCGCCGAGCTCTCGCGCCTCGAATACCCGAACCTCTGGGCGCCCAAGTACCTCGTCCCGGTGGAGGCTATCCCCGTGCTGCCCACGGGCAAGCTGGATCTGCGGGGCTGCCGCCTGCTGGCAGAAGAAGCGCTCATGTCCTGATGGGCGCTCCGCCGCGCCCGGGCCGGAGAAAAAGCCGCTGTCAGGCGCCCTCCTCAGGGGCCGGCAGCGGCTCTTTGTTGGCGCGCTCCCCGGGGGAGAGTGGAGGGGGCGGCGCGTGCAGCCTCCCCCCGCAGAACAGGGGGGAAGGGGGAGAAAAAAAGAGAGGCCGCGCGGGGGCCTCTCGCTTCACCGGGGCAGGGGGGGGAGGGGGCTTAATCTCCCACCAAGTGGCTGCGCTTGAGCTCATCCCACCCGCCTTCGAGGATGTAGATAGGCGCGTCAATCAGCCCGGACTCCCGCAGCTCGCGGGCAATTTCCTCCGAAGAGCTGCAAGAGCGCGTGCAGAACACCACCACGCACTCCCCGCGCCGGCTCGCATCCATCAGCCGCTCGATGGCAGCATCCATCAGCGCCTGCATGCTCGCCCCGGGGCGGATCGGGAACACGCGGTCCTCATTGAGCATGAGGTGGTGCACCTCATAGTCACTCTCGCTCCGCGCATCAACCCAGACCACCTTGTAGAGGCCGGGGTGGGACTTGTCCTCCCAGTGGCGCAGCACCTGCTCCAGGCAGATATGCCCCTCCGGCAGCTCCTCCGGCGCGCAGATGGGCAGGCGCTTGGGCGCGTACACCAGAGCATCGAGCCCGTAGAGAAGAACGGCCAGGGCTGTTATCCACAGCCCTAGCCGAATCACCTGAGAGAACGTGTCTTTCATGCAAAATTACTGCGCTGCGGCAAAAGTATCCAGCAGGGCATCAGCCGCGGCCGGGGTCCACACCGCCTTACCGCTCTCGGCCAGATGCACCAGCGCATGGTAAGTATCCTCCTCCTCAGCGCCGAGCTTGGCCGCCACCTGCGCCGCCGTTGCCGGCTCTGCCGTGAGAGCAGCGTGAGCCGCCGCCAGCAGCTTGAGGAACGCATTGGCCGCCAGCTTGCCGGCCTGCACGCCCGGCTGGTGGTAAGCGTTGATGTGGATCAGGCTTGCATAGAAGCCCACCGTGCGCTCAAACAGCGCAATCAGCGCCCCGAGGGTGTAGGCATTCACCTCCGGGATGGAGATGGTGATGCTCTGCCGCCCGCTCTCAGCCAGCGCTTTGCGCGTGCCGCGCAGGAAGCCCTGCAAGTAGTCGCCGGAGGTGAAGCCCGGCTCCACCTCCACCGCATCGTGAGCCGCGCGGCGCACCTCAATAAACGTGACAAAGAAGTTGTTGAGCCCATCGCGCAGCTGCTGCACATAGGCATGCTGATCCGTGGAGCCCTTATTGCCGTACACCGAAAGCCCCTGGTGCACCGCCTTGCCGTCCAGATCCAGCTCCTTGCCGAGCGATTCCATGATCAGCTGCTGCAGGTATTTGGAGAAGAGCACCAGCGAGTCCTTGTAGGGCAGCACCACCATATCCTTGGCTCCTTGCCCCCGGCCGGCGGCATACCAGGCCAGCGCCAGCTTCATGGCCGCATTCTCCGCCACCACGTGAGCGCGCGTGTGGGCATCCATCTCAGCGGCGCCGCGCAGCAGGGCGTCGATATCCACCCCCTGCAGAGCCGCCGGCACCAGACCCACCACGGAGGTCTCCGAAGTGCGGCCGCCCACCCAATCTTCCATCGGGAAGCGCTTCACCCAGCCCTCCGCCGCGGCCACTTGGTCGAGCTTGGAGCCCACCCCTGTGACAGCGACCGCCTGCGGGGCGAACGCCACGCCGTGCTTGGCAAAGAAATCCTGCGCGCACACCATGCCGTTGCGCGTCTCCGGGGTGCCGCCGCTCTTGGAGATCACCACCACCAGCGTGCGCTGCAGCGGCAGCTCCTCCAGCACGCGGTACATGCCGTCCGGGTCCGTGTTATCCAGGAAGCGCATGGCGAGCCCGGCAGAGGGCAGCGCATCCGCCACCAGCTCCGGCCCCAGCGCCGAGCCGCCGATGCCGATGACAAGGCAGGTCGTGAAGGTCTCCCCGGCCGGGGTCAGCACGCGGCCGGCTTTCACATCTTCCGCAAAGGCTTTCAGCGCGCACAGCGGCTCATCAATTTTTGCTTTCAGCTCGGCAGTGGGAGCCAGCGCGCTGTTGCGCAGCCAATAATGGCCCACCATACGGCCCTCATCAGGGTTCGCGATGGAGCCGGACTCCAGCTCATCCATCTCAGCGAAAGCCCGCTGAATCAGCGGCGTCATCTCCTGCAGAAAAGACTCAGTCAGCGGAAGTTTGGAGAGATCCAGCGAGATCCCCATCTCCGGGTAGCGCAAAAGCTGTGCGGCATATGTTTTCATGGTGCGCCCATTATACTCTTTACCCCTCTTTCAGGCAAGCGATATTTGCTTTTCCGGCTGCATTTGGCGGGGGCAGGGGGGCATAGAAAAAGCCGGGGCGCGCAGGCGCCCCGGCTGAGTCGTTGCAGGTGGTGTGCTCCCCCCCTGATCAGAACGACACGCTGTAGCCCAGCGTGGCATTCAGGTCATCGCCCGCGCGGCGCACCTCAGCGCTCATATCGAGGAACAGGCTGTGCGCATAGGTGCCGGTGCCGCTGCCGAGGGGCAGCGTGTAGCCGGCGCCGAGCTCCAGCCCCAGCGCGCCCTGCTTGCGGCTGCGCACGCTCGAGGCGAACTCGCGGTCGCTGAAGCCCACGCTCACGCGGTTGCGCAGCAGGTCACCCGTGTACCCCTTAGCCAGCAGGCGCAGCTCCAGCTGCGATCCGCGGTTGAGCATATCACCGCCCACCAGCCATTGCCCGCGCATACCGGCCCCCAGGATGAGGCTGTCCATGCTCTGATCCCCGATGCGCAGCTCAGCGGCTGAGTCGCCTTGCTCCGTGAAGCCATCCATCTGCACATGGCGCCACGCGAGATTGGCCACCGCCTGGTAGAGGCTCGTCTTATCCCGGTTGCCGCCAAGTGTGTAGCTGAGTTCATACATGAGGCCCAGCGCGTAGCCCTCCGTATCATAATGCGTGCTGTAGCCGCCATAATCACCGCCCAGATCCACCGAGCGGGTGCCCTCCATCTCCACCAGGCCCAGTGTGCCGATGAAGCAGTGGGACCACTTGCCGCTGTCGATGCGGGCAAAGGCGGAGAGGTAGGTGGTGTCCATATCCCCCTTCAGGCTGTCCGGCCCTTTGGAGGTGAGGTCACCATACATGGCTGAGAGGGCGAGCCCCACTTGCATCTCATTGCTGGGGCTGTAGGCCGTGCCCACCGAGCCGCCCCAGGAGCTGAGTCGGAAGCCGGGGTCAGTGCTGCGCTCGCCCACGGTGTTGTAGGCGCTCTCAGCGCTCACCCAGAACGAGACCTGCTTGGCCGGCACGGCTTCCGGGTATTCGTGCAGGGTGAGCCCGGCTTTGCCGCCGTTCTCATAGCGCTGCTTCACGGCCATGAGCTCTTGGTCGAGCCCCTTGGCTGCGCGGTTGCGGATGCTGCGCAGCTGGCGCACCACATCATCTGCCGCGGCGGCACCGAGCACGCTGTAGGAAGAGCCCGCCACAGCGGCCTCCAGCCGGTCACTCTCCTCGAAACGCTCCTCAGAGTTGAGATCCACGATGCGCTCGGTAATCTTCTTGCGGACATCATTCGGATCATCCGTCGGGTTATCGAAGTGCTCATCCAAGAGCTCGCTGCCCGCCCGGCCGTTGGGCGTGTGCAGGTGGCGGAAGCGGTGGTAGCTCGTTTCCTCCTTCTCCTCGCTCACCTTCTTGGCGCGGATCACCATCGCCCAGTCATCCTCATGCCCCTTGCGATCCTCCTCCAGCAGGTCAGCGCCCGAGAGCCCATCCGTCTCACGGCCATCCACCACCTTTTCCACGCCGATCCACACGTGGTGCTTGTCCCACTCGTTGAGGTCCGTCAGGTCGTGCTCCCAGTCATAATCATCACCGAACCAGAGCCGGAGCTCCTCTTTCGTGCGCTCGGTGATCATGTAATTGCGGCTCTCCGTGGTGGTGCCCACATTGTTGCCCGTGACGCGGTCAATGAGCACGACGTAGAGCTCATCCTTATAGAGCGAGCGGTCAGCATTCCTGATGCGCAGGTCGAAATACCCCTTGTTGAACGTCACCGTCTGCAGGGAATCCCAATCCGTCATGAGCTCGCGCACGCTGCCGGGAGCAGAGGCCTGCGTATCCTTGGGCGCCTTGTGAAGCGCAGCATGAGCCTGCAGCTCCATGTCGGAGGTGAGGTTCGTGCTCATCTTCAGGTAGCCCTCGTCGTGGATATTGAGCTCATTGAGCACATACATGGTGTTGCGGCCGTATTTCGGCGCCACATCCACGTGCAGCACACCGCCGTTGTAGGCGTCCATGCGGTAGGCGTACGACACCGCATTGTTGCCTTGTCCCTTCTCATCCTGGCGCGGCAGCAGGTGCAGTATCGTGTTCTTGCTCAGCTCGCCGAACTTGTTGCGATCCGCTGCCGACAGGGCGCCATCCTCAAAGCCTTTCACCGCAATGTAGGTGTTGTTGAGCACCTCCGGGTCATACACAGCAGAGAGGTATTTCTTGCGCCCGAGGTTGCTTTCTACCACGGTGCCATCGGGCATAGATTGCAGCGCCTCGTCATCGAGCTCTTCATAATCCTTTGCCTCCCAGTACCACACCTCCATGTCAAACCCCACCCACATGCGGAGCTCACCGCCGCCGGAGATGGTGGTCAGATTGCGCTCGCGGTACGCCGTGGGCACATCATTATCATAGGGGGTCTCGCTCCAGTTCTCGGAGTCCGGGGCCTTGCCGTCATCGGCAAAGGTCTGGTTGTCATCAATCACCAGAGAGCCGATGGTGGCGCTGGCGCCTTTCACCACATTCACCTGATCGAAGTTGATGAAGTAGGCGTCTTTCAGGCTGTCGTGGTATTCTGCCGCTTCATCGAGCGCCAGGGTGCGCTCGCCATGCACATAGGGGTGGTCGGAGTAGACCCGGTAGTCGGCGTCATCCCAGCCGAACCCGCCTTCCTCAACCCCGGCAAGGTGCCAGTACCCCTTCTTCTCTATGGATGACATGTCAAACAACTCATCCCAGTTGGCTGTCTTCCAGTCGATGCCCGCTTCTGCCAGCATGTCGCCATATTTGAGGGAATAGACGGGGATGGGTACTTTCCAGGTCACAAACGCGCCTTCATTGTAGTAATTGAACACGCCACCCATGGGCGGGTCGATGAGCATGTAGCCGCCATCAATAATGCTGTGGGAGCCGTTGATTTCCCACATGTTGGTGACATCCACGGTCTTATTCGTCACGGGGTCATACTTGGTCAGATCCTTTTCAAACCTGACTTGCGCCCCCAGGGTGATACGCGTGCTCTCGGTGATGAGCGCCGTCCTGCCGCTCTGAATACCGGCGGCAATCACATCCCCCTTCACCACCACCTGATCCCGCAGCGTCACGTTCGTGTTGCCTTGGCGCACATCGCGCTGCAAGTCGCCATCGGCATACTGATGCAGCGCCGAGAGGTAGTCCTCATCCGTGATGTAGTGGGGCTGCTGAACCACCTTGCTCATGTCCACGCGCCCGCTGACCATATCGGGAATATCAATCAGGCTCCAGCTGCCGCCAATCACATCATACACCTCGGAGTTGCCCGAAATCTCCACATGCGTATTCCCGATGCCGAAAGCGGGGACCTTCTCCATCCATCCCTCTGCCGGGTCATAGATATCCACCGAATTCAGGTAAGAGGTGCCAAACTCACCGTAGGTATCAGCAATGTGCAGCAAGTTGCCGCCCACGATGCGCGGCACCATGGTGTTGTTGACTCCATTCTTGAATATGGGCCGCCCCTCATTGTCTTTCAGGATATCCCCATTGGAATCATAGCTGTAGTAGTTCGTCACGTGCGAGCCGTTTTGGCCATGAGCCCAGCCTTTTTCCATCTTGCCGCCCGTCATCGTGACATGAGACTCCGCCACCCACAAGTCAAACGCATTGTGGGCGTTCGCAAAGCGCAGGGCCTCTTCATATTGAGCCTCTGTCATGCTGTACTCCTCTCGGTAGGCGTCAAAGAAGTACTTGTTGCGGAACGAGATCACGGCTGAGCCGCCGATGACATGGCCGGTGATACGCCCACCGCCGATGTTGACATGAGAGCCATTGCTCACAATGCTCTGAGTCGCATGCCCGCCGGCGGCGCTCAGCACGGTGTTGGTGAGGTTGCCGCCCACAATGCTCAGCGGCCCGGCAGACACTGAGCCATCATATGTGGTCGGGTAGCCATTGTTGACCACCTGAATCTTATTCCGGCTGTCCGCCAGGGTGACCCCATCGACACCGAACACATAGAAATCCTTGCCCTTATTGGCTTCAATGCTCACGGAGGTGGTGCCCACGCGGATGAATGTCGGCATGCCGTATGATGCATTCACATGCAAGTGCGTGCCGTTGCTGATCTGCCCGGAGCCGCCCACATTCCACCCGCTGATGGATACATTGTCCGCAATATCCCTGATGATCAGGGAGCTGGAGCGCAGCTCGGAGCTGATGTTCGACCCCGCAAGGTAGCCGGCGAAGCGGCTCCACTGCGTGCCATGCCGGGAGATGCTGCCCGGGTACATCCCCGTGGCGTCCGTGAGTACCACCTGCGTGTCTGTCGTGGAGGTGCCCACACAATCTACTGCCAACTGCGTGCCGTCCGGCCCCTGGGTGTCTTCTTCGTCCAGCTCAAGGCCAAGGTACACAGAGCCGGAATAATAGGTGAAGTTCTCTCCGTCCCAATTGTCATATGAGCCGCGTATTCTGTACATCCCGCTTTCCTTGCCGCCGGTAAGTCCATCCGGCCGGATTTCCTCATTATTTCCGTATGCTTGAACCGCAAAACTTGCACTGAGGGTGAGGCATGCAATGACCGCCTTTCTCAACCCCTTAGGTAGATGCAATTTCATATCTGATAATTAGTTTGTTACTGATAAAACAGCGTGAACTGCGCCTTTTTGTGTGGCGCTATGTCCAGCCGATGGGGGCGGCATTATACGGATTAACAATCCGTATGCAAGTCTAAAAATTCATTTTCCGTAATTATTGCTCGGGTTCTCTGTGGCGGGGTTCGCTCCCTTTTCGTGTGTTAGATTTGCGGGTGCTTTGTCGGCTATGCAATAACTATCAAAGGCTTGGTTAATGAATCACGCTGCGCGGAAGCTATGCGGATTGTTAATCCGCATACTATTTGATAGATGAAGGATGAACGACTATCAGGTAGAACGAAGCCGAGAGGGTGTTTCCGGCTGTGAGGCTTCTTTGCAAATGGTCAATTTTTTTCGGGAAAAAGCTTGATAATTATAGAAATGGGATTATAATGCGCCCCGCTTTTACTTGGCAGCTCAGAGAGAACTGAGCTTTGCATGACAGAATATGAAAAATCGTCCATCGTCTTTCATCGTTCAGCTGATAACTTTTTCCTTTTGTCTGCAGCCGCACATGGCGCCGGCGGCTGCCGCGGGCTCGCGCGTGACGAACCCGGAAGAGAATGTGACCGCCTCATTCAGCGGCGTTTCTGCCGATGAGGAGGGTGGCGCTATCTATAACACGCTCAACAGCGGGGTCAACATCTCGGGGAGTTTCACCTCTGTCCAAGGCGCGTCTCGCGGCGGCGCCATCTTCAACTCCGGCACGTTGGGGGAGATATCTGCCTCCTTTATCAACAACACGGCCAAAGTGTTGCATTTTTGGGATGATGGGTCAATCTTCGGCGGTGGCGCCATTTTTAATTCCGGGACGATAGGGCTCATCTCGGGCTCTTCCTTTGAGGGTAACCGGGCCAACGGCGAAAAGTACGCCAACGGCGGCGCGGTGTATAATACCGGCACGATAGGCAGTGAGCTTCAAGGCGGCATCCTGAACTCCGTTTTCAGAGACAACAGCTCCACGTTTTATGGCGGCGCCATTTGCAACGATGAAGCGGCTCATATCTACGCGATTTCCGGGGCCTTTGAGAATAACTCCTCTCGTCTGTATGGTGGTGCGGTGTTCAACCAAGGGGAGATGGACTCGATCTCAGCAGATTTCTCAAGGAACTACGTGACTACCGATTCCACAGTCATCTATGGCGGCGCTATTCACAATGAGGGGTCTATGGGTGATGTCATCGGCGATTTTAAGGGCAACTATGCAAAGGGCGTCACCGCCTCAGTCTTTGGCGGCGCCATTAGCAATTCCAGCAAGGGGGTGATAAGCAGCATCTCCGGCGATTTTCTCGACAACTACGCCCTAGCGGGCTCCGGTGCCGCTGCGCAGGCGCGTGGCGGGGCGATCCGCAACACGGGCGTGGTGGGGGATATCACGGGAAACATGTCCAATAACTACGCGAAAGGCATGTCGGAAACCACGGGTGGCGCGCTTTACAACGATGCGACCGTGGGGCGTATCACAGGCCATTTTCGCAACAATCACGCGGAGTCTGATCGGTATCTGGCCTTTG
Organism: Akkermansiaceae bacterium; assembly: GCA_022510805.1. GTDB lineage: Bacteria > Verrucomicrobiota > Verrucomicrobiia > Verrucomicrobiales > Akkermansiaceae > Akkermansia. The sequence continues at coordinate 18,198 of JAFLSS010000036.1, forward strand.
GCGGCGCTATCTATAATCGCGTGGCGGGCGTCATCATCGGCGATTTTACGAACAACTATGCCCTGTCCCGTAATGCCGAAAAAGACAATGTCAACGTCCGCGGCGGCGCGATTTTCACGTCAAAAGCCATCGGCCCGGGGGACGGGGGCTTAGGGATCAAAGGCAATTTCCGCGGGAATTATGCGCAGATTGCAAAGGGATCAGCCTTAGGTGGCGCCATTCATGTGGAGAATGGTATAGTGGGCGACATCATCGGGGACTTCATCGATAATTATGTATCGGTCACCTCTGAGGAAGCCTCCCTCTGCAACGCGCGCGGCGGCGCCATTTACAATTATGGCGCCGTGGGGCATATCACGGGCAATTTCAGCGGCAACCGCGCGGTGGCCGTCAGCGCATCTGTGCAGGGCGGCGCCATTTTCAACGTGGCGCCCCTGGGCAATCTCTCGGGCAACTTCACCAACAACTCGGTGCGCTCCGAGCATGCCCTTGCCCGCGGTGGCGCCATCTACGCCTACTCGTCTGGCAGCATGGGCGACATCGCCGGTGATTTCATCGGCAACTCTGCCAGCTCGGCAGAGGCGGAGGCCCTGGGCGGCGCCATCTATAATGAAGGCAAATGGGGCCGTATCATCAACTCCTCCTTCATCGACAATTATGTGCAGGGCAAGGGGCGCTCACTCGGCGGAGCCATCTACACGACTCTTGACCTGACGCTCATTGCTGATGCCTCCCAGCCGAGTGTCGGAAATGGCGGGGATGTGCTCATCCGCGGTAACTGGGCGGGTTCACCTGATAACAGGCAGGCGATTTACCTGGCGAAGGACCACATGACTCTCACCCTGCAGGCGCTCAACAAAGGCAAGATCACATTTGATGATAAAATAGAAAGTGTGGGTGAGTTTGACCTGCTCATCTCCGGGAATGGGGTGGAGAGCATCGTGACCCTCAACCAGGTGGTGGATCAGGCCGCGGTGACCTCCTCGGGCGTGACACTGCGCCTGGGGCTGACCTCGGACTCGGTGTCGGAGGTGCTCCGCACTTCAACCCTGCAAGTCGTCAGCGGCTTGGTGGATACGGCGGATGGGAAGATGGGCACTTACTATTTCAAGGAACTGGAAACAGCAGCCGAGGCGCGTTTTCAAATTGACGCAGCGCTCATCGACGGAAAACCGAGCAATGATGTTTTCGATGTCACCCGGATCAACGCCACGGGCCTGATCACCTTATCCGGCTTTGTCATCAATGAGTTTGAGGAAGCCGGCAAAGCGGGGCAGAGTGACCGGGTGTACATCTTTCAGATCATCAAAGGCGCTCAGGATGACTCGCTGATGCTGGCGTTCGAAAGCGAGCTCCGGGCAGCGGACCAAGAGCAGGCGATCATGTCGAGCGATGATATCTTGGCTGACTACTTTGAGCTGTGGACCACCGATACCACCAACGATAGCGTGAGACTCCACGGCTGGCGCGACAACCTCGCCGCTTGGGCCGAGTTGCAGGTGGAGGATGAGGAGATCAAGGTGTTCACCATCAATGAAGGGGATACACAAGTCCTGACGCGGGATACCGAGGCGTTCCGCGGCAAGGACCTGACAATCAGGGGGACTACAGGCAATACGCTGGATCTGCGCGGACACCGCCTGTTGGACACGGTCGCGGAGGATCAATCAGTCTTGTTATCCAACATCAACCTCATCAACTCAGCCGAAAACAGCATCACGACTGACGGTGTGCTGCACCTCGATTCTGCCGGACTGGATGCCACCCTCACCATCGTCAACAACAAGATGCTGAAGATCTCCGGCACATCCCACCTCAGCAGCAGCATCACCTCCGACACGACAGAGGGGCATGACATGATCATAGATGACTCCTTGAAGGTGTTTGATAATAAAACCATTGTCGACATACAGGGAGCAGTCCGCAACCAAAACATCACCCACAGAGGAAGCGGCTCGCTGGCGGGGGATGATTTTACGACGGTGACACACCTGACCCCCTCCGGGGCAGACAGCAGCAGACCATACAGCACCTTTGAAAACAACTCCTTATACATGGAGGGAGGGCTGTTCCGCTTGGACAACATGGGCGCCGCCCGGCTCGAGCTGCGAGATTTCGCACTGACCGGCGGTGTGGTGTATATTGATCAATCAGCAATAGACCTGTCCACAGAAACAATGGGCGGACTCGACGCGCAGAAAATAACCTACACCGCTCCCACGGAAGAAGAGGCGCAGCCCCGGGCACGCGCTGAAGAAGCGCAGCAGGATGAGCCCGCCGGCGCACTCGCCCCCACGCTGCCGAGCGAAGACAGCCTCATCTGGCTGAACAACTTCGTGATAACCGGCACCCCCAGGCAGGAACTCGTCCATGTCAAATTCGTGGACAAAAAACTGGCCGCGGCGGTGAAAGATGGCAGAGGAATAGCCAACGGCGCCGACCCAAGCGGCACAGCCGTGATCACAGATGAGAATCTGCTGTATGATTGGGAAGTGACCTACAATGACCCGCGCGCGCCACAGCCGGGCATGTACACCCTGGCAGCCAAAGCATTCACCAGCGAGGTCAAGACAGCATCCGTGACAGATATCACCGGCAGCTATGTCTCCATGATGCAGGTGTACAACTACTCATTCAACCATGCGGATCTGTACTCGGCAAGCATGCGCTCGGCACAGAGCTCGCACATCTCACCCCCGGTCAGCCAGGGCAAAGGCAGCATTGCCGAGCCCCGCACCACCAGCCTGGCCGACACCGCCCGGCACCGCGGCCTCTGGCTGCGCACCTACTCCTCCCATGAGGAAATGCCCCTGCACCACGGCCCCAAGGTAAGTGTCAACATGTATGGCGGCATGATCGGCGGCGACAGCACAATGCATGACCTCCGCGGCGACTGGACCTCCGTCTACTCACTCTACGGCGGCTACCTGGGCTCCGGCCAGAAATACGAATCAGTACGCATCCGGCAAAATGGCGCAGCCGTGGGCGCCACCACCACCTTCTACAAAAAGAAATTCCACATGGCCGTGAGCGCCTCCATCGGCACCTCAGCAGCAGAGGCCACCGGCCGCGGCGGCAGGGAAAATTTTGACCTCTTCATGGGAGGCCTGGCAGCCCGCACCGGCTACAACATCGAGCTGGACACCGCCCGCTACATACTGCAGCCGCAGCTCATGGTCACCTACACCTGCTTCAACGTATATGACTACGAGAACGCCACCGGCGTGAAAATCGAATCCTCCCCCACCACAGTACTGCAATTCCACCCCACCCTGAAACTCATCAAGAACACGGACAGCACATGGGCGCCCTACGTATCAGCCGGCTTTGTATATGACATCTTCAGCAAGAGAAAATTCAGAGCCAACGGGATCGAGCTGCCGCACATGAGCGTGAAACCCTATGCCGAATACAGCATCGGAGCGCAGCGCACCTATGGCGCGGGCCACACCCTCTATGGCCAAATCACCGGCCACAGCGGCGGCCGCAAAGGCGCAGAAGCGACCATCGGCATCCGCTATGCGATGTGAGCCCCAACACACAGAGCCCCGCGCCCGCAACAGCGGGCACAGGAAGCGCGGGCACAACCTCAGAACCCGCCATTCCGCAAAATCGTGTTAGCAAAAGGCTGCCCCAACCCCGCCGCATCATCAAGCGCTGGAAGCGTTCTTGTCGCTTATTCATAGAAAAACTGCCGAGTATTTGCCACTCGTAGTATTTGCTGCGAGGCCACTTTGCTCTTGACTACAGCATTTCAAATACACACCCAAACGTCCTCCGAAAAGAGAAGTGAGAAAAACAACATAACACACAAACTGTCAGTCAGTAAAAACATAGCGAATCAACCGACAGCCAAGACGGGAAAACCATAACAACACCACAAACAGGAGAACGAGAGAACAGCCCCCAAAAGCAACCTCCTCCCCCCATTTTCACCCCTACCAAAAACGAGCAAGAAAAGAAAAAAACGACAAAATGCAAGAAAAGGCTTGCATACATCAAAATGATCGCATATAATCCGCGCCCACAGATCGGGGCATTAGCTCAGTTGGTAGAGCGGTTGCATCGCACGCAACAGGTCAGGAGT
>JAFLSS010000037.1 GCA_022510805.1 Akkermansiaceae bacterium
GCTTGGCGGAATTGGTAGACGCGCTCGACTCAAAATCGAGTTCTTCGGAGTGTGGGTTCGAGTCCCACAGCCGGTAGCGGGGCCTGGGCGCCCGGTGGAGGCGCTTTTTTCTTGCTCATTCTCACGCCATGAAAACTCTCAAGCGATTTGTTCTTGTGGGTGCCCCCGCTTCCGGTAAGGGCACGCAGTCTTCTTTCCTCTCTGAATCTTATGATCTGAAGCCTCTGAGTACCGGCGCTTTGCTGCGTGCTGAGGTGGCTGCAGGTTCGCCGCTGGGGCTGGAGGCGAAGAAATACATGGATGCTGCTATGTTTGTGCCTGATGAGGTGGTGAATGGTATTGTTTCCCAATGGCTCGGCAATAATAAGGATTGTGGCTGCCTGCTGGATGGTTATCCCCGTACGGTGGCGCAGGCGCAGACGCTGGATGAGAATCTGGCTAAGCTGGGCTTGGGGGTGGATATTGTGGTGTTCCTTAATGTGTCTCAGGAGTTGATTGAGGCGCGTATGCTGCGCCGTAAGGCTTGCCCGGTGTGTGGTGAGACGACTCGTAATGGTGAGGAGGTTTGCCCGAAGTGTGGCGCCGGGATGATTGTGCGCTCGGATGATAATCCGGAGGCTTTTGCTAAGCGCCGCAAGGATTATGAGTCGCTTACGCTGCCTGTGGTGGAGCATTACCGCGCGCAGGGTAAGGTGGTGCAGATTGATGTGACGGAGGAGGGTGAGCCCGAGGCTGTGTCGGCGCGTATTGCGGCGGCTGTGGCGGCTTACGTGGGTTGATTTTCCCTTTTTCGCGATGTTTAAGGCGCACCGCTGGGTGCGCCTTTTTTCATCGGGTGGTTTCCGTTCTCGCGCTTTTCTATGTCTCGGTATTACGGGAAGACGTTGGTTGCATGTTATCTCGGTTTTGTGACGCAGGCTATTGCGGCAAATTATGTGCCGCTTTTGTTTCTGACGCTGAAGCATGCTTACTGTATCAGTTTTGAGTTGCTGGCGCTGATTCCGGTTGTTTTCTATATTACGCAGTTGCTGGTTGATTTGGCGGCGTCTCAGTTTGTTGATAAGATTGGCTACCGGTTATGTGTTGTTGCGTCTCAGTTGCTGGCTGCGGCGGGGCTTGTGCTTCTGGAGGTTTTGCCGGAGTTGCTGCCGGTGCCTTTTGCCGGGGTGTTGGTTGCGGTGGTGCTCTATGCTGTGGGTAGTGGGCTTATCGAGGTGTTGGTGAGTCCGATTGTTGAGGCGTGTCCCTTTGAGAATAAGTCGGGGATGATGAGTCTGCTGCACTCTTTTTACTGCTGGGGTGCGGTGGCTGTCATTCTGGGTTCTTCTCTCTTTTTCTCTGTCTTCGGTATTGAAAATCGCCATGTTCTGACTCTTCTCTGGGCGTTGATTCCGCTCTACAATGCTTTTAATTTTATGACGTGCCCGATCAATCAGCCGGGGGAGGAGGGGGGGAGTATGCGCCCCGGTGCGCTGCTGCGGTTGCCTGTGTTTTGGCTGTTGATTTTGCTTATGGTTTGTGCCGGGGCTTCGGAGGCTTCTATGGCGCAGTGGGCTTCTGCTTTTACTGAGGTTGCTGTTGGGGTTTCAAAGATGGTTGGCGATATTGCGGGGCCTTGTATGTTTGCTGTTTTTATGGGGGTGTCGCGTATTCTTTATGGCCGGATGAGCCGGCGTTTGGATCTCTGCCTGTGCATGCTTTTCTGTGGTTTGCTCTGCGTGATCTGCTATCTGACGGCGGCGCTTTGCTCTGTGCCGGTTGTTGGGTTGGCCGGCTGTGCGCTGTGCGGCGCGGCGGTCGGCATTCTCTGGCCGGGCACTATCAGCCTTTCTTCCCGGCAATGCCCTGCCGGCGGCACGGCTATGTTTGCTTTCCTTGCGCTTGCTGGTGATTTTGGCGCGACGCTCGGGCCGGGTATGGTCGGCTGTATTTCCGATATGGGGGGCGGTGATCTTAAGCTGGGGCTGCTGGGGGCTTCGGTTTTTCCTTTGCTGCTGCTCGGGGTGCTGATCATTCTTCACCGCCTTGCCGCCCGGGAGAAGCGCGCCTACGCTGCTCAGCCGGAGGGGGTGTGTGCTTCTGAGGAAAGGGGGTGAGGCGCTTTGATTGTGGTGCCGCATGTGGCAAAGCTTCATGGCGGTAGGTCGGGTGGGTGTTTGGGTGGTTTTCTATATTTCATTGCCGAGCGGGGGGGTGTGGCTCTACAATGCGGGGTGATGAAGATGCTATGCTCGATGATTTGTTCGGCCGCATGGGCTGCCGGCGCGTTGGCGCCGCTGTCCATGGCGGAGGTGTTGCCGCAGGAGATGTATGCGAGGCTCAGCGCCCCGGCGCAACCGGCGCCGGCGGATCCCGCTAAGCGGGCGGCGCGGTTGCCTGCGCTGGCGCATGTGCCCAATGCGGCGGATTTGGTGGTGGCTCTGCGTGAGCCCGGCGAGGCTTCGCTGGAGTGGATGCGGCTGCTGGGTGAGAAGCCTCCGGCTGAGCTGGAGCGCGGGTTGCGGAGTATTGGTTCAGCGGCGCTGGTGGCCGGGGAGGGGAATGCCGCGGCGCTGGAGAGGCTGCTTCCCCTGCTGGCGCGCACGGCGCAGCTTGAGTCGCTGAGCCGCTGTGAGGAGTTGTGGTGCTCGCATGCGAAGGAGATGTTTGTGCCGGCTATCCGCTCAGCTTTTGCGGCGCAGCGCCGCGACACGCTGCAGGGGATCTTGCGCGCGTGGGCGGAGTTCCGCCCGGCGCCGGTGTATTATGCCATTACGGCTCGGGCCGGGCATGAGGCGGGTTTTGCGGCCATGCACGCTGCTTTGCTGCGCGGGATGCAGGCCGCCGCTCAGCAGGACTCTGCGCTGGGCTATGAGGAGCACGGCCGCTTTGCCGGCTTGCGTATGAATTGGCTGCTGGTGTGCCGCCTTCTTTTGGGGGCTGAGCCTCAGGAGCCGGAGCTGCGCGAGGCGCTGGCGGGGCGTGATCTGCTGGTGCTCACGCGCCGCGAGGGGGCGGTGGCGTGGGTGTGTGTGTGCTCGGCTCCGGGGGAGCTGCAGCTGCCTGCGGGGCCGGAGTATTCCATGCTCACTGCGCCGCAGCTGGCCGGGGCGGATGCGCATATGGATGAGCTGGTGCTCACGGCTTGGGCAAGCGCGACTTTGTGCCGCGTGCTGGATGAGGGGGCCCGGGCGGCGCGGGTGCCGGCTGAGCTGGCGGTGGCTGCTGCGCTGTGGCAGATTGCGGGGCGCACGCCCACGCACCAGGCGGAGCTCAATGCCGCGGCCAATGGTATGACGTGGCTCACTCAGCAGGCGCCTTTGTTCAATGCGGTGGACTCGCCGCAGAGCTTGCAGGTGTGGAGGCAGGGCAGGGAGGTGTGGATGGAGAGTGTGTCGGATGCGCAGGGGATGTTGTTCGGCCCCGGGCATTTGCGCCAAGTGGGCTTGGCGGCGGCTCCCGGGACGGTGTTTTATATGGAGAGCACCTCATTCAGCGCGCCGAATGTGCCGGAGCCTGCCCACTACTGGGAGCAGGCATCGGCCGCGCTGCTGGCTGCCGGCCGCGGGGTGGCGCTCACCCTGAAGGAGAATGAGCGCGGCCGCGCGGAAGCAGCGCTGCGCTATGCGGATTTGCTGCTGCCTGAGGTGCAGCAGATGGGCAGCGCACTGGTGACCATGGCCGCCGGCGCGTCGTCACCCTTTGCCCTGGTGGTGGCTGAGAGTCCGGGGGAGGAGGCGCCGGGCGTGGCGCTGGGGGTGGGAGTGACGAGCCGCGGGGCGCTGGCGCAGGGCTGGGAGACGCTGCTGCAGGCGCTCCGCTCGGCAGTGGCCAAGGCGGGGTTGCCCCCTGAGCTGGCGGAGGCCTTACCCATCTCCAGCCACCGGCTGCCGGGATCCGGTGTCAGCTATACCTTGGAGCTGCCGCTCCGGCCTGAGGGCGGCGCTGCCCCGGGAGTAGCAGTGGGGCCGACGTATGCTGTGCTGGGGAGCTCACCGGCGCTCAACGCGCGGCTCCTGGCCTCAGCGGGTGGCAATATGCCCTTTTGCGGCGCGGTGAATAGCGTGGATCTCCCGCGCATGGAGGAAGCGCTCCGGGGTGCGCCGCTGCCGGAGCTCTGCGGCGGGCTGTTGCCGCTAAGTAAGTTGCTACACTACCTGGCCGAGCACGCGCAGACTCTCTATACCGTATCCACCATAACGGACGATGTGCGCACGGCTCGAGGCGTGCTGCTGCTGAAAGAAAAATGAGCAGGAGAATGACTCTTTCTGCTTTACATATGGCCGAGAAATAGTCTATAATAGGGGAGTATGAATATACGCCGCTCATTTCTCGCACTAGCATTCAGTACCTCGGCGATGGTGGCCTCACTCCCCGCCGCCACGCCGCAGGAGATATTCACCCAGATGGCGCAGCCTGCTCCGGCCGTGCCGATCTCGCCGGAGATCCGCGCCACTGCCTTGTCGGCTCTGGCTCTCTTGCCGGTTGACACAGAGGCAGTCATCGCTGTGAATCTCCTCAGCACGCCCTGCGCACAAGAGACCCGCGTTTCCAATGTGGCTGTGAGTATGGCGCCCGGCTCCTCTGAGTTCCTGGGGTATTTTATGGAGTTCTGCAACCTGGTGAACAGCATGCAGCGTGACTCTTCCTTGGCGACGATGTGGTCGCTGAGTGCCAATGAGACGGCGAAAGAGGTGATTGCAAAGGCCTATGCTGCGTGTGCGGGCCACCCCGTGGAGCAGCTCAACGCCATCGCCAAGGCGATGCACCTGGCCCCGGTCTATGCTGCCGCCCGCTTCCAGCCGGGACAGGAAGATTTGAAGAAGGAGATATTGGAACAGCTTGAAAAGCTGAAAGAGAAGAAGGACATCAGTGTGAGTGAGCATGATGGCTTCATTGATTGCTCTGCTACTGTGGATAAATGGTTCGATTCTAAGTTGTCGGAAAGATCAGAAGAGTGCTCGTGCTCGGACGGTATCATCCCGAGGACCGTCTGCCAGGAGCTCGCTAATAAAGTGGTGCACCTGATGGTGCGCGTGGAGGAGGATGCTGTGGTGGTGGTGGTGTGTGAGGATCCGGCGGAGGTGAAACTGCCGGCCGATCCCTCGCAGTCCCTGCTGGCCGCAGCTCCGCTGGTCAATGCGGCAGCCTCGCCCGAAGCTCTGATCTCGAGCGCATGGATCAGCCCGAAGTTGCTTAACAGCGTGATGGCGCACAAGGAGGACCTGAGCAGCATGACTAAGTTTGTGACGCTGGTGATGCAGAAGATGGCTGCTGCCGATGCGGCGAACAAGGCGACATTTGACGCGGCTGAGAAGGCAGTCTCCACCGTGGCCAAGATGATCCCGATGCAGAAAGACTGCTCCTTGGTCAAGCCTTTCGTGGTGCAGGCATATCTCGATGGCACCGGTGTGTGCATCGACATGGCGACCGATGACGTGAACGGACGCTTCAAGCCCGGCACGCTGCGCCACGCGGAGATGGCTTCTAACCCGAACACGCTTTTCTATGCTGCCTCCACCTTTGCCGAAAATGTGGTAGAGTGCGAGTTCAGCGTCAATGAGGGTGTGGATGCTCTGATGGATCTGACCAAGGGAGTTGCGCTGACGCTGAATGAGGAGGATAAGGATTCTCTGAGCGCCAATCTGCAATTTGCAGAGCTCCTCAAGCCCACCATCAAGGCGCTGGGATCCGGGCTGGGGCAAGTGATCGACAACATGAGCGTGCCGTGTGAGATGATGCTGACGCTCAAGCCGAAGAGGGAATGCTCTGATGAGATGGCATTTGCGCTGACGACGGGAGTGGTGAGCCGCAAGGGCATAGTGGATGGTTGGCAGCAGATGCTTGATGCTGTGAATCAGGGTGGCGCCATGTTCGGCATGCCGGGCTTGGCAAATATGCTTCCTGTGACAGAACTGTCCCTCGACGGCACGCCCACGGCCTCCCATCATATGCTGATGGTGCCGAATGTGCAGCCTGTGGTGAGCCTGGATGACTCGGACTTCGTGCTGGGGACTTCTCCTGCGCTGAATCAACAGCTGATTCAGGATAAGGGCGGCATGCCCTTTGCCGGCTCGGTGCTGGTGGTGACTCCCGCCGGTGTGAGCGCGCTCTCTGATCTCATGAGAGTGAAGGAGTCTGATCGGGTGGTGAAGGCGGTCTATGTGGTGGCCTCCACGCCTGAGACGACCTCCAGCCTGCGCATCAAAATAGAGCTGGCAAAGTAAACTCACTCTGCCGCTAAGGCGGCCGTGTCATGCGGCTCTGTGCATCCCGCGCACACGCCTCTCCCTGCAAGGGGAGGGGTAGCGGGGCACAGAGCCGCGCTTTTTTTGTGCGGAAAGAAGGAGGGGAGGGCCGCGGACGGGGGGTTAGGCGGGCAGCAGGCGCACCATGCGGTCAGCGCGCGGCAGAGTGATGGTGATGGTGGTGCCGAGGCCCTCACGGGAGGTGATGCTGAGCATGCCGCCGTGTTCTTTCACAATGTGGCGCACAATGAGCAGCCCCAGCCCGTGTCCTTTCTTTTTGGTGGTGCGGAACGGCTGGTACATGTTGCCCAAGACCTCATGGGAGATGCCCGAGCCATTGTCGCCGATGATGATGCCGACATCCGAATCATTGTAAGACGTTTGGATGGACACCCCGCCCTCGGCGCCGGGGAGGGATTGCATGGCGTTGCGGATGAGGTTGTAGAAGACTTGGAAGAGGCGGTCAGCATCTGCGCTGATGCCGGGGAGATCCTCACAGAGAGAGCATTGGATGGCGATGCCGCGCTCTGCGATCTCGGGGGTGAGGATATCGAGCACGCGCCGGATCACCTCATTCACCTGTATCTTGCTGCGGTGCAGGTGCGCCGGGCGGATGGACTCGAGAAATTGGTGCAGCAGGGTATCCAGGCGGCGCGTCTCGGACAAGGCATCTCGGACCAGGGAGTTTAGCGAATCCTCTGCTGTGAGCCCCTGCTTTTTGAGTTGGCGCTCAATGAGCTGCAGGGAGAGGCCGAGGGAGTTGAGCGGGTTGCCGATCTCATGCGCCACGGCGCCGGCGAGAAAGGTGAGGAGATTGAACTGCTCCGCCTCGGCGTTCTCCTCATGGCGCTCCATCTGCTCGGTGTCATCACGCACGAGCAGCAGGTACTCCCGCCCATCGGCCACGGGCGAGAGGAAGAAATTGTAATGCTTGGGCGCCGGGTAGTTCACCTGCAGGTCGCGCACGATGGCGGCCTTGCTCTCGCTGAGTTCTGCCCAGGTGCAGGAGCCGCCCACCAGGCGCTCAAAGGGCTCGCGCAGCAGCTCGCGCAGCGGGCGGTTGTAGATGCTGCAGGCGGCTTTGTTGGCATAGTGGGCGCTGCCATCGGCGGCAAAGAGAATCAGCCCGTCGCGCAGGGCATCGAACACCTCTTGCAAGAGAGACTGCTCGGAGGCAAGGCGTTGGATCAGCGCCCGCACCTCAGTGGGGGAAAGCTTGTCGAGCCGGGAGAGAAGTTTGCCGAGGGTGTCGGGATTCATAGGTCGAGAACAAGTTCGCGGAAAGACGCGGGGAGCTCTGCGCGCAGCACGCCGCCGCTGAGCGTGATGCCGGGGAGCAGCTCACCATCCACCGCCAGGCGCGGCTGCGCATCCGGCGGCAGCGCGTGCAGGATGAGGGAGTAGCTATCTCTCGGCGGGGGGAGCTGGCCCTCCCGGCGGTGGGAGAGGGAGAAGCTGCGGCGCTGTGCGGAGTAGGAAAAGCGGTGCAGGAGGTAAGCGCCGCGGAGGTGGGCCGTGCCGTCTCCGGCGTCCTCGTAGAGACAGCTTTCGGCCTGCATATCGGGCGCCCACCAGAGCTCGAGAAAGCAGGGCGGCACGGGGAGCTCGCCCACATATTGCTGCACCGGCCAGCGCGGCATCACATAACCGCCGCGCACAAAGACGGGGATATGCTCTGCCGGGGTGGGCACGCTGGACTCCGCATCTGCCGCGGGGGCCGGGCTGTCATCCCACAGGGAGAACCAGGCGCCCGGCGGCAGGTAGAGGCTGCGGCTCTGCTGGTCGGGGTGGTGCACGGGCACGATGTAGAGCGCCTCACCGAGGAAGAACTCACTGCTGCGCCAGTAGGTATCCGTGTTTTCCGGGAACATGAGGCACAGGGAGCGGATGATGGGGGTGCCCTGCGTGGAATACTGGTGGAAGAGGGTATAGAGGTAGGGGAGCAGGCGGTAGCGCTCTTCGATGGCGCGGCGGGAGATATCTTCTGCCTCCTTGCCGAAGACCCAGGGCTCCTGGCCGCCGAACTCGCCGCTGTTGTGGTTGCGGAAGAAGACGTGGAAGGCTGCCATCTGCATCCAGCGGCAGAAGAGCTCCGGCGTGGGGCGCCCCAGGAAGCCGCCCGTGTCAGCCCCGCAGAAGGAGACCCCGCTGGTCGAGAGGCGCTGAATCATGAGATTAGCCATCTTCAGGTTTTCCCAGTTGGAGTCGTTGTCACCTGTCCATGTGGCGGCCCAGCGCTGCAAGCCAGCAAAGCCGGAGCGGCTCAGCACAAAGGGGCGGCGCTCCGGCGCGCTTTTCTCCATGCCTTTGCGCGTGGCGTGCGCCATGCATTGGCCATACACATTGTGCGCCTTGAGGTGCGAGCAGGCAAAGCCGTCGTATGCGTGGCGCGTGTCATCCGGGAAGGTGCGGTCGGGGAAGATGACCGGCTCATTCATGTCGGTCCATATGCCGCGCACCCCATATTCCCCCACTTGGCGGTAGAAGAGATCCGCCCACCACTCGCGCGTGGCGGGGGAGGTGAAGTCCGGGAAGGTGCACAGCCCGGGCCAGACCTTGGCCTCGAGCAGGGCGCCATCGTGCCGGCGGCAGAAGACATTGCGCTCGAACCCGCTGCGCCACACATAATTATCCGGGTTGATCTTGATGCCGGGGTCCACGATGGTGACCACCTTGAAGCCCCGGTCACCGAGGTCGCGGATGAGGCCCGGCGGGTCGGGGAAGCTGGCGCGGTCCCAGGTGAGGGACTGGTATTGCTTCATGTGGTGGATGTCCAGGTGGATGGCATCACAGGGGATGCGGCGGCTGCGCAGCTCGGCCGCGAGATCCTTGACCACCTTTTCCGGGTAGTAGCTCCACTTGCTTTGGTGGTAGCCGAGCGCCCAGAGCGGGGGCAGGGGCGGCAGCCCCGTGAGGCGGGTGTAGATCTGCACGGTATCGAGGGCATCTTGGCCGGAGATGAAGTAATAATCCATCACCCCGCCATCTGCGCCGAACAGCAGGCGGTCCTTGAGCTCCTTGCCGAAATCGAAGTAGGAGCGCATGGTGTTGTCAAAAAAGATGCCGTACTGTGTGCCCCGGTTGAGGCAGAGGAAGAACGGGATGCTCTTGTAGAGCGGGTCGCTTTCGGGGGTGAATTTGTAGTGGTCAGAGCCCCACATATTGAAGCGCATGCCGCGCAGATTGAGCGCGCACGGCTTGTCCCCCAGGCCGAAGAAATGCGCCTCGTGCGGCATGTGCTTGAGCACCCACACCAGCTCATCTCCCGTGAGTTTGTGGGTGCGGTGCCCCATGCCCTCCGCATCGGCGCAGAGCAGCTGCCCGGCGGCGTTGTAAAACTCCAGCCCCCCGTCGCAGCGGCGGATGCGCAGGGTGATGCGCTGCGTGCGCAGCACGATGGCGTCCTTCTCCTCTTTCTCCTCAATGGGGACACGGGAGGGGGCGTAATCTGCCGATACTCCGTAGCTGGGGATATTCTCAAAGACAACCCCCGTCACATAGCGGCAGCGCACCAAGCCTTCCTCCAGAAAATAGAGGCGCAGGCGGCTGTTCTGCAATGCGAGCTCGAGGGTGCAGGGATCCACCCACTCGTAGCGTGAGATAGCTTGAGCTGTGGGGTCAGCGCTCATGAAGTGTGCCGGAGAAGGGGGGCGGCTTAGCCCGGGGGCCACTGCAGAGAGCGCCCGCCGATGATGTGGATATGCAGGTGCGGCACAGTCTGCCCGCCGTGCTCCCCGGTGTTGATGACCGCGCGGTACCCGCCCTCTGCCAGCCCCTCAGCGCGCGCGATATCACCCACTTTGAGCAGGAGGTGCGCCATGAGGGGGGCATCCTCCGGGGTGGCGTCTGACAGGCAGGCTAGGGGCTTGCGCGGAACCAGCAGCACATGCACCGGTGCCACGGGGGAGATGTCCCGGAAAGCGACACACAGATCATCCTCGTACACGAGGTCTGCGGGGATTTCCCGATCTGCGATTTTTTGAAACAGGGTCTTTTCCATCGCAGCTCTTATTTACCATATTATCCCGCGGCGTGCAACTTGTTTTCCCTTTTTCGCCCGGCTTTTTTTGCCGCCGGTGGGCGGGGGGCCGCTCTTTTGTCATTGTCTGCTGTGCGTGCTGAAAAAAAAGAGGCAATTTCGACGTAAAAAAACTTGACTTCGTGCTAAGCTGGTGTAAAATCCTCCGCACCAAGTCGACACTATTATTTCTCATTATTATGGCTCACACACTGTCCGCAAAGAAGCGTATCCGCCAAACCGTTACTCGCACGGCTGCTAATCGTGCGACCATGTCCCGCGTTCGCACCCTCCGCAAGAAAGTTGCCGCCGCTGTGGCCGGCAAGGACAAAGAGGCTGCTGCTGTGGCTTACAACAACTTTGCTTCCGCCATCGACAAGGCTGCCAAGAAAGGCACTGTCCATGCCAACCGCGCTGCCAACTACAAGAGCAAGGCGGCCAAGGCGATCGCGGCTCTCTCCTAAGGAGAGAGTCCGCTCTTCTCTTTTCTCGCTTGCAGCATGAGTCACCGGCTCATGCTGCCTGTCTTTTGCTATGGGGTGTCCTGATGCGTCAGGATGCCCTGTCTTTTTTTCTCTTCATCATGCGCCGAAGCGGAGGGGGCGCGCATTTGAATGACGAACGATGAGCCACGAGCGACGTGCTGCGAATGACGAACGGAAAGATTGCCCGGCTCCGCCTGCGGGAGATGGCGCGTGCGGTGGGGGTGAAAGCTCATTGGGCTGTTTGGTGCACGCTCTCTTTTGTGCTCATGGCGCCGCTTTGCATGCTCGGCGGGCGCTTGGAGCGCGGGCTATGAGAAGGAGGGGCGGCGCTGTGTGGGGGGACAAAACGCCCGATTGGCATGGGGCCAATCGGGCGTGAGTAGGGGCTAGTTGCCCGGGTGGGGAAATTAGGCTTTGGCGGCTGCTTGGCGGCGGGTGCGCACACCTTGTGCCAGCGTGTCGAGGATGGCCAGGGTTTCATCCCAGCCGACGCAGGCGTCTGTGATGCTGACGCCGAATTGCAGCGGCGGTTTTTTATCATCGCCCGCGCGGGTGGCGGGGTCGCATTTTTGGTTGCCGGAGAAGAGGTTACTCTCGATCATAACCGCGCCGATGTGCTGCTCTCCAGCGGCTAGCTGGCGCGCCACATCTTCAGCCACGAGGTGCTGCTCTTGCCATTTTTTGTGGCTGTTGCCATGGGAGCAGTCGATCATGATGCGGTTGGAGATGCCGGCTTTCTGCTGGGTGGCCCAAGCTTTTGCCACGTGCTCGCTGCTGAAGTTGGGGCCCTGGGAGGAGCCGCGCAGGATGAGGTGGCAGAGGGGGTTGCCCATGGTGGAGACGATGGCCGAGACGCCGATTTTGTTCACCGCGAGGAAGCAGTGCCGGTGTTTGGCGGCCACGATGCCATCCACCGCGATTTGGATGCTGCCGCTTGTGCCGTTTTTGAAGCCGATGGGCATGGAGAGGCCGCTGGCGAGCTCGCGGTGCACTTGGCTTTCTGTGGTGCGCGCGCCGATGGCGCCCCAGGCGATGAGGTCACAGATGTATTGCGGGGTGATGACATCCAGGAATTCGGTGGCGGCGGGGACTCCCATTTCTGCGAGTCTGAGCAGGAGGCCGCGCGCCATGCGCAGGCCGGTGTTCACCTTGTAGGAGCCGTCTATGAAGGGGTCGTTGATGAGGCCTTTCCAGCCGATGGTGGTGCGCGGTTTTTCAAAATAGACGCGCATGATCAGCTGCAGGGCATCGCTGTACTTGTCACGGATATCTG
The DNA here is from genome assembly GCA_022510805.1 of Akkermansiaceae bacterium. Classification (GTDB taxonomy): domain Bacteria; phylum Verrucomicrobiota; class Verrucomicrobiia; order Verrucomicrobiales; family Akkermansiaceae; genus Akkermansia. The sequence continues at coordinate 12,004 of JAFLSS010000037.1, forward strand.
CCAGGCGCTCGCCGTATTTGATGGCGGCTTCGGGGTCATGGATGGAGCAGGGCCCCACAATGACAGCCAGGCGGTCGTCCTCACCCTCCAGGATGCGGCGGTAGTCCTCGCGCGCGTCATGCACCACATGAGCGACTTGCGGGCTCACGGGTAATTCCTGGATGAGAATGGCAGGGGAAATAAGCGGGCTAGCCTCCACAATGCGGACATCGTCCGTCTGCGGGGTGTTATAGTGATTGCGTTCCATTATTTCTTCGTTATCTTTTTCCACGAGTACACGTTGTCTTGAATGAGATCCTCCTCTTCTTCTACGAGGGCGGCAGATTTTTTGCCTTTCTTTTTGCGGCCCTGGTGAGCAGGCGCGATGCCGGCGCGATCAGGGCCGGTGCTGTAGACCATGCAGCATTCGCCGCGGTAGCGTTTGCCGGTGAAGGGGTCGATGCAGCCGTCATCCGATTCGCAGAGGACGATGTAGTAGGGCGAGCCCCAGGGGTCATAGAGGCCGAGTTCGCTCTGCGAGTCGCCGTAGAGGCCGTTGGAGCGATCTTCCACCTTGGCGGGGTTCATGTAGGCTTGGTTGTTGATGTTGAATTTTTCATCACCCTCCTCATAGCCGGTGATGATGCTCACGAGGTGGGCATCCTTGCCGCGGTCGGTGTTGAGGAAGATCTGGTCCTCCCTGTTGGGCTTGGCCATTTGGGGGTCAAAGGGCAGGATGCCGTTGTGGTCTTGCCTGAATTGGTGGACAGCGCCCACAATGTCCTTGCCTATTTTGTCGGCAGCGGCCTTGTTGGCAGATTCTCTGTAGCTCATGATGGCCGGGTAGGCGATGCCCATGAGGGTGGCCAAGATGGCGATGACAACGATGAGTTCAATCAGGGTGAACCCGTGAAAGCGCTTGAAAGTCGGGTATGATTTCATGAGCACATGCTAGCATATCCGGCAGGCGGACGCAAGCCAGTTTTGCGAATTCACTTGTATTGATTTGGCGTGAGGCGCAGCTGGCGGATGCGGTAGTTGAGTTTGCGCAGGGTGGTGCCGAGCTCGCGTGCGGCGGCGGAGACATTGCCGCGGGTGCGCTTGAGGGCAGCGGTGATGAGTTCCGTCTCGAATGCTGCGGTGAGTGCTTCCATGGGAGTGGTGGAATCCGGGGCTTGGGAGCGGTTGGGAAGCAGGGATTCCGTGCCCGTGGTGGCGGCGGTCTGCAGGGATGGCGGCAGGTCGATGGCGTTGATGACGCCGCTGTTGGACATGATGACGGCGCGCTCGATCATGTTTTCAAGCTCGCGCACATTGCCCGGCCAGTGGTAGCTCATGAGCATATCGATGGCCGGGGTGGAGAGGCGCAGCACTTGTTTGTTGTACTGCTTGTTGTACTTGGTGAGGAAGAAGTCTGCGAGGGAGATGATGTCTTCCTTGCGGCGGCGCAGGGGGGGCACAGCGATGGGCAGCACGGCGAGGCGGAAGTAGAGGTCCTCACGGAAGAGTTTTTCATCTTTCATCTGCTCGAGGTTGCGTGAGGTGGCTGCGATGATGCGCGCGTGGGTGCGGATGGATTGCTGGGAGCCGACGCGCTCGAACACTTTTTCTTGCAGCACGCGCAGGAGCTTGACCTGGGTCTGCACGGGGATATCGCCGATCTCATCCAAAAAGAGGGTGCCGGTGGAGGCTTCTTCGAAGCGGCCGATGCGCTGGCGGATGGCGCCGGTGAAGGCGCCTTTTTCATGGCCGAAGAGCTCGGATTCGATCAAGCCTTCCGGGAGGGCGGCGCAGTTGACGGCTACGAAGGGGCCGTTGCGCCTGTCGGATGCGTAGTGGATGGCTTGCGCCAAGAGTTCTTTGCCGGTGCCGGATTCGCCGAGCAGGAGGACCGTGGCGGAGGAGCGCGCGACTTTTTGCATCTCGAGCTGCACGGAGCGCATGGCGGAGGAGTGGCCGATGATGTTGGAAAAGGCGGTGGACTCGCCCAGTTCGAAGCGCATGCGGTCATTCTCCTGCTCCAGCTGGCGGCGCTCAGCCATCTGCTCGCGCACGGAGGCCACGGCGTCTGCCAGGATGTTGGCCACGATTTCGAGGAGGTCCACCAGCTTGTCGAGGGTGGCTTGCTCAAGCACCGGGAAGGAGAGTGAGAGGGTGCCGATGACTTCTCCGCTGTGGATGATGGGCACGCAGAGGAAGGATTCGCTCATGCTGCCGTGGAGGGCGCCGGTGCGGTTCAGAAAGGAGCTGCTGCGCGCGGTGTCTCGCAGCACGGCGGGGCGGCCTGTCTGCCCCACGCGCCCGGTGACTCCCTCTCCCAGCCGGTAGGTGCCGCGCGCTTTCTCTGCGTCGGACAAGCCGTAGGAGGCTTCGATGGTGAGGTTGTTCCCCTGCAGCAGGCAGAGCGCGCCCTGGGGGAAGCGCAGGTTGTGCTGGAGGACTTGGAGGATTTGCTCCAGCAGGTCTGCCACCTCTCGCTGCCCTACCAAAACTTTGGACACCCCGGAGAGGACGCGCATTTCCAAGCTGTCGCCGGAGAGCTCGGCGAGCGGGTCGTGGGAGTGGGGGGGCATGCGGGGTGGGTGGGGATCAGAAGAAGTTCACGGGGAGTGAGGTGCCCGTCTCACCCAGGGTGAATGAGAGGCCGAAGCCTGTTTCTTTTTTGCCGCCGTTGTCACGCAGGAAGAGGGTGGAGCCCACATACCACGCGCCGAATTTGCGGAAGACGGAATACTGCTGGATGGGGATGCGCTTGGCCTCAACATCCCAATACAGGCGGGTGGAGGCGCTGTATTTTTCGCTGAGGCGTATGTTGAACTGGCTGGAGAGTTGGCTGGCATCAGACTGCACGGGGTGGCTGCGGATGTAGCGGTGGCCGATGCGGGTTTCCAGCCAGCGGGTGGGGAGGTAGGAGAGGGTGGTGTTGTATTGGCTGAAGCCATCGCCATTGTGGATGGTGGGGGTCTGCGTCTCGAGGTGCAGGCGGGTGCGGCGCGTGGGCGCTAGGGTGACGATGGAGTAGAGGTTGGAGAAGCTGCTTTCGGTGCTGGGGTTGTCGATGTTGTAGTCGATAAAGAGGTTCCAGCTGAAGAGGGCGCGTGATTCGCCATCGTAGATGGTGCTGATGGTGTTGCTCGCGCCGAGTCGCCACACGGTCCACTTGCTCCAGCCGTCGATGCCGGTGAAGCTCATCAGGTCCAGCGGCATGGGGTTCACTGTGCTGCTGCCCAGCGTGGTGGACCAGGTGTCGATCTGCGGGACATATTTCTCTGCGGAGGAGATGGTGCCGTGCGAGAAGGTGGCGTAGGGGTGGAAGATGTGGCTGAGGCCGTCGATCCCCATGCTGCTCGAGAAGACATCGCCGAGGCGGCGGTGGAACTTGATGTCGAAATCGCAGCTCATGTAGCCGAGGAAGCGGTTGTCCGCGCCGACTTCATCTACCCCGTAATAGCCCGAGAGTCCGCCGCCCAGCTTGGGGGTGATGTTGAGGAAGCGGAGGATGTTCAGGGAGGTGGAGAGCTCGTGTGTGGAGTTGAGGCGGGCGTACTGGTGGGTGTTGAGGAGCCGGGTGTAGTAGGCGCGCAGGTCAGGGTCTGTCAGCTTGCTGATGGCGTTTTGATAGCGCACGCGCAGGTCTGCCGGGAGCTCCTGGCGCATGAGGCCGATGCTGTTGCGGGTCTCGTAGGCGATGCGGGATTCGCCCAGCGTGCTGCGCACGCGGTAGTAGGAGAGCTCTGTGCGCTCGTCCGCGCTGTAGAAATCATTGGGGGCGAAGCGGGTGAAGAGCATGGTCTGGTCGCGGCGGGTGCGGCGCTCCAGCCTCACGCTGTTGTCCGGCTTGTCATCCACGCGGCCGAAATCCTCGAAGTAATCGCGCAGCATGTAGCGGTCGCTCAAGAGGTTGGTATTCATCGTCAGCGACCAGCGCGCGGCATCGGGCGCGGCCGGGTTCTGCACGATGGGTAGCTGCCACTTGGCCTGGAGGGCGACTCGGTAGCGGTTGTGGTGCACATCGGTGCGGGCGGCCTTGGTGGGGTTGATATCCGGGTGCTTATCGGCGGCATAATAGGCGGCAAATCCGCTCATGTCGCTGTACTGGTGGCGCATGCTCTCATCGGTGAACTCGAGGCCGCCGGCCATGCCGCGGCGGACGCGGTAGTCCAGCAGGCCCGTGGCCACATAGTCTGCCACGGGGATGCCGCGCTCCACGCGGCGGTTGCCCAGCAGGACACCATAGCGGTTGCGCAGGTAGGCGCCCCAGATGGATTTGGCGCCGGGCATGGGCAGGTAGCCCTCCCGCGGGTTGAGGGAGTGGGAGAGCGTCACCCAGCCCAGCACCGGCACCGGCATGTCGTGCTCTCCGGCGGCGACGCTCAGGCGGGAGATGACGCCGTAATCACCGGGGTAGACCAGTAATTTGCCGGTGCCCACCCACATGCCGGGTTTTTCCACATCTTCTGTCGACACGAAGGCATCGTGTATCTGCGCATAGGCTTTGCCCTTGGCGTCTTTCCTGTATTCCGCGCGTGTGCCCCGCACCAGCAGGCCGTTTGCCTTGGAGCGTATGTTATATACCTCGGCGCTGCCTTCCTCCCAGTTATACCACCCGTCTTCCGCGAGGGTGAACGTCTCTCCCTGGTAGATGCGCAGCGGGCCGATGAGCTTGGCCACGCGTTTCTCGAAATTGGCCTCCAGTCCGCGGGCGTAGATTTCCTGCCCCTCGCTGGTGCGCAGGAAGATCTCCCGGCCGTTGGGGCCGTGGTAGAGGAGGGTGCGCTTTTCGCTGTCGTAGAAGACGCTGCCGTTGTCATTGCTCACGACAAGCGCCTCCGGCAGGCCGGGTTTGAGGTTGTGGCTGGCTTCGGTGATGGCGCGCTGGGCGAGGTCGAGGATGGGGTTTTCCGGCGGGGTTGAGGGCAGGGCGTCCTGCGGCAGGGGGATGAAGTCGGCATCACTGGCCGCGAGGAGTCGGAAGGCTGCCACAAAGAGCGCCAGCGCGCCGACACCTGAGCCCTTGCACCGCAGGGAGTGGCAAGTGAGGGCGGGGATGCGTGGCTCTGAGGGCGGGGTGGTCATCTGCTGCTGTGGGGTGCCTGCGCGGCGGCGAAAGCCTCGCAGTATTCTTTGCCTCGGTAGCGGCGGCGCTGCGCATCGGGCGTGTCGTCCAGATTCATGAGCACGAGGCAGTCGAGCGTGCCGCCGAATGAATCGTCAATCCCGAATGCGAGCATCTGCCCGCCGAGGCGGAGGTATTGCTTGAGCAGCACGGGGATGCCGCGCTGTCCGTTCTCTATCTCGCTCACCGTGGCGTTGAGGGCTTTGATATCCGGCACGGCGGAGTCGAGCAAGCGCTCATCTTCGGAGAAGAGGCCCAGCTTGCTCGGCGGGTAGTAGGCGCGGGCCTCGTGGGTCAGCTCCGGGTGCATGCAGCGGGTGCGCAGGTAGGAGAGGATGAGGGAGCGCGAGGCCGGCGTGTACTCACGGGAGATGCTCACGGTGCCGTACAGGTAGCGGTATTCGGGGTGCTTGTTGAGGTAGCCGCCGATGCCTTTCCAGAGCGTGTCGAGCGAGGCCGCAAGGCGCTGGTATTCGGGGGTGATAAAGGCCCGCCCCATCTCCAGCCCGTGGGCGAGCACGCGCTGCAGCTTTTTGCTGAAGCGGAAGAAGGCGGCATTGTAGAGGCCTTTGATGCCGGATTTGGCGGCGAGGATCTGATCTGTCCGGCCGATGCGGTATGCCCCGGCGATGCGCTTGGCCTCCGTGTCCCACATGATGAGGTGCACATAGTGCGAGTCGTACTCATCCAAATCACAGGGCGTGCCGGTGCCCTCTCCCACGTTGCGGAATGTGCGCTCGCGCTGGATGCCTATTTCTCGCAGCAGGAGGGGGATGCGCTCTGCCTCTGTGGCGTAGACGCACAGGGGGGTGACGTTGCTTTTGTGGCAGAGGCACTCCTCAGGCAGTTTGTTGATCTCGGCCTGCAGCGCCTCCGCGGTGGGAGACTCTGCCAAGGGCTGCTGGGCGGCGCCGGGTGCAGCGGCGGGCGCTGCTGCCTCATCCTCATAGCGCAGCAGCATGCTGCGCAGGCGGAAGTAGTCCGAGAGCGCGCTGTCCGTCTCCTTGCTCGCATAGGCGGCCGGCGGGATGGCCGGCCCCAGGCTGATCGAGTGGTGGGTGCGCATGTCACGCAGGATCTCACGCGGCAGGAAATTGGGACGCAGCGGGCGCGCCACCATGCTCACCGCCTGGAAAAAAATCCCCGTGCGCCCGGAAATGTGCATGGGCACCACCGTGGCGCCGGTCTTGCGGATGAGCGAGGCGATATTCTCTTGCCAGGGGTCATCAATGACCCGCTTATCCTGCCATGAGAATGTGGCGGCTGAGCCGCTGGGGAAAACCATGATGCAGTGCCCGGCGCGCAGCCAGCGGAGGATCTCACGCATGCCGGCCATATTCGCACGCTTGGCCGCTTCTCCGCCATACACATCCACCGTGATCTCATAGGGGCGCATGCCGCGCACACAGTGCAAAAACTCGTTGACGACGATGCGGACATCACTCCTCACGCGCATGACCACATCCCCGAACATCAGCCCGTCGGACATGCCGTGCGGGTGATTGGCCACGATGACACACGCCCCCTCAGCCGGGATGTGCTCCAAGCCCTGAAGATCATAATGGAGGTGGAGATGCTTGCAGGCAAGCCGGAAAAAATTATCCGAGCTCCCGGCGTCCAAATCATCATCAATCCGCTCATGCGCCACATTGAGCGCGTGCAGCCCCAGGCGCTTTTCCCCCCATGCAATGAAAGCCTGGGGCAGCTTGTGCCCGCCTTTGATCTGATCTCGAAGATCAATCATCTTGGGACGCTTAAAATTCATTGTGAAATGCGGGGAAGAGAAGTTGGATGGCGTGTATATTGTGTGGTAACTGCAGTCATTCTACCATATATACAGCAATCGGTCAAACGTCTAATGCCGCATCTGCCAATTTTTCATCTGCCGAAGCCGAAAAATCACGCCCGGTGAGGTAGCGAAGCGCCAGCAAAAAAGCGTGGTAAGTGCTGGAGGGGCGCGCCACTCCCCGGCCGGCCAGGGAGAACGCCGTGCCGTGATCCGGGCTCACGCGCAGGTGCGGCAGCCCGAGTGTGGCATTCACCGCCGTGTGAAAATCCAGCAGCTTGAGGGGGATGAGCGCTTGGTCATGATAGGGGGCGATGACAGCATCATACCCCCCGAGCGCGGCCTCGCGGTACACCGCATCCGGCACACAGGGGCCCGCCACCCGCGCCAGCCCGTGCACACGCCTCTGCAGCTCATGCACCGCCGGGGTGATGATGCGCTGCTCCTCATCGCCGAAAGCGCCGCCCTCCCCATTGTGCGGGTTGAGCCCGGCCACCGCGAGGCGCGGGCAGGGGACTCCCAGGTGGCGCAGAAAATCGCAGAGCAGCTCCCCCGTGTCAAGGATCTGCTCCGCACACAGGCGGCGCGGCACCTCCTCAAGCGCAAGATGTGTCGTACACAGCGCCACTGTGAGCCGCTGCCCGGCCAAACACATGGCAAAGCGGGGAGCGCCGAGCCGCTCTGCAAAAAACTCCGTCTGCCCCGGAAAAGGAAAACCAATACTCTGCAGCGCCTCCTTGCACACAGGCGCTGTGACCACTGCATCAATACGCCCCTCATGCAGCGCCTGCGCCGCAAGCTCCAAATGCTCCAGCGCCATGCGCGCCGAATCCTCCGAGGGGCAGCCGGGCTCACAGCCTGCCAAGCGCGGCCCCACAGGCACAAAATGCGCCACACCGGCAGGCAGCATGGCCAGCGCCTTCTCCACCAGCTCCGGCCCTACCCCGGCCTGATCCCCCAGCGTGTAGCCGATCGTCGGCAGCTCAATCATGAATCCTCCTCCTCGGCAAGTTCGTCATCATTAAAGCGCATCGGAACCGCCTGCGGTGGCGTCTGATGCGAAGCAGGGGCGGCCTTGCTCGGGCGGTATGAGCGCTGCGTATTGATGTATTCCATGTGTGAATCACGCTGATCAAAGCGCAATTCAGAATTGACAGACGCGTGGTAACCCACCGTCAGGATGAGCGCCAAGACAGCCCCAGTCAGCAGCAACGTTCCCAGACAGGATTTCATGCGCCTATTCTACAACCAAATGCAGCCCGAATCAAGCCCATACACACCGCCCTCCCTCTGCATAGCCCGGTGGAGCCGGCGGCGCTGAAAAGCACGCGTGGCGCAGCGCCCTTTTGCGAGTCGCTCCATCGCCTCCGCCTGCGTCTCAGCCGTGCGCCGCAGTTGCTCACCGGGTGGGGGTGACAGGTGTGTCACCCCTCTTTATCACACCGCGCCGCACCCTATCAAGCGAAAAGCCCGCAGCTTTGGGGGCTTGCGGGCTTGTCGAACTGTATCAAACTGTCAATTTAAGTACACGGGAAGGGATTCGAACCCCTGACCAACTGTGTGTAAAACAGCCGCTCTACCACTGAGCTACCCGTGCGCGGTGAGGTTGTGGGCGCTATTCTAGCATGTCTTGCTGCATTTGCAAGCCTAAATGTGAGCGCAGCCATTTTTCTCACGTCACCGTGGTGCGAAAAAAGAGTGTGGCATCGCGCCGCTTGGTGGGCATGACATAGCGAGTGTAGAGCAGGTGTGCATCGCGGTGCCCCATCTCGAGCTGCAGTTCCGGGAGATTGCGGAAATAAGCGGCGTGATAGCTGGCAAAAGTGTGGCGTAAGGTGTCCGGTTTCCAGTCGGTGAAGCCGGCATCGCGCCGAAGTTGGCGCCAGCGTGTGGCCCAGTTCTTGGGTATGACGCAGGCGGCGCGCTTCAGCTTGCCCGCCTTGCGCAGGGGGACAACTCGCCCGCCGCCGGTTTTGCTGGCGCTGGGGCGGATGAGAACTTGGCGCTCGGACCACAGGAGGTCGCGCGCGGGCTGTATGCGCTGGACTTCTGTAGGGCGCACGCCGGCGTAGAGCATGAGGATGAGGGAGAATTGCATGCTGTGGTGCTCCGGCCGGCGGGCGGTTTGCTCAAGGCGGCGGATGGCTTCGAGGGGGAGCGGGGGGATGCTTTTTTCTTGTGGAATAGGAGCTTGGATGGGGTGTACGGGGTTATTGCTGCACCAGCCTTGGCGCTCTCCGTGGGCGAAGATGCTGTGCAGAATGGCGCGTCCCTTGCGGTAGCTGTGGGCGCTGTTGCCGAATGCCTCGTGCAGGATATGGCGGCATTCTTCTGTGCTGAGGCTGCGCAGGGGGCGCGTGGCCAGGCCTTCGATGCGCAGCATGCGGCGGATGAAGTGCCGCAGATCTCGCTGCGTGGTAGGGCGCCTGTCGCGCCGGGCTTCGAGGCTGTGCGTGGCAGCCGTGGCGAAATCGACCGTATGCTGCTCGCGCCGGAGACTATCGGCACCTTTGCGGAAGAGGAGGCGCAGGCGCATAATCAGCTCAGCCCGGGAGTCATCTGCGGCGCTGCTGCCGAGTTCTTCTACGGCCTCGATGATGAGGCGCACGGCGTCCGGGATGGTGAGCGGCAGCCCGTGCAGCATTTCTTTGAGTTCGCAAGAATTTGTCGTGTGCATTTCAAATGCTG
>JAFLSS010000038.1 GCA_022510805.1 Akkermansiaceae bacterium
CAAAAATTAATATTCCGTTCCATATATGAGTTGTGTTTTATTTGGCTTATGTCCTGCAAAAAGCATGAAATTTATGGGTAATATATTCCCCTACTATTCTTAAATATGTGCCCGTGGGAGTATGAACACTTCCTGGAATTTCATGATCTAATCCGGTAATAGCAAGCGTACCTTGCGGATACCTCTCTCCAAAGACCGCTCTAGGATCATGCGTTCTACCTGCGGCAACTCTATGATACAATGGTATCGTGGACACCATCCGAAGTCAACAAAAAAGCTGCGCGCGATATAGTTACTTAACACAAAAACTCGCACTCTTGCAATTCGCAATAGCACCCTCTTCGCTCACCTTATTTGCTTTATTCAAAGGACATCGGCTCCTCCCTCTTGCCAATATCTATTGAGCCATTTTTCAGCAAAAGTGTAACCTATGTCGTGGTACTGTGCCACTAAAACGCAAACGAAAAGCCGCAGCATGGAGCACGGAAATCCTAGAATGCCGCCTTTTCTCTTTGCCCTGTGAGCAATGATTTCTTCTCGCTCACTTTCTAATGCGTCAGCCGCCGCCCGTGCCTTGGTCCTGCGGAGCTTGACAAGCGGGGGTACCGGGTGTACAATGCCCGGCGTTGTTTGCTGAAATGACAAATCTCTATACCACATTGCGGCAAAAAATAGCCAATGGCAGTATACACGGCGTCCCAGTCCTCGGAATGCGGCAGCGCCTGCTCCTCGTTGCTGCTTTGGGAGTTGCCATCTTGTGCTATTTTGCTACCACTCTGCACCAGGACTCCGGTGAGGTGATCTACCGCATGATCTGGCTCGTGCTCACGGGTGTAGCGCTCGCCTTCCTCTTCTGTGTGAACTATGAGCGCCAGGAGCTCAATGTGCGCCGCGCGGCGCTGATGATGCTGCTCATCATCCTGCAAATCCTGCTCAACATCGGCATGAACACCCTGCGCGAAGCGCTGCCGTGGAATATCTCATACGGCCAGCTCTTGCTCGTGCTGCCCTACTCTCTGGCTCCATGCATGACCGCTGTCATGCTCGGCCGCAAGCTCGGCGTCTTTGTCGCCCTGTGCACCTCCCTCTTCGGCCTCTCCCTGCTCCCGCTGGACTGCCCCACCGTCGTCATGGCGGACTACCTCGTGATCAGTCTGCTCGCGGGCTTCATCAGCGCCACACTCTGCAGCGGCGTCACCAAGCGGGAGCATATACTCTACGCCGGCTTCGGCACAGGGCTTGCTGTCCTTGTGGCCGCCATCGCCTTCGGCTGCTTCCGGGAGAACGGGCTGGCCTCCATCCGCACCGGCTTCAACCTGACTTGGTTCGCCATCGAAGCTGCCATGGCTCTCGGCATGGGCTTTCTGGTGGCCGTCTTTGTGGGGGGCTTCATGCCCCTGCTCGAAAAACTTTTTAACATCTCCACCCACATCACCTGGCTGGAGTGGGCCGACATGAACCACCCGGTTCTCAAAAAACTGCAGATGACGGCTCCGGGTACCTTCCACCACAGCCTCTGTGTGCAGCGCCTCGCCGAAGCTGCGGCCGAAGCCATCGGGGCAGATGTCACCCGGGCCGGCGTCTGCAGTCTTTATCATGACATCGGCAAGCTGCGCAACCCGGGCTACTTTGCCGAAAACATCGCAGACCAACGCCTTTCCCCGCACAACGACCTCACCCCCGAAGCCAGTGCTCGCATCATCATCCAGCACGTGAGCGATGGGGTGGAGATCGCCCGCGAGTACAAGCTCAACTCGCGCATCATCAATGTCATCCGCGAGCACCACGGCGTATCCTCCGCCTACTTCTTCCAGCGCAAGGCCAAGGATAAATACGAGGAGGACAAAGCCAAGTTCGAGGAAGGGCTCATCGACACCTGCCCGGAGCCGGTCAACAACAGCATCTTCACCTACAAGGGCCCCGTGCCCCAGACCCGCGAATCCGGCATTGTGAGCCTGGCAGATGCCGTGGAGAGCGCCACCCGTTCCCTTGTCAACCCCACTGAGGAAGATATCCGTGATATGATTGCCAGCATTGTCAAGGGCCGCATTCTGGACGGCCACCTGCTTGACAGCCAGCTCACTCTCAAGGATCTCGCCAAGATCAAAGAAGCTTTTCTGACGACCTTGCGCACCATGCATCACAACCGCATCGCCTACCCCAAGCCGAAAGAGGAGGACGCGGCGGACAAGCTCGACCAAGAGCGCCGCAAGCAAGAGGAAATCGGCACCAATGGCGCAGCGGATCCCGCTGCCAAGGCAGCTTCATGAAACAGCAACTCCGCAGCATCAGCATGCTCATTGCCTTCGGCATGGGAGCCCTCTTCCACGCCGAGCTCGCACCCCTCATCTGGTGGATGCCCCTCGGCATCGGCCTCATGCTCAGCATCACCTTCATCGGCATTGACGTGCAGAAACTCAAGCCCACCTGGATGCACCTGCGCCTGCTGCTCGCCATCCAAGCCATGGGCATCGGCGTCTGGTACGCCGTGCACAGCGCGGGCTACCCCGTGCTGGCGGAGTCCCTCTACTACTGCGCCGCCGCCCCCATCGCCTCCGCCAGCCCCATCATCGTGAGTCTCCTGCGGGGCAATGTCGAATTCTCCACCACCGCCATGGTGCTCAGCCAAATCGTCTTCGCCCTCGTCACGCCCTTCATCCTCCCCATCGTCGTGCACAACCCCTCGCTGAGCTACATGAGCCTGGCAGGCGTTGTGGCGTGGCAGATCTTCATCGTCCTCGGCGCGCCGGCTGCCTGTTCGCTGCTGCTGCGGCTCGCCTACCCGCCATGCCGGGCATGGCCGGCGCGGCTCAAGGACGTCTCGCTGGGCATCTGGGTGGTCAATCTCCTCGTCATCTCCGCTGCCGGCGTGCAGCGCATCATCGAGCGCGGCTACAGCTGGCAGGACATGTGGCCCATGGTCGCCGGCGCCGCCACCGTGTGCCTCATCGGCTTCATCGGCGGCTACTGGCTGGGCTACCCCCGCCTCAAGCGCGAGTGCTCCCAAGGCCTCGGGCAGAAAAACACCGTGCTCACCCTCTACATGGCCAGCCAGAGCTACGCCTCCCCCCTGGCCTACATCGGCCCCGTCTTCTACGTCTTCTGCCACAACACAGCCAACGCCATCCAGCTCGCCCTCGCGGCGCGTGAAAACCACCACTCCGCCCCACCCTCACGCCCACCCGGCAGCTAATCCCTCGCATACCCTTTTCACCGGGGCACAATTTTACTGTTGCTATCCCCGCCCGATAATGGTAGGATGCATGGAGGATATACCTCTCGCTATGGACGCCGCCTCACACTCCCCTGCGCCCGATCAAGCGCCCCCGCCCCCGGCGGAGGCGCCGGAGATCGCGCTTGAGCCGCTGCATGTGCTCGACCCGCTGAGCATCAAATGGGGACTGGGGCGCGCCGGCTCTGCCCCAGCCGCGCCGGAGCCTGCCCACACCGCCCCCACACCGGGGGAGGGCTATGTGCGCCTGCTCGGCCTGCTGTTCGATGGCCGCCCGTGGGAGTGCAGCATCTTGCTGGCCGACATGGCGCGCCCCGGCGGTGTGAGCATCGGCCGGGATCCCGCCTGCTGTGAAATCCTCCTGAATGAAGCCAGCATCTCGCGCCGCCACGCCTCCTTTGAGCTCACCTATGAGGGCATCATCGTGGCTGATGCCGACTCCACCAACGGCACCTTTCTCAACAGCCGCCGCCTCACCTACCCCGAGCACCGCGCCCCCCTCACGGACGGCTGCCAGCTCACCCTGGGAGACATCACCCTGCGCGTGGAAATCTTTTCTCAAACCAGCTGAAAACTCTTAACACAACTACACCTAAGCATGTTCAAATACTCCTGGATCAGCCTGAGTTGCCTCCTCGCCCTCGGTGCCTCTGCACAAGAGGCAGCCACCACCAAACTCTGGTACAACAAACCCGCCCCCCTGCGCGCCGACAGCCTGCCCTGGGCACCGGAGGGCAAAGGCGAGCCCACTCCCAAGAACATCTGGGAAAGCCGCACCCTGCCCGTCGGCAATGGCCGCATGGGCGGCACCATCTACGGCGGCACCACCCTCGACTGCGTCACCCTCAACGAAGTCAGCCTCTGGTCCGGCGGCCCCAATGAAAAAGGCAACGGCTCCGGCTATAATTACGGCCCCCTCGCCGGGCAAGACGCCTTCGGCAGCTTCCAGCCCTTTGCCAACCTGTTTGTTGAGACAGAAGGCTTCCAGCCCGCTGACATCTCCGGCTACAAGCGCACCCTCGTCCTCGATGACGCCATCCACACCACCGAGTGGACCGCCAACTCCGGCGGCACCACCACCACCCACCGCCGCGAATGCTTCGCCAGCCACCCGGATGATGTCATCATCTACCACGCCGAAGTAGAAAACGGCGCCAACCTCACGGCCAATGTTGCCCTCCTCCCCTTCCACGAGGTGCAGTACTCCTGCGTGGACAATGACACCATCTGCATGCGCGGCACCCTCCGCAATGGTGAGCAATTTGAGGGCCGCATGCAAGTGCGCACCAAAGGCGGCTCCTTCTCCCTGGAAGGCGCCAAAAGCAAAACCCTGCCCGTGACCTACCAAGGCGGCGGAGACAACGCCAGCCCCGTCTACAACGCCTCCGGCGTGCCCTATATCCGCATCACCAACGCGCAGAGCTTCACCCTGCTCATCTCGCTCGCCACAGATTACAAACTCGACTACTCCACCAAGTGGAAAGGCGCCAACCCCTCCACCCACAACAAAAACACCCTGAGCCGCCTCGCGAAAAAATCACTCACCAAAATCCGCCGGGCCCACACCGCTGACTTCCGCTCACTCTATGACCGCCTGAGCATCAACCTCGGCACCACCCCGGAAGCCACCGCCGCCCTGCCCACAGATGAGCGCCTGCGCCGCTACCGCAACTCGCAAAACGACCCCGGCCTCGAGGCCACCATCTACCAGTACGGCCGCTACGTGCTCATCTCCGGCTCCCGCAGCTCCCTGCCCGTGAACCTGCAAGGCATCTGGAACAACAAAGTCCACGCCCCCTGGGCCAGTGACTACCACAACAACATCAACCTCCAAATGTGCTACTGGGGCGCAGAGGTCGCCAACCTCTCAGAGTGCCACATGCCGCTCATCCGCTTCATCGATGCCATGCAGCAGCCCCTCGCGGCCATGACCCGCCGCGAATTCGGCAACAACACCCGCGGCTGGACCACCCGCATCTCCCAAAACCCCTGGGGCGGCGGCGGCTGGGTGAAGTGGAACCCGCCCGTCAACGCCTGGTACGCCCTCCACGTGTGGGATCACTACCTCTTCACCGGTGACAAAGACTACCTGCGCAACACCGCCTACCCCATCCTCAAAAACATCTCCCACTTCTGGGAAGACCACCTCAAAGAACTCGGCGAGCACGGCGCCGGCCTCATCTCCGCCGGCAAACCCCTCAACCCCAAAGACCACCCCGAGCTCCAATCCCTCCCCAAGGGCGCCCTCGTCGCGCCGGCCGGCTGGTCACATGAGTGGGGCCCGGTGGAAGACGGCTGCACCCACGACCAGCAGCTCATCCAAGAGCTCTTCGACATCACCGCCTCCGCCGCGCGCATCCTCGGCGTTGACGCCAAGCTCGCCGCCTCTCTCGAGGACAAGAAAAACCGCCTCGTCGGCAGCCGCATCGCCCCGGGCGGCTACCTTCAGGAGTGGATCGTGGACCGCCCCAACATGGTCTCCGGCCACCGCCACACCTCCCACCTCATCGGCGTGTACCCCGGCTCCACCATCTCGCTCGCGCGCACACCCGACCTCGCCCGCGCCGCCATGAAAAGCCTGCAGCTGCGCGGCCTGAGCGGGGACAACCGCCGCAGCTGGACCTGGCCGTGGCGCACCGCCCTGTGGGCCCGCTTCCACGAGCCGGAGCAAGCCTATGAGATGGTCAAATCCTACCTCATGTACAACACGCTCGACAACCTCTTCGGCAACCACCCCCCCATGCAAATGGACGGCACATACGGCATGACAGGCGGCATGAGCGAGATGCTCCTGCAGAGCCACGCCGGCCGGCTTGAGCTCCTCCCCGCCCTCCCGAGCGCCTGGCAGAGCGGCTCCGTGCGCGGCCTGCGCGCCCGCGGCAACATCAGCGTGGACATGGCCTGGGAAGGTGGCAAAATCACCTCCCTGCAGCTCACCACCACCACCCCCAACCCACAGCCCGTCACCGTCATCAAAAACGGCGAAACCCTCACCATCACCCCCAAAGTTCTCCCCCCTGCCACCCAAGGCTCCACCCCCAAAAAAGCCAAAACCGGCTCGCGGAAACGCACCCCCCAATCATGAAAAACCAGCTTGTCATCCCTCTCGAGGACTTCCCCGAAACCGGCCTGAAACTCTCCGGTGAGCTCGATAGCGCCATCCTCGCCCTCGACTCAGCAGACCTGCAATACTCCGCCGGCATCCACTACGAGCTGCATGCCCAGGTCTTCGACCGCGAGCTCCTCGTGCGCGGCAGCCTCTCCCTCCCCTGCAGCATGCGCTGCGTCCGCTGCCTCGATTCCTTCGACTACTGCATCACCACCCCATCCTTCTCCCTCTCCTTCGAGCTGGGTGACTCCCCGGCCCTCGACATCACCGACGCCCTGCGGGAAGAGCTCATTTTGGCCATCCCGCCCTACCCCAAATGCGAGTTTGTTGACAAAGAATGTCAAATTCTTGACCTAAATCGTGATTTTAGGCTGGACAAAGCCCCCCCATCGGGTGTAGACTCTGCCACCCCGAGTAGCAAAAGCGTGTGGGATGCGCTGGATCATCTCTCAGTCACCCCGCCGCTCTCCTGACTCTCATTTTACCAACTCTTAACTGATCTAAAAAACTATGGCAGCTCCGAAACGCAGAACCTCCAAGATGAAGCAGCGCTCCCGCCTGGCGGCTCAGGCTTGGAAAGCTCCGAAACTCGGCAAGTGCCCGAAGTGTGGCGCAGCCGTGCCGGGGCACACCGCTTGCCCGCATTGCGGCACCTACAAGACCCAGAGTGGCGCTGAGGTCATCGTGAAAGTGGTGGACTAATCTCCCCGCTTCTCCCTTCAGGCTTTCCAAATCGCGCGCAGAACCGCCCATCGGCGGTTCCGCGCGCTGTTTTTCTCATCAAGCCACTCCCACCGCGGGGCCACACCGCCGCCCCCCCTAGCCGCCCCGGCATAGGCAGACAGAGCACAAATATGAAGCCAAAAAACGCGGCCCCGCCGCGCAAGCACTGCCGCTACAGCACGGCCGGCAAACAGTCAAGCACCGCTTGCCGGCCGAGCCTATATTAGAACTCACAATTACCCGGAGTGCGGGGATAAGGCAGCACATCCCGAATATTCTGCACACCCGTCACAAACATAATCAAGCGCTCAAAGCCCACCCCGAATCCGGCGTGCGGCACAGAACCATAGCGGCGCAAATCCGAATACCAAGAATAGGCCTCAGCATTCATACCGAGGCGCTCAATATTACCCTGCAGCACCTCAAGCCGCTCCTCACGCTGACTGCCGCCGATGATCTCCCCCACACCGGGGACAAGAACATCCATCGCCGTGACCGTGCGCCCATCATCATTGAGGCGCATGTAGAAAGGCTTGATACTGGCGGGATAATTATAAACAATCACCGGAGATTTGAAATGCTGCTCCGTGAGGAAACGCTCATGCTCCGTCTGAAGATCCATCCCCCAATGAGGCGGGTACTCAAAAGAGTGCCCACTATTCTGCATAATCTCAATCGCCTCCGTGTAACTGCAGCGCACAAAAGGCGTGCGGCTCACCGCCTCCAGCCGCTCACGCAGCGAAGAATCAACAAAGCGACAGAAAAACTCAAAATCCCCACCGACATCCGCCAGCATAGAGTCAGCAATATGCTTGAGAAATGCCTCAGCAATATCCATATCCCCCTTCAAATCACAGAAAGCCACCTCAGGCTCAATCATCCAGAACTCCGCAGCGTGGCGAGTCGTGTTACTATTCTCCGCGCGGAAAGTAGGACCGAAAGTGTAGATATTACTCAGCGCGCAGGCCATTGTCTCACCCTCCAGCTGGCCGGACACAGTAAGCCCGGCAGGCTTGCCGAAGAAATCACGCTCAAAGGATTTATTCTCCGCAAGCGGGTCAAGAGTAGTAACGCGGAACATCTCCCCCGCACCCTCGCAGTCCGACGCAGTAATGATGGGCGTGTGCACCCACACAAAATCCCGCTCCAGGAAAAACTGGTGCACCGCAGCAGCCAAACGCGAACGCGTGCGGAAAATAGCACTATAAAGATTTGTCCGCGGGCGCAAATGCGCAATACTGCGCAAAAACTCCGGACTGTGGCGCTTCTTCTGCAGCGGGTAGTCCTCCGGGGCACCGCCAATAAGCTGCACACGAGAGGCGCGCAACTCCCATTTTTGGCGGCCGGGACTCTCCACCAGCACACCCTCAGCGCACACAGAAGCACCCGTCGTCAGCAGACTGATCTGCTCATAGCCGGGAATACCGGCATCCACAATAACCTGCAGATTGGCCAGGCAACTACCGTCATTCACCTCAATAAACGAGAAAGCCTTGGAATCACGGCGGGTGCGCACCCAACCCTTGACAACAACACCGCCGTTTTCATTCGGCGCGGCATCAGCCGCAAGAATATGCTTAATCAGAGAACGTTGCATAAGCTGTAATAATGGGGAAAAAAGTCACATCCTTCAGAATTGGTGATCCTCACCATAGCCATAATGCTCTGCCACATAGTCCACATCCTTATCACCGCGGCCGGAGCAATTCACCAAAATAGCGCCAGACCCCAGCTCGCGCGCCTTGCGCAGCGCAAACGCAATAGCGTGAGAACTCTCCAGCGCAGGAATAATACCCTCATAGCGGGAAAGCTTGAAGAACGCATCCACCGCCTCCGCATCCGTAGCGGACTCATACTGCACACGCCCCACCTCGCGGAGGAAAGCATGCTCCGGCCCCACAGAGGGATAATCCAACCCGCTGGCAATAGAATACACCGGAGCCGGCTCCCCGGCAGCATCCTTAAGCATAACACTATTGAAACCATGCATCACCCCCTCCGAACCATAACTCATAGAAGCCGCGTGGTCACCAAGCGCCGCACCGCGCCCCAAAGGCTCCACACCATAAATCTGCACCGGGTCAGCCAAGAACGCCGGGAAAAGCCCCATAGCATTGGACCCACCACCCACACAAGCACACACAATATCCGGCAAAATACCAGTCATCTCCACAAACTGCTCGCGCGCCTCATGACCAACCACCATCTGAAAATCACGCACCATCATCGGGAAAGGATGCGGCCCCACCACAGAACCAATGCAATAAATAGCATTCTTATAATCGCGCAAATAAGCCTCAAACGCAGAATCCACCGCCTCCTTGAGCGTGCGCAGCCCGTGCGTCACACACACCACCTTAGCCCCCAGCATCTTCATACGCGTAACATTCGGAGCCTGCTTCGCAATATCAACCTCACCCATATGCACCTCACACTCCAAGCCGAAATAAGCCGCCGCCGTAGCAAGCGCCACCCCGTGCTGCCCCGCCCCCGTCTCGGCAATAATCTTCGTCTTGCCCATGAACTTAGCCAGCAGCCCCTCCCCCATGCAGTGATTGAGCTTGTGCGCACCCGTGTGATTGAGATCCTCGCGCTTGAGATAAATTTGAGCACCACCATTGAGCCGCGAAAGCCGCTCACAGTGGTACACAGGCGTGGGGCGCCCCTGAAACTGCTTGCGGATACGGCGCAGCTCACTAATAAACTGCGCCGAGTGACAGATGCTACGATAAGCCTCGTTAATTTCGGCAAAGGCAGGCTCCAGCTCCGGCGGCAGGTAAGCCCCGCCGAAACGTCCGTAATATCCTTTCTTGTCCGGGAATTGTCGCAAATACGTGGTGAAATCCATAGCGCCTTTAAGACTAGCAGAAGCTGCCCGTTTTGCAACTCTAAAATGCACCCCCCAAGCAAGCATTTTTCGTCAAATAGCCAGAATAAAATGCAGCATTCGGATGGGTTTTTACTCCATCGCGGGGGATGAAGCTTGCCTTACGCCCATTTACAGGGTAATATAGGCGCATGAGAAGATGCATCTCCACCGCCGCGTGTCTCCTGCTGGCATTCTTTGCGGGTGAGTTGCGTGCGCAGAGTCCTGATTTGTCTAATGAGAGCAAGGACCTCGCGCGCGTGGTTCGCCACCCGGACGGCTCACGCTCCATCTATGAGCGCCACCGCAACGCTAAGGGCATGCGCTGCGCCACCTATACCGCCAGCGGCAAGCTCGCCGCGATCAATGACTACATCGAGGGCAAGTATGGCCTGCTGGTGAGCTGCATGATCTACAACAATGCACGCCGCCTCATCTACAAAGTAGCTTATGGCTATGACAGCTCCGCCCGCCTCATCGAGGAGCGCATGTTCTCCTGCCCGGATGGCAAGCTCGTGCAGCGCGTCATTTATAAGTATGACGCCAGCGGCAACCGCTCCAAACCCCTCATCATTTCCCTGAATCCCGAGGCGAGAAGCACCATCGCCCCCACGCTGCATGATGACGCCGCGCGCATCCACCGCGAGATGAGCACCCCGCCCCGCCGCCGCTGATCCCCCCCTCTTTTCACCTATCGGACACCCCCTCCTGTTCTATATGGAAACATACTCCTGGCAGTCGCGCGCAGAGGACGGCTCCAAAGTCATCTACGAAGCTTCGTATTTCGGCGGCTGGTGGCAGCTCTCCTGCACCCCCAAAGTCTCCCGCTCTCTGCAAGAGAGCGTGGCGCCGGAGCCGGCTGAGTTTACGCCCGATATCTGGGCCGAACTGCGGGATCTCCTGTGGCGCAAATACCAACGCCGCCGCGTCTCGTGGGACCTCGTGCAGCAGATCGACGATATCTTGGCCGGTAAGGCGAAAAACGAACGCAGAGACAGACGATGAATGACGATGAGATGATCAACTGCCGGGCGCCGGAGCGCCAGATCGAGCGCGCTGTAGCCATCATGCACCGCTTGCGAGCCCCGGGCGGCTGCCCTTGGGATGCCGAGCAGACACACCAGAGCCTCATCCCCAACATGGTGGAGGAGTGCTATGAGTGCATCGACGCCATCCGCGAGCAGGACTGGCCCCACCTCCGCGAAGAGCTCGGGGATGTGCTGCTGCAAGTGTTGTTCCACGCAGAACTCGCCGCCGAGAACCCGGAGGCCGGCTTTGGCCTGCCCGAGGTGGCGCAGGATCTGTGTGACAAGATGGTGCGCCGCCACCCTCATGTCTTTGCCGGCGCCGTGGCGCAGGATGCGGATGCCGTGCTCACACGCTGGGACCAGATCAAGCGCCAAGAGCGCCACTCAGAGCAAAAACCCTACCTGCACGACTGCGGCAAGGGCCTGCCGGAGCTGCTGCGCGCCTCCAAGCTCACCCGCAAAGCAGCCAAAGTCGGCTTTGATTGGCCGGATCACGCAGGCGTGATCGACAAAATCCGCGAGGAGACTCACGAAGTGGAGGAGACCCTGACCATGGCAGATGATGACCCGCGCGTGGCCGAGGAACTGGGGGACCTGCTCTTTGCTGTCGTGAATCTCTGCCGCCGCCGCGGCGTGAACCCGGAGGTTGCGCTGCATACTGCCAATCAAAAGTTTATCCGCCGCTTCAATGCCGTGGAGCAAGACATTGCTGCCCGCCGCACCCCGCTGGGTGAAGCCTCTCTCGAGCAGCTCGAAGCCGCGTGGCAACGCGTCAAATCCCAAGAACCCCACCCCCCCGCCTCCTGATGCCCGGCGCCCACCTGCTGCGCCGCGCTGCCGCCGGCGCCCTCTGCCTCTGCTGCCTAGCTTCCTGCATCCGCAACAAGCTGGAGGAAACCCCCGTGGCCGAGAAGCAAACCACGGAGCAAATCATGGCCTCTGTCGGCAACCCCCTCCTCGCCAACCGCGGTGACATCAACGCCGTCAATGTCACCGTGCGCACCTCAGAGGAGCTCGAGCAGATCGACAACGGCTCCGATGAAGAACTCATCTGGACAAACCCCGATGACCCGGACGCCGAAATCCCGGGGCTCACGCAGGCCTTTCAGAACAAAATGTCCGGCAACGCCTGGCAGATCGACTTTGCACGCGCCGTGCAGCTCGCGCGCCGGAATGAACTTCCGCTGCTTGTCTGGTTTCACGACTCGGTGATCAGCCCCACCAGCAAAGCTCTGGCGGGCGCGTATCTGGAAACAAAAGAGTTTGATGACTGGTCGCGCGGGCGCATCATCCGCGCCAAGCTGGACTCCGGCGCCTCGCTGGATGACTCCACCGCCCAAAACGCCAAATACAGCTACCACCGCATCAACGCCCTGCAAAAACGCTACGGCCTGAAAAAGAAACCCTCCATCGCCATCATCACCCCCACCGGGAAAATCGTCGCACGCATCGATGGGTTCGATGGCTTCCTCAACGGCTTCATCCGTGAGGTGCGCGAGGGCGTGGCACTAGCCGAAAAAGAGTATAAGCAATACAAGTCCAAGTACGAGGAGATGGGCTACCGCACATGGCGCGCTCGCAAAGGAGAGGCCTCTGTATTTGCCAAGGTAATGCGCCTGGACGAAGAAAAAAACCTCGTCTTCCTCAAAGAGCCCGGCGGGCGTGTCACCCGCACCAAGGTAAGCTCCTTTGCCCCGGCAGATGAAAAATACCTGCGCAGCCTCTACACCAAGCCACCCGCCGACACCGGGAAAGCGGCACCCCCGGCCGGTGAGAACTCCTCCTCCTTCTACCCATGATATGAGCAAGTCCGACACCACGAAAGCGCAGATCATGCGCGCGGCTGTGCAGGAGTTCACCGCGCTGGGCTTTCGTGGAGTGGCACTGCGCGACATCGCACTGTCGGCAGGCGTGACAATGGGTGTTATTCGATATCACTTTGGTTCTAAGGTCGATTTATACCGCGATACCCTGGCCTTCCTCTCCGAGCAGTACAATGAAGTCTGCTCCGCGGCATTACAGCGCGCCCTCGCATCTCAAGATGTCCGGCAGATCATCTTCTCATGGCTGGCTGCCCCCATCACCCACTGGAAGGACTCCACCGTCGCTTCCGGGGAAGAAGTACTCTGCTTCCTCAACCGCATGGGCTATGAAGACCCGGAACTCACCCGCGAGGTATATGAATCACACTACGCCTATGCCTTTGGCGAGTGGGCTCAGGCCGTGCGCAACTTTTTCCCCGCCATGCAGCAGGGTGACTGGCTCTGGTGCCTCACCTGCCTGCGCGGTATGTACTTCAATATCGTGGCTCACAATCGCTTCACTCTGTGGGGCCTGCCTAGTGTCAACGACAAAGAGCAGGCCATACTTCGCCTCGCGGCAGATGCAGTAGCGCTATTCCGAACCTACAACCGCTGATCCCCCCTCCCTCCCTCCCCCACGCCTGCCACCCTCGGTGAAAAGGACACAGCTCGCCGGCGGAAGATGTTGTACGCCGTGATAGTTATTGATGACAGAGTTTTTTAAAACTCTGTAATTTTATGACTTGAGCAGTATTTAATCTTGCCTTATAGAGCAGCATGTGGTAGCTTGACTGCATGAAAACCTCAACAATGGTCTCATTCCGCTGCTCCGGTAAATTCCTTGCCAAAGTAGAGCACCTCGCAGAAATCAACAGGATGGATTTCTCCTCCTATGTTGTTGCAGCACTCGTACACTATGTATACATGCGCGCCGGCGAGGGCTACATCCCCACACCGCGCTTCCTACAACCCCATCTCTAATTTTTTTATCCCCTCTCATTTTAGGTTTTGCCTTGAATCCAAAATGAGGCATGGTACAATTGGCCACCTCTACCGAGGGCGGCTTGACCAGTTTTGCCTTGAATCCAAAATGAGGCATGGTACAATGCAGTGAGGTGGACCTCGATTATCTCAACAGTTTTGCCTTGAATGCAAAATGAGGCATGGTACAATAACTCTCTTACAACAAGAGATTCATGCTGCGTTTTGCCTTGAATCCAAAATGAGGCATGGTACAATCTCTAACGGCGATCTTGATGGATGCCGCAGTTTTGCCTTGAATCCAAAATGAGGCATGGTACAATTTGGCCATGTGAGGGAACATGGCCGCACTAGTTTTGCCTTGAATCCAAAATGAGGCATGGTACAATATGGCGCTATGGTACACCACACGCGCGGGCGTTTTGCCTTGAATCCAAAATGAGGCATGGTACAATATCGTCCTTGTCTCGGGTTACACCCAGCGAGTTTTGCCTTGAATCCAAAATGAGGCATGGTACAATGAAGTATGCTGCGCCCAGCTGCAAATAGTCGTTTTGCCTTGAATCCAAAATGAGGCATGGTACAATAATCGTCTTGCGAATCCGTAAGCAGCTTCGGTTTTGCCTTGAATCCAAAATGAGGCATGGTACAATCTGTTGCTGAGGAGCGCCGGGCGTCTGGTGTTTTGCCTTGAATCCAAAATGAGGCATGGTACAATAAGCAATAAATAGGAAACATGACTCCGCTGTTTTGCCTTGAATCCAAAATGAGGCATGGTACAATAGGTATCATGCCTCATTTTGATATTTAGTGAATAAGGAGAATTATGAGGAAACGGGACTACCAGAGGAGAAGTTGTTCCGGGATTTTTTCGGGCGGTTCGCTGATTGCCGGTTCTGCACCATAAAATACATATGTTTTCTCCCATTGGATATTGGTTACATACATGCAGCGGATGGCTCCTGCCGGTGGGAGAAAGCCTTTCAGACGGCGGGCATGAGTTTGCATGCGGTCGTATGTGACGCAGGGTCGCGCGTATACGCTCCACTGTATCATGAGATACCCATCCTCAAGCAAGGACTTGCGGAATCGCACGTAGTTCTTCTTTTCTTGAGGTGTGGTTGTCGGCAAATCAAAAAAGACAACTAGCCAGCCCATTTTATAGTTGATATTCTCCATGGTTTATATGGCGTGACGAGAGAGGAAAGTACGGCTTCTCGAAACGAACGGATGGATAGCTCGATGGCGTATCTCAACGGTACCCATTTTTCTTCGTAATGCACTTCGCATAGGAGGGTGGATAAGATATGTTTTTTTGCTTCTTTGGTGAGGGGCTCGGCAGAATCATCTCTGTGATTGCTCACCCAGCGGGCAATATTGGCATCAAATACCGGACGAAATGGT
The DNA here is from genome assembly GCA_022510805.1 of Akkermansiaceae bacterium. Lineage (GTDB taxonomy): Bacteria > Verrucomicrobiota > Verrucomicrobiia > Verrucomicrobiales > Akkermansiaceae > Akkermansia. Next base: position 15,146 of record JAFLSS010000038.1, read on the forward strand.
TCCATGAGGTCGTAGGCGAGTGGGGTGGCGTGCGCTCTAGGCATATGAAAGATGCCGAATGTGGGGTCTAGCCCGAGAGCCAGCAGATTGCGCAGGACGAGCGAGAGCAATACTGCGTACGCGTAATTGAGTAGGGAGTTGATTCCTGCTGCGTTTTGCCGGCGTGTAAAGGTGCCGTGTGCATGGGTATCGCTAAAGATGGACCAATAAAGCTTGGCTACTTCTCCTTCCTTGGATTCTTTGGTGGTGTGGATGAGATGCTGTATTTTGTCCAACGCAGGATGGGTCTGATTCCATGAGCGTGCCAGCTCATATTGATTGTGGCATTTGGCATCCACCGTTTTTTGCCAAAGACGCTTGCGGAACTGTGCCGGCATATGGGCTAGGTGCCGCAGCAGCTCTGTATCAGTGGCTCTATCGGTGGGTAGCACGATGCATGCCGGGCGATATAGCTCGCAGAGGATCACCCCAATGCGTTGTTTGGCGGCTTCAATGAGAAATTGGCTGCTAAGTGTGCATTGAAATGAGGTGATGATGATGGCGGCCACATCTTCCATAGGGATGGTATGAGTTCCCTCGGGCGATTGGGAAATCAACCTCCCTCCGGCTGCAGTGATGGAGCTTTTCTCTGAGTCGATGGAGATGATGTGGTAGGACATATGAGAGTTAGCTGCCGATATAAGACGTGGGAACTATTTCCATACCTGTTCGGATAAGAGTAAGTATACGAACATTTCTCCAATTCCAATCTCTATTGCTTATTCTTTCCGGTCTCGATAAGTCAAGCAAAACTCCTTGTTTTGCATCATCCGTTATGCCGACAACTCTCCATATGCCATTTCTGTCGATTTCCCCACCATCTTTAGTAATCTTTGTTTTTTGATGAGATAAACGAATAAGCATGCCTTTCTTCAAAACGGTCATCTTCTGCCCCGGATTTTCTTTCCTAAGACGAGAGAGGGTTTTGTACACCGCGATATGGCGAATCACTTCCATTTTATTGCCGATGATGGCAATACCGAAATTCTTGTTAGTTTCGAGAGCGGCTTTGATTTTCTGCAGTTTAGCGCTATTCAAACCAGCGATAGCGGATGCTTTAACACAGCTGGCTACCTCCATGCCTGATTGAATGAGTGTGTTCAATCCAACGCCTTGCCAGTTCCGGGTTCCGTCATCCACACCTTCCGATCTGGATAACTCCAGCAATATGTCCTGTTCTGCATTGCCTTCTATGCCGACCACTCGCCATATACCATTTCTTTTGGGGTCATTATGACAGGGAATATGGATGAGCGTACTTTTCTTCAAAATAGTAATCCTCTGATTCGGTTTTTCCTTTTTCAAGCTTTTTATGGTCGTCTTACAATCGTCCGTATCGTGATAGATTTTGGACTCACTCCCGCTGATGATGACGACAGGTAAGTCCTTATTTTCTATCTTATCTTTCTTGGAATCCCTCTGCCTAAGGTATACTTCTCTATCCTTAATCTTTATAATACCTTTATATTGAGTATCCAATTTCGCTCCGCTCATATCGGCAGGTATGTGTTGCACCACGCGCTTTTCCTGCAAGGCTCGGGAGATGGAGTCTTTCACGGACTCCGGTAAATCCCGGAGATGGAGTTGCGCCATGCCGTCCTTATTGCTGAATGCGAATAGCTTGGATTGGGTACGCAACTCATCTGCTTGCGCGGTAGGAATCCGGCGCTTCAGCATAGCGGCCCACACGGCGCCATTCGTGCCGCCGGGGATGAGAAGCGGGATAAGACCGAGGGTGCAGGCATCTATAGCATGATGCAGATGCGTGATGCTGCGAATGCTCTCCTTATCCATTTCCTCGTTAATCTCCGGAACGAGGTTGGGGTGGCCTAGAATTCCCATTAGTTTCCATGCCTTGCGGGTTTCGGCAGTGATGCGACCGGGTATCATGGCGACCTTGGCTTGCGGTATGTGGCGTTTCGCCGTCTGTGCGGCCATGCGCATGAGTTGCGAACTCTGAGTCAGCTGCCCGAGGGTGAATCCTTTTTCCGTTTTACTCGGTTTCTTTTCTACTAAGAATAAGCGCTTGCGCAGGCGGCGGCGCTTATCGTCATCGCTAAGTTTTTTATCGCCATTTCTAGGCTTTTGTGGCTTCAATTCTTTTACCCATTCTTTGTAATCTTTTATTGTCCTGATAGATAGGTTATCCTTCCCCGCCACGGCTTGGCCGCCATATTGCTTTATGAACTCAAGACCGGTGCGATCTCCTTTCATCTTATTGACTTCCGGCCAAGTGAGGGTGAGGGCTGAGAGAGCATTGGTTTCTCGTGCCGAGTAGGGGATGATATGCTCTAAGTCCATACCGGGCAAGTCGCATGCGCTATACTCTTTGCCGGTGTAAGGGCATCTCCAATTCATATCCATGGCGATGCGGCATTTTTTGATGAGCTTGGCATTTATGGTAAGCTTACACTCAGGTGCTTCTTTTTTCACTTTTTGCAAGTATTTGACAGCATCATGAAAGCCTTTTAATTTGAGATTCTCCTCCTTCTCAATCTCCGTCGAACCTTTACCTGCATAGGTACGCACCTCGCGTGCTACCTCCACAACGCAGCGCGCCACCCTCGATGCATCTCCTGCGGCATATTTTTTGACCATGTCACGCAGCAGACGCTCGAAAATGAGGAGACGATGCCGCACAAGGGGATTATTAGTTTGCTCATCAATGCTTCTTTGAGCTTGGATTATATTCACCTCCGATTCCGGATCCTGCAAACAATAGAGAATCCCATCGGCCGCCTTGGATTCGCCCTCCGGGTGCTCGGGACTGGCCGCCGGGCGAGTAGGATCCTCACCCCGCAGCACCTCGGCCACTACTTGGCGAAGCACCGGCCGAGCATAGGGCGCTCTGCCACTAGCCTTATCTTCATCTTTCATCGGGTGGAAGATAAGCGCTTTTTCACTCTCCGGCACAATTTGGAAATAGTTTCTCAGGTTATGGGGTGCGCCGGCAACGAGTTCTTCTACCGCTTCAATAAACTCAGCCTTAGTGAAGCGGCGTTTCTTTTGGGCACGTTTCCAAAGGGCTGCGCGTTGCTCTGCGGAGAGCGGCGCGTCTGCCGCGCGTATGTTAGCCAAGATGCGAGCAAAGCGATATTCGTAAAACTCTCGGCAGTCGGCTTTCGGCACCTTGGCGAGCTTATCCGCTTCTTTTTTAGCGCGGGCCATGTTCTGCTCCGGCGTACCTGGTGTCTCTTTCTCCAAAGCTTGTTTGTAAACCTGTGCCCATGTGATGGGGCAGCGCTCAATAATGCGGTTGTCAAAGCGGGGGCGGAGCTGGCCAAATAACACAGATCCAATATACCGAAGCGGAAGCTGCACGCCGGCTTCTTTCAACGCCTCGCGCCGGGGCCCCACTTCATCAAGAATGAGCGCGCGTACCGTATCCGGGAGACAGGTGCATGACTCGCAGATGGCGCGCACCTCACGCTCTACAACAGTGCGGGGGAACGCCATTTGACAATCCCTCTTATAGTTGGGGCTTTTCATTTCTGCCATCCTGATATGCGCTGCAGGGTCGGCAGGGTCCAGTTCAAGGATGGCACAAACTGTTTCCGCCATCGTTTTTGTCCCTTTCTCCGCCATCATCTCATTAGCAATCTTTACACGCTTTGTTTCCTCAGCATCCTCCTGAGAACTCCAGCTGCTGTTGCCATCATACCCTCGATTGTGAGCATACCAGCGCAGAACATTCCACAGCTCTAGCGGCGAGAGAACAGCCAGACCTCGCAGCGCACGAGCCGCAAGCAAAAAGGGAAGCGGCGCACCGGGCATCATGCGCTCCTCGGGGGTGATAACGCCGTAGTGCTCCAATATACGCCCCATTCGTTCGATGCGTGCACGCCGGGCGCGAATCGTACGACGCATACGACGATTTTCCCGCCGTTCAGAAGCAAGACAATCATCAGAAGGAAATAAGACGACACCTGTTCCAATGACCTGCGGGAATGCGTCTTGGGACGCTTCAATAACACTCCACCCTATAGAGGCATATCCAATATCGAATGAAAACGTAAGAGGATTCATGAAATATTTATCTTGACCATTGAAAGATATTAACATATAATCCCTCCGGATTCAAGACAAAATTTAAGATGCAGACCGCTTCCCTAGCCTCTCGAGAGGCTACATCGGTTCAAAAGCATTTGTTTCTAAAAAAGCGCTCCGGGGTTTCGGGGCGTTTTTTTGTGGTTGCGCTGGTTATTTAGAGAGTGGGGTAATCCGGCAGGCGCATTTATCCGGAGCGAGGGTGTTAGTCAATCAGTTTGTTGAAATCGTCCACATCAACATAACGGTATTCGCGCAGGAGATTCATGAAGCGGAGGACGTAGGGGGATTCGATCATGTTGTTGGCGAGTATCCAGCGGCCGATGACGTCGGCATAGTATTCATCATGGAGTACCATGACTTTGGCATGCAGCAGGAGGAAGTTCCAGGCATTCCGGTCTCCGGGATGCTGCTTGATGTAGTGCTCGCCCACAAGCAGGAAGATATCTGCCCCCAGCGCTTCGATCGGTGTTATTTGTCCGCGCTTTGGCTGCAATAGAGCGTGGGCGGCGGAGGTTGCATCGATGCGCTGTTGGAGGGCGGGTAGGGCGTGGCGCCGGAAGATGCTATTCGGGGCGTCGATAATAATTGAGGTTCTGGATGGTGCACGGCAGAGCGCGGTCCAATCTGCCGCATGCACGATGGCGGCGGCGAGCTCCGCTTTTTGTGCCTCGGGGAGGGCATCCAGGAGCTTCCGCGCGTTTTGGTAACCGGCGTTGCGCCTGGGGGGGGTGGTTTTTTGGCGAATGGGCGTTTCGGTCGGCGGCCGGTAGCAGTAGTGATTCGTCATGCGCGGAGCGCGGGTATCGGGCTGCAGCACTGCGCTTCCGTAGATGCGGGGGATGTCCAGATGACGCTCCTCGCGCACGCGGCTCAGAATGCGCTTGCCGTAGGGGTGGCGGTTCATGTTTTCCTCTACCAGCCAGTCGACGATAGTTTCGCAGTAAGGTGTTTCAAATGAGTCGTTCGGCTGCGACATAAAGAGCCACAGGAAGTACCAGCCGTTGGCATCCTCCGGGTGCAGCTTCACATAGTGATCTGCTACGAAGGTGAAGAATGAGGAGTTCAGCTTGAGCAGTTCATGAGCATCCTCGTGCAGCAGCGGCTCGCTCCAGGAGATCCCCGCCAGCTCTTTGCGCAAGTGAGGCAGTATTATCCGGTGGAACACGCTCTCCGGCGCATCCAGATACAGATCAAGGGTATCCGGCTTGTGCGCAGCCTTATCGCGGTGGTACTTCACAAACACTTGCTTCCACACCGCCGATGATACGATACACCGGGCGAGCTGCTGCTGTTGCTTCTCTGTCAGCGCATCAACGGCATATTTCTCTCTGGCCGACATCTCCACTACCTTGAAATAAAAATCAAAATCTTCCAATAGATTGGAGCTGATAGGATAGCACGAGTTTCGATCTCTGATTGTAGCGCAGGTGCTACACCGCTGCTCCTGTACTACGCAGCTGACGCACCCAAATGACAGTATGCCGACTATGTGGCGCATGTATCTCATACTAAAAACTTGGCTCAGGTGGGGGTTCTTCGGTTTTGGAGAGGTTTCAGGTAGGGTGCGATAGATGCGCAACAGGTCGATAGGCAATGTCTCTTATAGCCTTGAAAAATGCCGACTGTCAGCGACAGCGGATTATTGGAGCCGCTTGATCTCCGATTTCAGGAAATTCAAGAATTCATCCGGCTCCAGATTCAGCTTCTTAAACAAGATAAGCATGCCCAACATATAGTCTTCATCTTCGCCGGTTTCACTCAGAGCCGCAACCATCAGCTTCAGACCCATCTGCTCGTCATCCTTCTCATCGGATAATTCATACACCTTTATACCCAGAAGCATCTTTGCGAAGGGGTTGGATGAGCTCATTTTAATGAGTTTATCATCATCGTTGCTGGAGCCAAGGGCTTCGCCGACCATGATGGACACTTTCTGTTGCTTGGCCGTGAGCGTGTCGCTGTCCTGGGCCTGAGCCGGCGTGCAGATGAGCATGACTGCTGCGACCAGCAACAATGCGAGAGTGCGGATAATTGTCATATCGTGAAGCGGTTGAGTTCGATAATAAATGTGTCGCCCCCCCATGCGAAATACAGCATATGTGATGGCGTATTATGGCAAGCGCAGTATCAGCTTACCATATCTCTTACCTTTTTCAAGCGCAAATATGGTATACATGATATCGGAAAAGTCCTACTACATAACCGGCCTACCCTGCAACAAAGGCGAGCGTATAGCCGGAGCAATACGAAGCCATTGGAAAGTGGAAAACCAGCTACAT
>JAFLSS010000039.1 GCA_022510805.1 Akkermansiaceae bacterium
TGCCCCAGTGGCTCAGCTGATCCGGGCGGTTGGGGGTGATCTCCAGCTCAAAGAGTGTGTCCGTGGGGGTGAATTGGCGCACCGGGGTGCCGAGGGCGAGATCCTGCGGCAGGATCCACAGGCCGTGCTCTTTGTCCGGCAGCCCCAGCTCTGAGGCTGAGCAGAGCATGCCGCAGCTGGCATGGCCCATCATCTTGCCCTCTTTGATCTGCCAGCCGCCGGGCAGTACGGCGCCGGGCAGGGCGCAGGGCACCTTGTCGCCGACGCTGTAGTTCTGCGCGCCGCAGACGATCTGGCGCAGGGAGCCTTCACCGGCGTCGACTAGGCATACATTCAGGTGGTTGCTGCCCTCGACCGGTGTTTTCTGCATCACCTGCGCGACAACGACCAGATCAGTCGAGACGCCGCGCTCGGCCGTGCCCTCCACTTCGATGCCGGCGAAGGTGAGCATGTCGGCCATTTCCTGGGCGCTGAGCCCCTCCAGGTCAATATATTGAGCGAGCCAATTGTGAGAGATGTTCATAGTGAGATGAAAGGGTGGGAGTTATTGGAACTGGGCGAGGAAGCGCACATCATTTTCGATGAGGAGGCGGATATCGCGGATGCCCCAGCGGATCATGGCCAGGCGCTCCAGGCCGATGCCGAATGCAAAGCCTGTGCAGCCGGCGTAGTCGGAGCGGCCGGTGGCTTTGTCGATATTCTCAAACACGGCGGGATTCACCATGCCGCAGCCGGCGATCTCGATCCAGCGCGGGGCTTGGCCGGCGGCCTGCAAAAGCACGTCGATCTCAAAACTGGGCTCGGTGAACGGGAAGAAATGCGGGCGGAAGCGCACGGCGGTCTCGCTGCCGAAGAGGGCTTTGAGGAAGTATTCCAGCGTGCCTTTCAAGTCACCGACACTCACGTGCTTATCCACATAGAGCCCCTCGATCTGGTTGAACGCCGAGAGGTGGGTGGCGTCGATGGCATCGCGGCGGAAGGCGGAGCCGGGGCAGATGATGCGCACCGGCGGCGCTTGTTTCTCCATCACGCGGGCCTGCACGGTGCTTGTCTGGGTGCGCAGCAGCTTGCCGCTGTCAAAGTAGAACGTGTCTTTCTCATTGCGGGCGGGGTGGTCCTCCGGCGTGTTGAGAGCATCGAAGCAGTGCCACTCATCTTCGATTTCCGGGCCGTCAGAGAGGGTGAAGCCCATGCGGCGCAAGATGCGCACCGCTTCCTCACGCACGAGGGAGATGGGGTGCAGGCCGCCCGGGGGCAGAGTCTCGCCGGGGAGGGTGATGTCGATCCCCGCGACGGATTGGGCATCTGCGAGTCGCTGCAGCTCCGCCATGCGCGCATCCAGCGCTTCGGTGATGGCGGCGCGGGCTTCATTCAGGAGAGCGCCCACGGCAGGTTTGTCTTCCTTGGGCACGTTGCGCATGCCTTGTTGGAGCACGGAGAAGCTTCCTTTTTTGCCCAGCACACTCACGCGGGCGTTCTCCAGCTCTTTCATGTCGGCCGCAGCGGCGATCAGGCTCAACGCGGCTGCTTTAACATTGACCACTTCCGACACGGCTGCCTCTGCACTGCTTGCTATCTGCTCTTTCATAACGGGTGGCATCACTATACTATCGCGCGCGCATTTGTCAAGCTAATTCAGCGGCTTCAGCGCGCAGTGGAGGCGCGCCGGGGTAGCTGTTTTCGAATATTGCCCGGAGCCGGCGTGTCACAGGGGGGTATGAAGACACAAGAGCCGGGGCGGAGCGCTTGGTGCTCCCTGATGTTGGCGCCGTGGATGCAGCGGCATGAGGTGGGTGTGTTGTTGCTGCGGGTCGGTGTGGCGGCCATGATGCTCTGCCACGGGTGGCCCAAGCTGCTGCTGCTGGTGAGCGGCGGCGGGAGCGGCTGGCTCGACCCGCTGGGGGTGGGGCCGGTGCTCTCGCTTGCGCTGTGTGTGGTGGCGGAGTTTTTTTGCAGCCTGGCTGTGCTGGCCGGTTGTTTCACGCGCGCGGCAGCCTTGGTGCTGGCGGTGAATTTCGGGGTGGTTGTGTTTGTGTATGGCGCGGCGGGGAGCCCGGGGCAGAGTGAGCTGCCGATGCTCTATTTGCTGTGTTTTGTGGCGCTGGCGTGCACGGGCTCCGGTCCTCTGGCGGTGGATCGGCTGCTGGCGCGCCGCTTGTGCGGCCGCTACCGCGCGGGGGATAGCCGGCGGGTGGTTATTTTGCCGCGCTCGGGCGCGAGAAATGATCTGTCATGAGAGTCCAGGACTCCTGCAGCTGCGCTTTTTCGAAGTACTCCTCCTCCATGAGCCGCCACATCTGCGAGCTCACTTTGTTCTGCGCGCGCGCCAGCAGGTCGAGCTCCTGCGCGCTGCCTCCCGTGATGGGGGGCAGCATGCGGAACAGGCGGTCGATCTTTGAATGCGCCTGCTTGGCGCTTTTCTCGTCATTCACCTCTGCCAGCAGGTTGGCCGCTTCATCGAGCGCCTGCAGCTCCTTGCGCAGCACCAGGTTTTTGACATCGGCATAGGGGCGCTCAGAGAGCGGGACTGTCTTGCTCTTGCTGTTGGTGTTGGTGGTGGTAGGAGCGGCGTGAAGCGGCGCGGCCACCAGGGCGCAGAGCGGCAGCAGGAGGAGGGGGCGCAGTGTGGTCATGAGCCTGTTGGGAGATGGGGTGAGAACCGGTGGTTAGAATTGCTCGTCCGGGCGGAAGAAGCGGTTGATTTCGATGAGGGCGTTTTCGGGGGAGTCGGACGCGTGGCAGATGTTCATCATGCTGTTGGTGCCGAAGTCACCGCGGATGGTGCCTTTGTCCGCCTTGAGGGAGTTGGTGGGGCCGAGGATGGTGCGCACGCGGGTGACCACGCCCGGGCCTGCCAGGATGAGCGCTACCACGGGGCTGCTCTGCATGAAGGCGGAGAGCTTGGGGAACAGGGGTTCTCCATCAATGACCAAATCAAGGATGTGCGCGTAGTGCTCACGCAGGATTTCCTCGTTGAGCTGCATCATCTTGAGCCCGCGCAGCCGGAAGCCCTCGGACAGGAGGCGCTGCAGGATGGTGCCGGACAGGTTCTTGAGCACACAGTCGGGTTTGAACAGGATGAGGGTCTTTTCTTCTTGCTGCATAGGGGGGAGGGTCGGTTGTTTCTCTCTTTCATACGCCCGGGAGGCGTTCGTGTCAAGGAAAATGTGCGCGTGGGTGTTGGGTGGTTGTTGGGTGGGGTGGGAGTTAGGCGGTGGCGAGGCGGCTCAGGATGGCGCCCACCGGGTCTGCCTGCATGGGGGTGGGGCAGAGCCAGGTTTCGCGGCGCAGCCATGTGCGCTGCCGCTTGGCGTATTGGCGCGTGGTGAGGGCGAGGGCGGCCTCCAGCTCCGGGCGGGTGAGGGTGCCCGCGAGGTGTGCCTGCACTTCGCGCAGCCCCAGGGTTTTGGCGGCGGTGACCGAGAGTTGGCCGAGGGCGGCTACTTCGTCGATGACGCCGTGAGCCACCATCGCGCGGGCGCGCTCAGCGATGCGGGCGTCCAGCTCTGCGGTGTCGCGGGTGAGCATGAAGCCGGGGCCGGCGGGGGGGTGCTGCCAGTTCTGCTGCCAGTAGGAGAGTGGTTTGCCGCCGAGGATGACGATCTCCAGATTGCGCGTGACATAGCGCGGGTTGCAGAGGTCGGTGCGGGCGGCGCCTTCCGGATCCAGCGCTTGCAGCTTGGCCACCGCCTCAGCCGGGGGGAGGGCTGCCAGCTCGGCTCGCAGGGCAGGATCTGCCGGCGGCGCGGGCGAGATGCCGTGGGAGATGAACTTGACATACAGCCCGGAGCCGCCGGTGATGATGGGGCGCATGCCGCGCGCTTGGATATCTGCGATGGCCTGCTGTGCGTGCCGCGCGTGGGTGGCGGCATCGTTGTTCTCGGTGATGTCGAGGGTGCCGATCAGGTGGTGCAGCACGCGCGAGAGCAGGTCCTGCCCCGGGGCGGCGGTGAGGATGGGTATTTGCCGGTAGGCCTGGTAGGCGTCCGCGCTCACTATTTCCGCTGCGCCCAATCGCTCTGCCAGCTCAACGGCGACTCGGCTTTTGCCGCAGCCGGTGGGGCCTAGGATAAAGATGGGGGAGAGCATTCGGGGCGAGTGGGGGTGAGAGGGCGCTGAGGTGCAGGAATCAGCCGAGGGGGTATTTGGCGGAGGGGCCATATTTGTTCGGCCCGCGCTGGCTGTCAAAGAACATGCGCACGATGATATAGATGGTGGTGCCGATGCCGATGAGCAGCGAGACGATGCCGCAGCACAAGAGGATCGGGTAGATCAGCCCTGTGCTGTAGCCCTCATATCCGTGGGAATGCTTGAGCGGGTACGAGGCAAAGCAGATCAGCATCGCGCCGCCGTACAAGGTGATGAGGGAGAGGGGCAGCCACCAGCCGGAGGCGCCGGTGTCATGCAGCCGCCGCACTGTCACTGTGAGGCAGGGGATGAAGAGGGCGAGCATGATGAGCAGGTAGACGATGAGCAGAATCACTGTGCCGATGCCGATAGCTGCAGGGGACAGTCTGTCACTGATATGGCTGTTGACGGCGGCGGTGGCGATGATGCCGGCAATGATCTGGACGACGAAGCCCAGGATTGTGGAGGCGCCCCAGTCAAATAACCTGTACCACCAGAATTCCGAGCGGGTGGCGCGGCCGCTGAGCTTGAAATACTGCCGCAAACTCGCCGCTATGCAGGAGAGGAATCCTGTGTCCGCCGGGCGCCAGACCCGGTGGCAGAAGGGGCAGCGCTCAGGTAATTGGCCATTGTCAAGCTGAACTTCCTGTTGGCAGGTGGGGCAGTGCCCGGGGCTGGGGATAGGGGGTAATTCTGTCATGATGTGCTAAGTGAAGTGGGGCTGATGCCGGTGCGGCGGGGGATGATGAGGCAGAGGATGACACAGACCGGCGGGAGCAGCAGGTACCAGGGCGTGAGCTTGGCATCGCGCAGGCGCCGCACGGTGGCGGCTGCGAGCGGGAGGAGGAGGGCGACTGCTGCCGGCACGCCGACAAAGAAGGTGAGGGCGCCCTCCGGCAGGAAGGTGGGGTCGGTGATGCCGACTGCGAAGACTTTGCTGCATGCCCAGACGCCGGGCACGCTGGTGAGGAGGAGCTGCCCGATGTAGAGGATCAAGCCGCTCCGGTACTCCGCCGGTGCAGAGGTGCCCCGGTAGTCGCGCCAGCGGGTGAAGTGTGCGGCCGCGCGCCCCCAGAAGCCGCCGGCCTCTGCCGGGGCGCCGCTTGTCGGGCTGCAGAGCCGCGCCAGCAGCGGCGGGAGAAAGCCGGTGCAGAACAGCAGGGCGCAGAGCAGCGTGCCGATGCGTGCCGAATCCCACGGCGGCATGTCAGGCGCAGTCAGCGGGGTGGTGGCGGCGGTGTAGAAGGATAAGAAATAGGATATTACCGCGCAGATGCCGAAGCAGCCCACGCCGATCAGCGTGAGGGGGCTGCTGCCGGTATCCCGCAGGCGGCGGTTGGTCAGCGAGGTGAGGGCGATGATGAGGTAGAGCGCCAGCAGATCCAGCCCGTAGAAAAACGGCTGCCAGGCATTTGCCTTTTCGAAGCCGAACTCCTCTGTGCTGCGATGTACTTGATCTATCATGATAGCGCGCAGCACGTACAGCAGGACAAACAGCAGCACAAAGCCGAGCAAGGCGTGCCAAAAGATGCGGCGGGGTGTGGCCTGCCGGGTGCTGAACGGGTGAGCGAGGGCTGAGAAAAAGGCTTTCATCGTGAGGGGGATAAGGTGGAATAGGGTGGGGTGGAGTCACCTGACTCTATTCTATTGGAGTCTCTTCTGCCTGTTTTTGTTCAACTGTTTTATCTTTTTTTTCATGAATCTTGCGGGGGAAGGGCGCGATGTCGAGGTACTTGGTGCAGGGGCCGTATTGATTTGGCCCGCGCTGGCTATCCGTGAAGAAGAGGATGACGTAATACAGGAGGATGAGAGATAAGCCCATCACAAGAACTTCTGCGATGGTGGAGATGGGGGATGGTAACAAATTGTATGCCAAAAGGGGTTGGATTAGGAGGTGTGGGTACATGCAGGCCAGGAAGAGTTTGCCGGATTTGCCGATGTCGTGCAGGCGCCGCACGGCTGCCGCAGAGCGGGGCAGCATGACGAGGAAGAAATACAGCGCGAGGAAGCCGGTGTCGAACCAAAAGGTGGTATAGCCACTACACAGGAAGAGATTGCCCAGGATGATGATGAGGTTGACGAAGATAAAAAAATACCAGAATTCTGCTCGTGTGGCGCGCCCCTTAAAGTTGAAGCTCTGGCTCAGGGCGTGCGCAATGCAGGAGAAGAATGAGAAGCTTTTCGGCCGCAGCGCTTTCCGGCACGTGGGGCAGGTGGTGTGGAGCTTTTGGGTGGTGTCTATCTCTGCGTGGCAGAAGGGACAGAAAGCTTGTTGTGTCATGGATATGGTGGTGTGTGGGGGCGGCAGGTGCCTCTGACTGAGGTGTTTTTACTGTGCGCTGATGGTGGGTGTAGCCTCGGCAGAGGAGGCCGCGGCTCACGCTGCGGCCGGTTTCACGCCGCCGCCGCCGCCGGGGGAGCAGGGCATCCCGGCGCGCCGGCGGGGATCAGCCGAGGGGGTATTTGGAGGAGGGGCCGTATTTGTTCGGCCCGCGCTGGCTGTCGGTGCAGGCCATGACGATGATAGCGATGCTGAAGGCGAAATTTATGAGGGAGAGGAGGCTGGAGATAATGGACAGGACAGAAAAATGTGTATTCTGCGCCGCGGTTATCTCTTGTTGAATGTTCTGCGCCAGCTCATAGAGGTTGCCAAAGGAAGACGGAACGGCGGCGTTGATGTTTCCGATGAGCTCCGCCAGATTGATTCCCTGCGTGCAAAGGTTGATGAACACCACGAGGAAGAGCCACTTTGCGCTGCGGCCTATGTCGTGTATGCGGCGCGCGAGCACGGAGTACATCGGCACACTCGTCAGCATGAAAAGGAGCCAGAAGACGGCTGCCAAGATGTAGCTGCCCAGGGTGAGGTTCTGGAGTGATTCCACAGGGGTAGGAAGCGGGGTCCCATCATCATCCAAAATCTTAACCTGGCACAAGAGCGGAAAAACCATCGAGAGGATGAGGAAGCCAATATAGAGGATGCTCGCCAGGGTGGAGGGCACGGCCATGGTGCAGGAGAATTGCCAGTATTCGGCGCGGGTGGCGCGGCCGCGGAAATCAAAGGTGTGCTTGAGTGCGTAAAAGATGTTGTGAAAATAGCCGCGGGTGGTGTCAGGGAAGGTGTAGCCGCAGCTGGGGCAGGCCTCGGGCAGCTTCCCGTCGGTGGCTTCTATTTCTGCCCGGCATGAGGGGCAATGACCTGCCGTGCCATTCTTCGGCGTCTGGGGGTGAAGGGAGTGGAAGGTCTCCACCGCGGGGTGATCAGACAATACCACATCGAGCGGCTGCCATGAGGCATCGCCTTTGGAGGCTATTTCTGTGTTGTAGGAGATGATGCCTTCGCTCAGCATGCTGAGCAGCGCTTCGCGTGAGTACGGGCCACGCGGGGTGCGGCTGGAATCGAGATAGTAATATTCCATGGTGAAAAAAAAGGGGCTGCGGTGTGAAGAGGCAGTTTTGGCAGCAGCGCCGCAGGCTGAGCAGGCGGGGGTGCCCCCGCGTGGCGTCACCTGCGGCGCTGTCGCCGTATAGTAGTAGAGTTGGAAAGGAATAGAGACTTTTCTCTGAGGGGTCAGCATCAGAGCGCAGAGGGAATCTCGCGCCCCAGCTCGGAGGCTTTGCGCCCCTTGCCATCGCCGGCGATGCGCTCCAGCACCACATCGCGGTAGCCCATGCCGCCCGGGATCATGGGCAGCACGTGCACATCATACGGCACCATCACATCGAGCACATAGGCCTCTTTTGCCGCGAGCATGCGCTCGATGGCGGGCGCGAGCTCAGCAGGCTCTACCACGCGCTCGCACTTGATGCCAAAGCCGGCGCAGAGCACGGGGAAGTTGGGGTAGATGATATCGGGCGTGTGGTGGGTGGGGTCGTAGGTGTCCCGCGGGTCAGCCAGGAAGGTGTTGGCGCGGTGAGAGTCGTACTTGAGGTCTTCCCACTGCACCACCATGCCGAGGTGTTGGTTGTTGAGGATGATGGTCTTGATGGGCATGCGCTCCACGTGGATCGTGGCGAGCTCCTGCACGTTCATGAGGAAGGAGCCATCGCCGTCGATATTGATCACAGGCAGCTCCGGGTGAGCCAGGTGGGCGCCCATGGCGGCGGGGAGGCCATAGCCCATGGAGCCGAGGCCGCCGGAGGTGGAGAAGCGGCGCGGTTTCTCAAAGCGGTAGAACTGGCCGGCGAACATCTGGTGCTGGCCGACGCCGGTGCAGATGATGGCGTCTTGCTCGTGCAGCTGGCGGTAGAGCTCTTCGACCACCTGCTGCGGGGCGATTTCGTGCTCGCGCTTTTCGTAGCAGAGGGGGTATTGCTCTTTCCACCGGCGGATGATGCTGAACCACTCCGGGCGGTTTTCCGGGGCGTAGGGGCGCACCTTGTGCCCGAGCTCTTCGAGCTTGGTGTTGAGGTATTGGAGGGCGGCCTTGGCATCAGCGCGCACCGCGAGCTCCACGCGCTTGTTCTTGTTGAGCTCGGCGGCATCGTAGTCGATGTGGATGATGCGGGCGTGCTCACAGAAGGTCTTGACGGCGCCGGTGACGCGGTCATCGAAGCGGGCGCCGATGGCCAGCACCACATCTGCCTCATTCACCGTGTTGTTGGCGTAGACAGCGCCGTGCATGCCGAGCCAGCGAACAGACAGCGGGTGGTTTTCCGGCATGGCGCCGATGCCCATGAGGGTGGTGGCCACGGGGCTCTGCCAGCGCTCCGCCAGCTCGCGCAGCTCTTCGGCGGCCTCCGCTGTCACCACGCCGCCGCCGGCATAGATGGCCGGGCGCTTGGCGGAGAGAAGGATGGGCAGCGCCTTGTCCAGCTCATCCGTGGGCAGGGGGATCTGCGGCGTATAGCCCGGCAGGTCCAGCGGCTCGTCAAAATTCGGGGTGATGGTCGCTTCCTGGAAGTTTTTGGGCACATCAATGACCACGGGGCCGGGGCGCCCGGTGCGGGCGATGTGGAACGCCTCGCGCACGATGCGCGGGATGTCCTGCGCATCGGTGACAAGGTAGCTGTGCTTCACGATGGGGGCCGTCATGCCGAAGACATCCGTCTCTTGGAAGGCGGAGCTGCCGATGAGGGGTTTGCCGACCTGGGCTGTGAATGCCACCATGGGGATGGAGTCGAGGTAGGCATCGGCAATGGCGGTGATGAGGTTGGTGGCGCCGGGGCCGGAGGTGGACATGCACACGCCGACTTTGCCGGTGACGCGTCCGTATCCCTCTGCCGCGAAACCGCCGCCCTGCTCATGGCGGGGCAGAATGGTGCGGATGGTGGGCTCGTTGCTCAGCGCTTGGTGGATGGGCATGCTCGCGCCGCCGGGATAGGCGAATACGACCTCCACCCCCTCGCGTACAAGGCTCTGCACAAGCGCCTCAGCTCCGGTCATCATCTTTCCTTCAGGGGTGGAATCGGTAGTACTCATAGTGTCGAATAATAGGGTTAGAACAGGGTGCGGAGGCCTCTGCCCCCGCGGCTCGCAGGCATTCTAGCAAATGGAGCCGCCCTTGAAAAGTCTTTTTTCGCAATGGTGCGTGGCTCAGCAGGCCTTCCCCGCTTCATAGGCTGCCTGCACGGCGGGGCTGCCTGCGATATCTCCCACATTCCACGCTTTGAGGCCGATGATGGGGGGGAGGATGACGGGTTCTTCCATGCACTCCATGAGGCCTTGGAAATCTCCGATGGCGTGCTGCATGGCCGCTGTGTTGTCATCTGCCGCGGTGAGGATGAGCTGCCATTTTTTGCCGGCGAAGCCTTTGTAGGGGTAGACGACGACGGTGCGGTCGATGAAGTTTTTGAGGCGGGCGCAGATGGTGTAGAAGTACACGGGTGAGGCCAGCACCACCACATCTGCCGCTTTCAGCTTCTCGATGAGGGGCGCCATGTCGTCCTGCTGAACACAGCGGCCGATCTTCTCGCAGGCGTGGCAACCGCGGCAGAAGCCGATGTTGAGATCCGCGAGGAAGATTTTTTCAACGCTGTGGCCGGCGTCGCTCGCACCGGCGGCAAAGTGGTCGCAGAGGGTGTCAGAGTTGCCGCCGCGGCGGTCGCTGGAGGAGATGATGAGGACGTTCTTATTCATGAGAGAGGGGGGAGTGTATGCGAGTTTACAAGCCGGAGGCGGCAAGTCAAGCAGAAAATGCACGCCCCGCCTTACGCACGCGCGCGCGTCATCTTCGTTTTTTGTATTGCCAAGCGGGGGGAAAGCTGGTAGTATCGGGAGCCATGGCGGAGCACATCCTCTACATTGTATTAGCGTACTTGCTGGGGTCAGTCCCATTCGGGTATCTCGTGGGGCGGCTGCATGGAGTAGATATCCGCACGCTGGGGTCTCACAATATCGGCGCCACCAATGTGGGGCGCAACCTGGGAAAGAAGTGGGGGATTCTGGTCTTTTTGCTTGATTTTCTGAAGGGTTTTGTGCCTCTGTATGTGTACAAAGCGAGCCTGGGCGGGGATTTGTCAGCAATGGATTGGCAGAGTGTGGCGTGGCTGCTGGGGGTGCTCATGGCGCTGGTGCTGGGGCACATGTTCACCTGCTATTTGGGATTTCGCGGGGGGAAGGGTGTGGCCACAATGGCGGGCTGCATCTTTGCATTTCACCCCGGTGTGGGAGGGGTGGCGGCAGGTGTGTTTGCGCTGCTGCTGGTGGTGTGTGAGTATGTGTCGCTCTCGAGCCTGCTGGCCGGCGGGGCGATGGTGCTGGCGGCGGCGCTGGATTTTGCCCGCGATGGGGAGATGGCGTCCGGCGAGTGGCTGGCTCTGGGGGCGCTGGGGGCGGTGCTGCTGGTGGTGGTGGTCAAGCACCGGGAGAACCTGCGCCGCATCATGGCCGGCGTGGAGCCCAAGGTGACCTATACCAAAAAAATCAGATCTTTCTTTGTTTCAATATGGAATCTCATTTCAAGAAAACAGCAGTCATAGGCGGCGGCGCTTGGGGCACGGCGCTTGCTCTCACCGCCGGCTACAGCGGTGATGAGGTGGTGCTTTGGACCTACCGCGAGGAGGAGGCCGCCATTATCCGCGAAACTCGCCAGAGCCTTTGCCGCGTGCGCGGCGCGCGGCCGCTGCCGCCCCATGTGCAGGTGACCAGCAGCTGGGCTGAGGTGGAGGGGGCAGACCTGGTGCTGGTGGTGGTGCCGAGTGTGGTGATGCGCAGTGTGGCTGAGAGCCTGCGCCAGGCGCATCTGGCGCCGGGGGCTGTGGTGGTGAGCTGCACGAAGGGGATCGAGCGCGACTCCTGCAAGCTGATGACGGAGATTCTCGAGGAGTATTTGCCCGGGGTGCCCGTGGGGGCGCTTTCTGGCCCCAACCATGCGGAGGATATTGTGCTGGAGCTGCCGAGTCTCACGCTGGTGGGCTTTGCCGATATGGAGATTGCCAAGGCTGTGCAGCGGCGGCTCAGCACGCCGTTCCTGCGTATTTATACGACCACGGATGTGGTGAGCATGCAGCTGGGCGGCGCGGTGAAGAATGTGTTTGCTCTGGCAAGCGGTATCTGCGCCGGGCTGGGGCTGGGTGACAATGCGCGCGCGGCGCTGGCCACGCGCGGGCTGGGTGAGATCATGCGCCTGGGCATGGCACACGGCGGCGAGATGGAGACCTTCATGGGTCTTTCCGGCATGGGGGATCTCGTGGTCACCTGCTACTCAGAGCACAGCCGCAACCTGACAGCCGGCGGCCTCATCGCCAAAGGGGTGCCGGTGGATGAGTGCCAACAGCGCGTGGGACAGGTGGTGGAGGGTATCCCCAACACGTTCTCCACTTACCAGCTTGCACGCAAGCTGGGCGTGCGCACGCCGCTCATTGATGCCATGTATGAGATCCTCTACCAACATAAGCCCGCCACGCAGGCCCTGCAAGAGCTGATGGGCCGTGACCTGCGCGAGGAAACCCCCTCTGAGTAACCCCCCCGCCCGCCCATGACTCCCACTCCCGACTCATCGCCTGCCGCAGATGCCTCCATCGCTTCTCTTTGGCTGGCTGAGGTGTGGCAGCAGCACAAGGACCGCATCTCCCACCTGCTGTCCACCCGGGTGCCGCCGGCGCTTTTGCGGCGCATGGGGGTGGAGGACCTGGTGCAGGAGGCTTATTTGGCCTGCGGCCGCCGGCTGGATTTTTTGCAGCAGCGCGAGGATGTGCCGGTGTATGTGAAGCTGCGGCGCATTGCGCTGCAGGCGCTGGCGGATATGGAGCGCAAGCACTTGGGCGCCGGTAAGCGGGATGCCATGAAAGAGGCGGATCTGGAGTCGGAGGAATCCTCCGGCGCCATGGATGCTTGGGCTCAATTTGCTGACTCGATCTCCAGCCCGCGCACGCACTTGGAGCGCCTGGAGCGCCAGGCCTGCACCCGCCGCGTGCTCGCCGAGCTGCCGGACACGGATCGTGAGATCCTGGAGCTGCGGCATTTTGAGGAGCTCAGCAATGCCGAGTGTGCGGCCGTGCTGGGCCTGAGCCAAAAGACGGCAAGTATCCGCTATGTGCGCGCCCTCAAGAGGTTCCGCGATTTGTTGATCGAACAGGATAACACGCTATGAGGACACCCGACGAGAGGGAAGAGCTGCTGGCGGAGCTCACCGAGGCGTATCTGGAGCGTCTGCGCGCGGGCGAATGCCTCTCTGTTGAGGAGTTTGCCGCCGCGCATCCGGAGGTCGCGCAGGAGCTGCAAGAGCTGCTCTCCCCGCTGGTGCAGATGGAGGAGCTGGGCAAGAGCGCCCGCCCCGCGGTGCACGGCAATGCGCATTTCCCCAAGACGCTGGGTGATTATCACTTGGAAGAAAAAATCGGCAGCGGCGGCATGGGGACTGTCTTCCGCGCGCGGCAGCAGTCCCTGCACCGCGAGGTGGCGGTGAAAATCCTCTCCCCCTCGTGGAGCGCTGATGCGCGGCACAGCGAGGCATTTGAGAATGAATCACGCCTCATCGCCGGGCTGCGCCACACCAATATTGTGGAAGTGTACGGCGCCGGGCAGGAGGGGCCGTGGCGGTATTATGTGATGGGGCTGGTGCGCGGCCAGGGGGTGCGCGCGGGGAATTTGCCGCGCGTGTTTCCGGGGGTGCCCTATGAGCAGGCCGTGGCGCGAGTGGGGCTGCAGGCGGCCAAGGCGCTGGCCTTTGCGCATGCGCACGGGGTGCTGCACCGGGATGTCAAGCCCGGGAATCTGCTGCTGGATGATGCCGGGGTGCTGCATGTGAGTGATTTCGGCTTGGCCACTGTGCTCAATGCCGGGGAGGAGGCGCCGCTGGTGACGCAGACGCATGACGGCACGCTGCGCTACATGGCGCCGGAGCGCCTGCTGCGCGGGGAAAACTCCTTTGCGGGTGATCAATATGGCCTGGGGCTCACTCTCTATGAGCTGGTGACGCGCCAGCCTGTTTTCCGCGAGGCGGAGCCCGGCAAGCTGGTGCACCGCATCTGCTCTGACCCGCTGCCGCCCCTGCGGCATGCCGGTGAGCTGGGCGCCATCATCAACAAGAGTATCTCCTTTGAGCCCTCAGAGCGCTACCCGAGCATGGCCGCCATGGCGGAGGACTTGCAGCGCTTCCTGAATGGCGAGCCTGTGCATGCGCGCCCGGCAAGCTGCTGGCGGCGCTACCTCATGTGGATGCGCCGCCGCCCGGCTGTGGCGGCGTGGAGCCACGCGGCGGCTCTGCTGCTGGTGCTGCTTTTTGTGAGCATGAGTGTGGGCTATGCCCGGGTGCATGCCTCGCTGCGCAATGAGAATGAGCAGCGCCTGCTGGCGGAGAAAAATGCGCAGATTGCGGATGCCTCGCTGCAGCGTATTTTCTCGAGCATGACAAGCCAGGGGGAGGGGGATGATGAGTTCTTGCCCCCCTCGCGGGCGGATGCGCGCCTTATTCAGGACTTGATGCCGTATTATGAGCAGATTGCTGCTCAGGCGGACAGCGATGACGAGAAGATGGCGGAGGCCTGCCGCATCTTGGCGACGATTGCTCTGCAGACGGGGGATTACGCGACTTCGGAGACCTATTTCCGCCGTGAGGCGGAGCTGCTGCCGGGGGACTCCCTCGCCTGTGTTCAGGCCATGAATGGCTGGGCGGCGGCATCATATGCACAGGAGCGCCCGGGTGCGCTGTCCGCTCGCGTGGCTGAGGTGAATGCCGAGCTGCTGCGCATGGTGGAGCGGCTGGAGGCCGAGGCCTCGCCGGAGCTCCTGGCAGAGCTGGTGCACAGCTTGCAGCTGGCTGCTCTGCACAGCCAGTGGTGCACCTGCGGTGAGCAAACTTCCTGCACCCACTCCACCCCCGGGCGCGGGGTGCTCCTGGCGCGCGCGGTTCGCCTGCTCAACCGGCTGTTGGAGCGCGAGCCGAATTCCCCGCGCGCGCGCCTGCGCCAGGCTGAGCTGCTGGGCAGCCTCCGCTCGCCGGAGATGCGCCGGGAGCTCGCACCCACCGGGCAGAGCCCGCAGCAGATGCTCGCAGCCCTGCTGCAGGAATACCCTGCCGAGGAGGAATACCAGCGCGCCTACTTGCGCCTCTGCCTGCGCCAGCGCGCCGGCGCCAACCGGATGGAGCATATGCGCCGCGCCGTGGAGTTGGCGCAGAAACTGCTGGCGGCCAACCCGGGGGATAGTGAGGCGATCATGCTCTTTTTTGTGCTGCGCTCGCGCTATGCGGATCTGCTGCGGGAGGCGAATCGCGCGGATGAAGCGGCCAAGGAGGAGGAGCGCACGCTGGGCGTGCTCTCGTTCCTGACGAGCCGGGCGGATTTCCCCGCAGATGTGCGTGAGAAGCTTGTCATGCTGCTGGCGCGGCATTCTGCCCTCCGCGCGGAGGAGCCGGACCACCGTGAGGCAGAGCTGCGCACGCTGCTGCGCAACTATGATGAGAGCCGTATTCAGGTCTTGCGTGTGCGCATGAAAAAACTGCGCCATGAGATGGAGCAGCGCCAGCGCCGCCGCCAGCGCGGTGAGTCCTCAGGCCGCCCCTTGCCGCCGCGCTCCGGGCGCCGTGTGCGCCCCTCCAATGTGGTGCCGTGAGGGCGCGCGGCTCTCATTCTTGCAGCGCTTGCGCAGCCAAGCGCAGGAGATCCCCCTGCGGCTCGGTGAGGAGGGGTATCTCCGCGGTGCGGAATGAGGCCTCCAGGGAATCGAGCTCCGGGCATTCGTACCAAGTGGTCGTGACTCGCGTGCCGTTGTTGGTGTTGGCCTGGCTGCGGAGCGGCGCTTGGGTGCCCGGCGTGGCCAGGCGGAAGTAGAGCTGCCAGCGCGGCAGGTAATAGTGGCGCATGAGCTCGGAGAATTGGCGGTGCGAGTAGTCGTTGAGTATGCCTGTGGTGGGGCTCCATGTGGTGATGAGCTGGCGCACGCTGCGCTGCATGGCGGCGCCGCCGCGCGCTGCGACTCCCCGCAGGTAGGCGCCGAGCAGGAAATCCTCATGCGCGGCCAGCAGGTCTGACATCTGCTCAATGAGGGCGCAAAAGCGCTGTGCCTCGCGGGCGTGGAGGGCGGTGTCCGCCGCTTGTGCGGCTGCCCGGCAGCGCTGCAGCTGCGCCCGCGCCTTGTTGGCCAGCGCCTCGCGGCACACATCCACCAAGTCATAGCGGAAAGTGCTGCGGCGGAGCAGCTGCGGGTCATCCTGCGCGGCGGCGAGCATGAGCCGCCCGGCCTGCAGCACATCCTGCGGGTCATAATAAGGGGTCGGGTTGCTCCAGGTGCTGGCGCGGTCGATACCGGGGCCGGGGCGGGCGCACATCAGGTTCTCCAGGCCTCCTTCGCGCTGCGTATCGGGGGTGTAGACGCTGCGCGCCAGCGCATGGAGCGCTTGCACGAGCCGCGCATCCCGGCTGCCGTAGCGCGCGTGGGCATAGCGGGTGAGAAAATCTGCGCGCGAGATGCGGCCGCGGTGGCTGAGCCGCTCGAAAAAGAGCTCATAGTAGAGGGGGTTTGTCTCCAGCCCCTCAGAGAGAAGCCCGAGCCCCGAGGCCCCGCCGGCGTCTCCCTCCATGGTCTCCAGCAGGTCAAGCCCGCCGTAGAGCCCCTGCTTGCCGCCGAAGTTGGCGAGCTCACACCACACATAGCGCCGCCCGCCGTATGTGCGCTGCACCTGCGCTGCCGGGCTGAGGTTTTTGTGCAGCGCGAGGATGACTGTGTGGCGCTCGGAGGTGCCTTGCAGGAGCTGGGGGAGGGGGTTGTGCCCCCATGCTTGGATGAACCAGAGACTCCCGGGTGAGAAGCGCTGCATGGCCTTTTGCACTGCGGCGGCCGCTTTGTCGAGGCTGACGCCTTGGTGATTGCCCCCCTCGTGGAACAAATCCCCGGCAAAGGCGCGGGGGGTGTAGTCATAGACCGCCTGCAGGTGCTTGTACCACAGGCTTGCCACCTCCGGGAAGGCGGCTGTATCCGGCCGCAGGACGGAGGGGCGCGTGTAGATGCCGCACCACTTGCCCTGCGGGAGCAGGGCGCTGCGGTGCCCCTCAAAATCATGCGGCAGAAAGCCGACATAGCCCTGCAGCACAGGCTCCAGCCCCAGCTCGCGAGCGCGGCGCACAAGCTGCTGACCCAGCCGCGCTTCGCTGTCGATGAGCTCTTGGCTCACCGGCCCTCCTTCTCCCTCCAGATTGCCCATATGCCACCAGGCAGAGTAGGCCGGGTTGGCAATAAAGGCGCTTATCTTGGGCTCAGGGTGCCCGAGCTCACGCAGAAAATTCTGCCACACTTTTTCGAGTCCGGGGGTGATGAGGACATAGTGAAAGCCCTCCAGCGCCAGCAGATCCAGCTCGCGCATCCAGCGCTCGGTGTCCCAGTGAGCGCCGGTGTAGCTGAGGGTGCAGTAATTGTAAGCAAAGTTGAGCGGCAGCGTGGGGGGGACTTGCAGGGGGTGCCGGGGCTGCTCCCACCGGGCGGCGCTTTTGTTGTCCCCATTGCGTGAGAGGTGCACGCGCGCGATGTGGCGCAGGTACCAGCCGTAGGCGCGGAGGCATTCGCGCACGCAGTTGGCGGAGATGCAGATGCCCTCTTCTCCCTGCGGGCTGATGGTGGGGGCGCTGAGGGCGGGGGTGAGCACGAAGCTCACGCGGCCGCTGTACTCCGGCGTGAGCCGCTCCACGACTCCGAGCGCGGCGGCGGTGGCGGGGCTCTCCTCTGCCGCGCCGGGGGCTTCCTGCTGCGGCTCAGCAAGCCCCCTGCCTGAGATGAGCAGAAAGAGCAGCGCGAGGCACACGCGGCCGAGGCTTGTGAGTGTCAGAAGCTGCCTGCCTCTCATCATGCTTGTCAGCCGGGGTGTGTCTCGCGCAGGTGGGGTGGGGACGCGTGGGCGCCGCGCGCGGGGTGGGGTTAGTTCCAGGAGCGGATGTTGGAGATGTTGTCCTCGTTGTTGCCGGTGTTGGTGCGGCCGTTGCCCGCGCCATCCACGCCTAAGGAGAAGATGTCAAAGTCCGGGTTGATACCATTGCCCACCTTGTTGTCAGCATCGCGCAGCTCGTAGCCGAGTCGGTAGCGGTAGGGCTTCCCCCACGGGTCGAGAATCACGTAGTACTTCTTCGCCTTTTTGGCGTGCGGCGGGGTGAGGGGAATACGCGTGGAGAGGATACCATTGGCCACCTCTTTCATGTGCTTAGTGGTGGCGATGGGCTTGATCGCCTCGCAGTAGGGGATCATCTGCTCACCGGTATTCTTGTCAGTGTCGGGCTCGCCGTCATTGTTCTCATCGCAGTACAGCGCCGCATAGAGCACATGAGCGCTCCATTCATCGCCCTTGCCCGTGGGCATGACATCACCGTGATCTTGGCGGTAGTTGGTCATGGCGAGCTCAAGCTGGCTGATGTGGATTTTGGCCTGCTCTTTCTGCTGGCTGGTGCGCACATGGTTGGTGGCGACCCAGCCCAGCACAGCGAGGGTGGCAACGATGGCGATGACGACGATGACCTCGATGAGCGTGAAGCCGCCTCGGGTGCGTGTTCCGTGATGGTATTTCATGGTTATCAGACGCTTTTCATGATTTCGATCATGGGCAGGAACATGGCGATCACGATGCTGCCTACCACGAGAGCAAGGAAGACGATCATGAGCGGCTCAAGCATGGCGGTGAGCGCGGTCACGGCGTTGTCCACCTCTTCATCATACACATCTGCCACGCGCATGAGCATGTCAGGCAACTGGCCGGTCTCCTCACCCACATCCACCATGGAGATGACCATGGGCGGGAAGATGGGGCTGGTGGTCATGGGCGTGACGATGGATTCACCCTCGCGCACGGCGTCGTGGATCTTGGTGACGGCGTCAGAGACAATCACATTGCCCGAGGTGTCGCGGGTGATGTTGAGCGCCTGGAGGATGGGCACGCCGGAGGAGACAAGTGTGCCGAAGGTGCGGGAGAAGCGCGCCACGGCGTTCACCTGGTTGAGGTGGCCGAACTTGGGCACTTTGAGCACAAAGGAATCCACCGCGCGGCCGCCTTTGGGGGTGCGGCGCCAGAAGGTGATGCCCACGATGATGACGCCGAGCAGGATGATGGCCACCACGGCGTTGGGCAGGAAGGGCACCAGGGTCATGGCCACACAGTTTTCTGAGAAATCGAACACGAACTCTGAGAAAGCCGGCAGATTCATGTCCGGCTGGCCCTCGAACATGGCCTTGAACTTGGGCACGATGACGAGCATGAGGAAGGTGAGGATGCCCAGGGCGATGACCATGATGATGAGCGGGTAGATCATGGCGGAGGTGATCTTGCCGCGCAGCTTGTTGGCTTTTTCCTGGTATTCTGCCAAGCGGCGGAGCACCACCTCGAGCACGCCGCCGATCTCACCCGCCTTCACCATGTTGACGAACAAGCGGTTGAACATCTTCGGGTAGGCAGCCAGGGCATCGGAGAAGGTGGAGCCGCCCTGCACGGAGTCGCTGAGGGCTGTAATGGTGGCGCGCAGGTTGTGGTTCGGCTCCTGTTTGGCGAGCACGTTGAGGCTTTGCAGCAGGGGAAGCCCGGCGTCAATCAGCGTGGCAAGCTGGCGGGTGAAGATCATCATCTCCCGCTGGCTGATCTTGGCGCCCGCTTTGCCTTTGGTGGCTTTTTTCTTGGCCTTGCCTTTCTGGCCGTCCTTGGAAGAGGCGGATTTGTTGGCTTTGGCCACGGCAGAGCCCGCCTCGTCGCACTCACGCACCAGGAGGCCTTGAGCTCGCACCATCTCAATGGCGGCGATCTTGTTGTCGGCTTTCACGACGCCGGTTTTTTCGGCGCCGTTTTGATCCAGAGCTATGTACTTAAAATTCGGCATAAAATGTCAGGAGTGTTTCGTTTGGGTAAGAAGGGGAGGGAGGGAGAGTGGGGGTGTTTAGGTGTAGCGGAGCACTTCTTCGATGGTGGTGTGCCCATCGAAGATGTTTTGAATGCCGTCTTCGCGCAGCGTGTGCATGCCCAGCTCGATCGCCTTTTGTTTCAGGGTGATGGAGGGGACATTCTGCGTGATGAGCTCCTTGATGGGATCAGAAGCGTGCAGCAGCTCGTGGATGCCCTTGCGCCCGCGGTAGCCGGTGTTGCCGCACTTGTCGCAGCGGCCACCGGTGTAGAAGCTCTGGTTGACCAGCAGCGCGGGGTTGATGCCCAGCTGGTTGAGCAGTGAGTTGGAGGGCGTGTAGGGCATCTTGCAGTAGGGGCAGATGGTGCGCACGAGTCGCTGTGCCAGCGCGCCCAGGATGGTGGCGGCCAGGAGGAACGGCTGCACGCCCATGTCGATGAAGCGCGTCACGGCGCCGGCGGCGTC
This sequence comes from Akkermansiaceae bacterium, assembly GCA_022510805.1. GTDB lineage: Bacteria > Verrucomicrobiota > Verrucomicrobiia > Verrucomicrobiales > Akkermansiaceae > Akkermansia. Next base: position 19,840 of record JAFLSS010000039.1, read on the forward strand.
ATTCGTGTGCAGGGTGGAGAGGACCAAGTGACCCGTGAGCGCGGCTTGCACGGCGATCTGGGCGGTGTCTTGGTCACGAATCTCACCCACGAGGATGCGGTCCGGGTCTTGGCGGAGGAAGGCGCGCAGCACGCGCGGGAAGGTCACGCCGATGCCCTCATTGATGGGGATCTGCACAATGCCGTCAATATCATACTCCACCGGGTCTTCTGCGGTGAGGATCTTGGTGTCCTCCGTGTTGATTTCGCGCAGGGCGGCGTAGAGGGTGGTGGTTTTGCCGGAGCCGGTGGGGCCGGTGACAAGGAAGATGCCGTTGGGCTTGTTGACGGTATCCAAGATGTACTCGTGCAGCTCAGGGGAGAGGTTGAGGTTGTTCAGATCGAGGCTCACGCTGTTGCGATCCAGCACACGCATCACCACAGATTCGCCGTGCTGTGTGGGCAGGGAGTTCACACGCATGTCCACGTTGCAATCTCCCACGCGCATCACGATGCGGCCATCTTGCGGCACGCGCCGCTCTGCGATGTTCATGCCCGCCATCACCTTGACGCGGGAGATGATGGGGTTGGCCAGGTGCACGGGGGGCGGCGCCATCTCATAGAGGGCGCCATCCACGCGGTAGCGGATCTTGAACTCATGCTCAAAGGGCTCCAGGTGAATATCGGACGCTTTTTCTTTGATGGCTTGGGTGATGACGAGGTTGACAAAGCGGACGATGGGCACGGCGCCGGCTTCTTCACTGCCGTCCACGCTGTTCACGCTCATGTTGGCCAGGTCTTGCAGCAGGTCGCCCATGGCGGCTTCGGTGCCGCCGTAATACTCGATGATGCGGGCGTGTACCTCGTAGTCTGCGGCGACGTACAGGTAGACATCTTTGCCGGTGATGAGGCGCAGGTCATCCACTGTCTGCGGGTTGAGCGGGTTTTCCAGGCACACGTAGAGCCCCTCACCCTCACGGTATTCTACCGGCAGGGCTCCGTGCATGCGCGCCTGCGCGGCGGGCAGCATGGCCAGCACTTCCGGCGCGGGCACAAAGCCCTCCAGCGAGATGTATTGGGCGCTCACTTCTGTGGCGATGATGCTCCAGAACTCCTCCGGCGCGGTGATGATGCCGAAGTCCATGAGCGTCTCCCATACCTCCTTGCCGCTGTTGCTCATCTCCTCCTCAATTTCTCGAGCCAAGGCTGTGTCGATGAAGCCCGAGTTGATAAAAACATCGAGTGTAAGTTTGGTGTCCATGTCGGGGTAGTAAGAGGTTGAGAATGAGGGTTAGCTGGCGTCGCCGGTGGTTACGTGGATGACCTCTTCGGCCGAGGTGCGGCCGGCGAGCACTTTGCGGATGCCGTCTTCGCGCAGGGTGCGCATGCCCAGCTCTCGGGCGCGCTTGCGCAGCTGGGCGGAGGAGAGGTTGGAGTTCACCAGCTCGCGCACATCATCCGTGATCTGGAAGATCTCGAAGATGCCCATACGGCCGCGCATGCCTCGGCCGCGGCATTTGTCGCACCCACCCGGGCGCGGCACCTTGACCGGGCGGTCTTGCTCAATGCCGAGCATGGCCGATTGTTTCGGGGTGAGGTAGCCGTCCATCTTGCAGTTGTCGCAGAGGCAGCGGCAGAGGCGCTGGGCCATGATGGCGCGCACCGCTGAGGCGATGAGGA
>JAFLSS010000004.1 GCA_022510805.1 Akkermansiaceae bacterium
CGGCCTCCAGTATATCAACGCCGGTTTCTCTTAATACTTCCAAAGCTGCTATCTCTGCCGAAGTAACAGCTGTCCCTGTCACGGCGTAGCCTTGTAAAGGCGTAGCCGGAAGCTCCTCTTTTTTGCTTGGGTTAGTTTTCATGGTGGTTACGTATTCTTAATCCGCAATGCAAGCCAAAAAATCACACTCTAGCAAAAAATTATGAGTAAGGCTTTTAAGCCATTCGTATGCTAGGAGGCAGAGCCTACAAAGAGTAGATAAATTTATCTGCTTGTCAAAAAATCACTAACTGAAAATCAACAAATGAGGGCAATATAGGCACGGATTAAGAATCCGTATAATGGTGCATATTGCAACATGGTTCGCGTTATATCTGTGTTGTTCTTCCGTTCACTTGTGGGTGATGGTGGGCATTTCAAGGTGTGATGGGTTCTGTGGTTGCTGTAATTTATTTAGATCACATGAAGATGGAGATTCGACAGTTTTTGGCTTCTTTTGCGCTTGGTGTATGTTCTGTATGTATGCTGTTGTTTCCCGGGGGGATGGTTGCCTTCGGCGAGGAAGATGGCGATGGTCTTCATACGGAGGGGCCTCTGTTCTCCTCGGCCTTAGAGGTGCGTCAGATCTTTCAGATGGGAAAGGTGACCAAACTTGTATATCATATTCGCTCCTATACGGGAGATGGTCAGGGGATTGACCATGCAATTTCTTATGTTCCGCAAGGCAAATGGGGGAAAAAGTGTATATATGGCTACAAGTTCTATGAGCTTGACGTGGGGCGGTCTCTTATGAGCGGTTTTTTTGTTACCTGCAAGAAAGCAAAAGACATTTATATTGTGTATTCAATATTTTGCAATCCAGGTAAACTGGTAGAAGTGCAGATGGAGGAGTTCAAGGTGATCGACAATGCTGTTTACAGCAAGACGGAGGGTTCTTTGGGGGGTGATGCATATTCAACGCCATGGTATTTATACGCAATTAGTCAGGATGAAATAGATGATATGATTCGGTCGATTGCCTCCTTTGAGAAAAACGAAGAGGATAAAAAGAGGATGATATCATTTTCTAAATGGATAGCTCGAGCGTTCATGGATTCGGGAGAAAAGGGGGTCATGAATGCTATAAAAAAATCAAAGAAGTATACTTTCTCTGCTGCTTCTAAGCATTAAAGGCGGTTGTGGCATGAGTGTCTGCATTTTTTAGAACATATTGATTTTGAGGTATATGAATAAAAATAGAGTTGTGTTTTTACTGGGAGTTGTCCTTTTGGTGTCTGCTTTGATGGGGTACGTGTTGTGGGACAGAAGTGGTGCTACTGAGTGGGATAAAGCTCAGGAGTTGCTGAAGGAGAACCAGTATGAATTGGCGGTTGTGGAGTTGAGGAAAGCCATAGCAAAAGGGAAATCTGATGCTATGGTTTGTCTTGGCGGCCTGTATGAGGAGGGAAAGGGGGTTAATAGAAAAATGAAATCGGCGGTAAAATATTATCGACTTGCTGCCGAGAAGGGGAATGCGCAAGGTCAGTATCATTTAGCGGTGTGCTATTTGAATGGCAAGGGTGTAAAAAAGGATGAAGGTGCGGCTATGAAGTGGATTCGCCAGGCTGTGGATAAGGGGCATGCCGGGGCGCAGAGTCAATTGGGCCTTTGCTATTTGACCGGAACCGGTGTCCCGAAAGATTCTGCAACGGGGATTAAGATGATTCGCAAGGCTGCGAATCAGGGAGATCCTGTGGCTCAGCTCCATCTTGGCGATTGTTATTACGGTGGGGTAGGGATAGCAAAAGATGAAAAAAAGGCTGTGAAGTGGTATACCAAAGCTGCAGATAAGGGGGATGCTGCTGCATGGGTCAGACTGGGCAAGTGCTATATGAAGGGGCATGGAGTGCCCGTAGATGAAGCGGAGGCTGTGGAATATTTCCGCAAGGCGGCGGCTCGGGGGGATGCTGAAGCGCAGAGTCAACTGGGTTACTGCTATGGCAATGGCCGTGGTGTGTCTTTAGATCATGGTGAAGCTTTGAGGTGGTATCGCAAGGCGGCGGAGAATGGTAATCCTGAAGGTCAATGTGGTTATGCCAATTACTTTTATTTGGGGCTGGGAGTGGAGAAGAATTATGCAACTGCTATCAAATGGTTCCGCAAGGCGGCAGATCAGGATTATGCCGAAGCGCAGGTTCTGCTCGGACGATGTTATAATTATGGAGAAGGGGTGCCGACGGATCATGTGGAGGCTGTAAAATGGTATAAAAAAGCGGCAAAACATGGCGATGCCAACTCGGAATATATGCTTGGGTTTTCATATATGAAGGGGGAAGGTGTGTCAAAGGATGCAGCAGAAGCGGTACAATGGTTTCGCAAGGCTGCGGAACATGGTCATGCAAGTTCTCAGTATGTGCTCGGGCGTTGCTATGAAAAGGGGCTGGGGGTTGCTCAGGATCTTGCAGAAGCCCTAAACTGGTATCTCAAGGCCGCCGAGCAAGACAGTGCGGTTGCTATGTATCGGTTAGGGCTATGGTATGAAAAGGGGGTGGATGGGAAGAAGGACCCGGCTGTAGCGATAAAATGGTTTCATATGGCGGCAGAGCGCGGTGATGATGATGCTCAGTTTACGTTGGGCGTTAAATATGACACAGGAGAAAATGTGCCGCAAGATTCGGCAGAAGCGGTAAAGTGGTATCGCAAGGCGGCGGAGCAAGGACATGCTTCTGCTCAGTATGCGCTCGGTCTCTCATATGAAAAGGGGGACGGCGTGCCAAAGGATGCAGCAGAAGCCGTGAGGTGGTATCGGAAAGCAGCGGAGCGCGGTATTGCGTATGCTCAGTGTAGCCTCGGCACCTGTTATGCATTGGGGCGGGGCGTGACGGAAGATGCTGCGGAAGCCGTGAGGTGGTATCGGAAAGCAGCAGAACAGGGGGATGCTGAAGCGCAGAATTATCTTGGCGTCTGTTATAGCTCTGGCGATGGAGTGCCAAGGGATTATAATGAAGCAGTAAAATGGTGCCGCAAGGCGGCGGAGCAAGGCAACGCTGCAGCTCAGAGCAACCTTGGATATTACTATGCGGAGGGAAAAGGTGTGGCACAGAATGCCTCAGAAGCTGCAAAATGGTACCGCAAAGCAGCGGAGCAAGATTATGAACGTGCTCAGGTAAGGCTTGCTGATTTATTATATGATGACAAGAGAAACTATGTTGAAGCAGTAAAATGGTACCGCAAAGCCGCAAACAAAGGGAATAGTCATGCTCAGGTCATGCTTGGGTTTGCATATGGTGCAGGGAAAGGGGTTCCTCAAAACAATGTAGAATCGGTAAAGTGGTTTCGGCTGGCTGCCGAGCAAGATGAGGGTATGGCTCAGTACTGGCTTGGTTATGCTTATGAGCATGGAGATGGGGTCGCAGAGAATCTTGCAGAGGCGGTTCAATGGTATATTAAGGCGGCAGTTAATGATAATGAAGCTGCTATCACTCGCCTCAAAAAGATGGGGACTTATGAGCCCTCCGTCATTGAAGGGATGAAAAGGCTCAAACGCAACAAGTAATATCACTAAGCTGAGGGAATGTGTTCCTGATCGGGCTTATACTATGGTGTTTCCCGCTGCGGCTCGGCTGGTCGGATAGGGGGGGCGGTAGGCAATGCCGGGTTTTGCTGTGACGGCGGGGCTTGGTTATATGAGTCGCTTGTGGTGAGCTAATTGCCGGGTGTGTGCGGAGTAAGCTGTTGATGATGAGGCGGGAGGCATGACAGCATTTTGTGCGAAATGCTGCACTTTTGTGTCATTGAGTGGGGGAATTGCGTTTTGTTCTTGATATGTAACTATGTGTTTGCTAAAGAAGGAGGACACGATGTGCTATGGAGATATGAAGAAACCGCAGCAGGGAGGAGAGGAGAAAAAGCGCCGGGAGGCTGGAACAGTGCAGATTCACTTGCCGTGTGATGCGAAGATGGCGGCAGATATACAGCTGCTGTGCCGGCGCAATTTGATTCGACCTTCGCGGCTGCTGTTGTATGCGACGGAGAATTTGGTGGAGTATCTGCTGCGCGGGGTGGACTGCTCGAAGCTGCCGCCGCTGCCGGAGAAGAAGACCGGGCGGCGGCGGCGTACGGGGGGCGGGCGCCGGGGGCAGGGTGCGCCGGAGGAGGAGGCTTAGGAGTAAAGGGAGAGCTGCTCGTCCAGCTGGGGGGAGGGTGTTACCTTGTAGCGCTCACCGAGTTCGATGAGGGCGGTGTTGCCCAGGGAGTTGCGGAAGTAGATGTGCACGGGTACGGAGCCGGAGTTGTTGAGGAGGATTTGCTTGATGTTGCGCAGGTCCCCGGCATCGTGCCGCGAGGTGTTGAGAGAGATGGTGTAGATGGCCGGAGTTTTGCTGCCGCGGCGGCCGGAGTGGCGGCTGAGTAGCTCGAGTCCATTGGCTGAGACGCGTTTGCCGCCGGTGCGTTCATCCTCGGAGATGCGGGCGCGGAAGCGCACGAAGTTGCCTTCTTGCAGGAGGCCCTCCACCTCTGCGGCTTTGGAGTAGGAGTCACCCCACAGGAGAGCTTCGGTGCTGCCGGTGAAGTCTTCGATGGTGATGACGGCGAAGCGCTGGCCGGAGGATTTGCTGGATTTGATGGCGATGGCGCGGAGCATGCCGGCCATTTCTCGCGAGCCTTGGATATCCTCGCGGGAGAGATCCGGCAGAGTGCCGATGGGGAGGTATTTGGGCTGGTCGATGACGCCGCGCATGCTGTCGAGCGGGTGGCCTGTGAAGTAGGCGCCGGTGAGTGATTTTTCGTGGTCGAGGCGCATATCCTTGGGCCATTCGCGCAGGATGCGGTGGGGGGAGGCAGGGGCGGCAGTCTGCACCATGTCGAAGAGAGCCATCTGGCCGGATTCGTTGTCCTTGTGCACGGAGGCGGCGCTGTTGAGGCACTGCTCGATGGATTCGAAGATATGGGCGCGAGTTTCGTGCATCCAGTCAAAGGCGCCGCACTGCACGAGGACTTCGATTTGGTTGCGGCGCATGTTTTGGGGAGGGATGCGGTAGCAGAAGTCTTCCAGGCTCTTGTAGGGGCCGTTGGCTTCGCGCTCGCTGACGATGATTTGCACGGTGTCGGAGCTCATGCTCTTGATGGCGGCCAGGCCGAAGCGGACGGCGAGGTGGCCGTTGGGCATGGTTTCCGGGCGGAATTTGACGGCGGAGTGGTTGACGCAGGGGCCGAGAACCTCGATGCCCATACGGTTGGCCTCTTGGATGAAGATGCCGATTTTTTCATTGGTGGCTTCGTTGGACATGAGGCCGCAGAGGAATTCCACCGGGTAGTGTGCCTTGAGGTAGGCGGTCCAGTAGGAGATGTGCCCGTAGCAGGCGGAGTGTGATTTGTTGAAGCCGTAGCCGGCGAATTTTTGGATTTTGTCGAAGATGGCGTTGGCCGTTTTTTCGTCGATTTGGTTGACTTCCCAGCAGCCTTTGACAAAGCGGCGGCGCTGCTCGGCCATCTCCTCTACGTCTTTGTGGCCCATGGCGCGGCGCAGCAGGTCGGCGCCGCCGAGGGTGTAGCCCGCCAGGAGTTTGGCTGCGGCCTGCACTTGCTCTTGGTAGATCATCACCCCGAAGGTGAGGCCGGAGACCTCTTCGAGCAAGGGGTGTTCATACTCGGCTTGTTTGAGGCCTTTTTTGACGGCGATCATGTCATCCATGAACTGCATGGCGCCCGGGCGGTAGAGGGCGAGCAGGGCGATGATGTCTTCAATGTTGTTGATGCCGTAGCGGCGGCAGGTGTCCACCATGCCGCCGGATTCCAGCTGGAAGACACCCATAGTGTCGCCGCGGTTGAGCAGGGCGAGAGTGGCGGCATCTTGGATATCTACCTCATCATAGCGGAAGCCGGGCACGCGCTGGCGCACGTAGGTTTCGGCGTCTTTCATGACGGTGAGGGTCTTGAGGCCGAGGAAGTCCATCTTGAGCAGGCCGGCGTTGTAGATGGCGCCCATATCGCACTGCGCGACAACTTCGCCGCGGGGGTTGCTGAGGTCATCGCGCGTGAGAGCTACGTAGTCATCCAGCGGGCGGTCGCCGATGACGACGCCTGCGGCGTGCATGCCGACGTTGCGGATGGTGCCTTCGAGCTTGGTGGCGTAGTCCCAGACTTCGCGGTAGTTGGAGTCTTCGAGCAGCTGGTGGAGCTCATCATTTTTTTTGACGGGGGCTCCGTTTTTTTCTTCCCAGAGGCTGTTGTACAGGGTGACCTTGGGGCCGCTTTCGATGAGTTTGGCGATGCGGTCGCTATCCCCATAGCTCATGTCGAGCACGCGCGCCACGTCTTTGATGACGGATTTGGCGCCCATGGTGCCGTAGGTGATGATGTGGGTGACGGCGCGCTCACCGTATTTTTGGCGCACGTATTCGATGACTTCCGGGCGGCGGCTCTGGCAGAAGTCGATGTCAATATCCGGGGGGCTCACGCGCTCCGGGTTCAGGAAGCGCTCGAAGATGAGGCCGAATTTGTAGGGGTCGATGTTGGTGATGCGCATGCAGTACGCCACGAGGGAGCCTGCGGCGGAGCCACGGCCCGGGCCCACGGGGATGTCGTGATCCTTGGCCCAGTTGATGAAGTCTGCCGTGATGAGGAAGTAGCTGGCGAAGCGCAGTTGGTTGATGATGCGCAGCTCGTAGTCGAGGCGGTCACGGAGTTCTTGGTCATTTTCGGCGCGTTCTTTGCCGTAGCGCTCAGCGAGGCCTTTGTAGCAGATGGCGCGCAGGTATTCCTCACGCGGGGAGCCGTCGGGCGTGTCGAATTCGGGGTAGCGCTCGGTGGAGGTGGAGTCCAGGCGGATGGAGGTGTTGCAGCGCTCGGCGATGAGGTTGGTGTTCTCGTAGGCGTCCGGCAGGTCCGGGAAGAGCTCACGCATTTCCTGCTCGCTTTTGAAATAGGAGCTGGCGGGGTAGTGCATGCGCTTGGAGTCCATGCGCTTGTTGCCAGTGCCCACGCAGATGAGGATGTCATGCGCATCGTGATCTTCGGCGCGCAGGAAGTGTGCGTCATTGGTGACGACGAGCGGTACGTCATGCTTGCGGGCCAGGCGGATGAGCTCCGGGGTGCAGCGGCGCTCACTGTCGAGCTCGTGGTCTTGCAGCTCGACAAAGAGGTTGTCTTTGCCGAAGACCTCGCGCAGCTCGAGGAGGGTTTGCTCTGCTTTTTCGGGCTGGTCTTGCAGGAGCCACTCTTGGATGGGGCCGGAGATGCAGCCTGTGAGGCAGATGAGGCCGCGGCTGTAGCGGCGCAGGGTGTCCATGTCGACCCGCGGTTTGTAGTAGAAGCCGTCCAGGTGGCCGTGGGAGACGATTTTGATGAGGTTGGCCCAGCCGATGTTGTTTTCGCAGAGGAGGACGAGGTGGGTGTATTTGTTGCGGCCGGGGATTTGTTTTTTGACATGCATCGGCGTGGGCGAGAGGTAGATCTCACAGCCGAGGATGGGTTTGAAGAGGGGTTTGGGTGCTTCCGGGTGTTCTTTGTTCCAGCTTTGGATGCCCTTGTTGTGCTTTTTCACATTTACCATGAATTCAATGGCGGCGAAGACATTGCCATGATCCGTGATGGCGACAGAATGCATGCCCAGTTCCTCGCAGCGCTTGATCAGGTCTTTCGTGTGGATCATGCCGTCGAGCAGGGAATACTCCGTGTGTACATGTAGGTGTGTAAAAGCCATAGCAGAACGGCGTTTATTCTACACGATCTGCCTGCTTTTGTCAGCTCCAATCTATGGGGGGCTGCTGCGGGGCGCCGGCGGCAGGTGGGCGGGCTGCTCGATAAGTGGCTGAGGGTGAGGAGGTGGGCGCGCGCCGGCTGTGCCGAGGGGCGGGGTGGTTAAAATTGGCGTGGGGTGCGCTCGAGGATGAGGCGGAAGCCCACGGTGGGGTTGCGGTCGTTCTCCGGGCGTGGGGTGCGGCTGCCGGAGGAGAGCTGGCTGGGGCGGAAGGAGGTGTAGTCTCCCCCGCGGGTGACGCCATAGCGCCGGAAGGAGAAGCCCGGGGGGCCGCCGTATTCATCGCTCACCCATTCCTGCACGTTGCCGCTCAGGTCATAGAAGCCCATGCTGTTGGGTGCAAAGGAGCGCACGGGGGCGGAGAAGGGGAAGCCGTCCGTGTAGCTTTCCAGCACGTATTGCCGGGAGACGTAGTGGAGGGCGGAGGAGTCCGAGTAGTTGCCGAAGCGTGCCGGCGGCGGCCAGCTGAGGCCCCAGGGGAATTCGGGGGTGGCGCTGGCGCGGTGGTATTGCTGGCGCTCGTAGGGCGTGCGGCCTTTTTCGTCCTTGAGGCCCACGAGGAGGCTCCACTCCTCATCTGTGGGGAGGCGGTACTCATCTGTGGGGCCGATGAGGCCGGCCTCACGCTCTTGGGCGGTGAGCCAGGTGGCAAAGCTTTCTGCATCGCTGCGCGAGACGCAGACGACGGGGTGATCCCCGCTTTGGACGAAGTCTGTGGGCGGGGGAGTGGGGGCGCCGGTGGCGGCGACAAAGGCGTGGTAGTCCGAGACGCGCACCTCAGTGGCGCCGACCATGAGAGAGGGGCGGAAGGGGCGGAAGGAGAGGCCGAGGCTGTTGACCCACTCGGTGTCGAAGGACACGGAGTTGTTGGGTTTCAACTGCACGTTGATGCTGAGGTCCTTGGTGGAGAGGCCGCTGAAGCGTTCGGTGGCGTAGCCGGGTTTGCGGATTTCGAGGAAATAGGGAGCGAGCGGCACGCGCACCCCCTGCAGGGGGGTGATGCCGATGGGGCGCCCGTTGAGCAGGACGGTGGCGCCGGTGGGGTGGGAGTGCAGGGTGATGGGGGTTTTCTGGACTTGTTTGGTGGTGAGCCTGTAGGCGCACATGTCAGTGCCGGAGGCGGTGCCGTCCTCAGGGATGGCGGCCAGCGAGTGGTCACGGCCGATAAAGCCCTGGTTCATGCAGAGGCGCGTGAGCCACAGGGTGTAGGCGCTGATGCCGGCAAATGTGGTGCGCACGAGTTCGGTGCCGGGGATTTGCTCGTAGGGGATATTGCCGACAGAGGTGTCGCTGTGGAGGAAGGTTTCGAATTGGCGGAGGGTGACCGGGGAGACGGCGCGGTGGGTGGCGCCGGTGGGTTTGTAGGTGGTGCCGAGGGCATCTTGCCAGTCGGTGTGCTGGCGGGGGGGGCGGTAGGGGCGGAGGTGGCCGCCGAGGGCGAGGATGTCCTGCCGGGGAACTTTGCCGCGCACCTCATAGTCGGCGTAGCCATCTTTGCGCAAGATGAAGGAGAGCTCCCGCCCGGGCTGCACATCGACCGGGCCGTAGGGGGTTTCATCCACATAGCGGCCGTCTTCAGTGTAGATGGAGGCGCCGGCGGGGACGGAGGAGATGAAGAGCTGGCTGTGCGCGGGGGCGGAGTCATCGCGCGCGGCAAAGAGGGCTTGGTAGGCATTTCCCAGGCGGGTGCGCAGCCCCTGCGGCAGGAAGAACCAGCCGGTGAATAAGACGGCGGCGCAGCTGAGCCCGAACAGCGGCCACACCCACCAGCGGCGGGGGGCGGCTTCTCCGCCGCGGCTGCGGTGGCCCGGGGCGTAGTGGCGCAGGGAGTCCAGGCGGTCGGCAAAGTCTTGGGCGGTGACGATGCTTTCTTTGTTCACCAGGGGCTCGGCTGCGGCGCAGATGATTTCATTGAAGGCGAGCCAGCGGCGGTGGGAGGAGGGATCGGGGATGCTGGTGGGGAGCTCCGGGAAGTCGAGGCGGTCTTTGCCGGTGCTCATTTCGTAGAGGACTTTGGCGAGGGCGTAGACATCTGCCCGCGGGGTGCCGGCGCCCTCCGGCGGGGTGTAGCCCTGGGTGCCGACAAAGCTGCGGTTGCCGCCGCCGCGCGCCACGGAGCCGGCGTCTGCCAGCTTGGCGCAGCTGTTGACAAAGACGATGTTGGAGGGCTTGACATCACGGTGTGTCAGGTCGGCCGCGTGCAGGCCATCGAGCGCGTGTGCCAGCTGGCTGCCCACTTCGAGCACGTAGTCGAGGGGCATGGGGTTGTGGGTGTAGAGCTCCATGACGCTCTGGAGCGTGCGCGGCACGTAGCTGAGCGGGTCGATGTAGATGCCCGTGTAGGCGTCATCTGCCAGCTCCATCACGTAATAATAGTACGGGAAATCGCCTGTGCTTTGGCCCACGTGCAAGATGTGCACCACGCCGGGGATGCCGCGCGCCACGGGTTCGTAGTGCAGGATGCTCTCGAACTCGCGCACGTAGGTTGCCTCGTCCTCAAAGTCTTCTCGCCACACTACTTTGACGGCGCGGAAGGCGCCGGTGACGGAGCGCGCCAGCCACACTTCTCCGTAGGCGCCGTTGCCGATGAGGCGCAGGATCTCATGATCCGGGACATCGGGGCGCAGATCGCGGCGCATGCGCGGGCGGCGCGAGGCGCCGGGGCCGCCGGAGGTGGTGCGTGAGAGGGGCATGTGCGGGGGTTATTATACAGCCAAAAGGGGGAGATGGCAAGGGCGGTCTCACGCCGGGGGGAGGCAGGCGCGCGGGCTGCCGGTTTCTCTGCCCGCGCGGGAGGCTGTGGCGCGCGCGGGGTGGGGAGATCAGGGGCGCGAGGCGGCTTTGACGGGGGTGAAGCTGCCTTCACCGCGGGTGCGCAGGCGGCGGGGCTCAGGGCGCTTGACTTTGAGCTCTACCATGCCGGAGCGTGCGCGCATGCGGATGGTGCTGAAGAGGGCGGGGTCCCACTCATGGCCGGCGCCGGCGGGGGAGGGCTCTGCCACAGCATCCACGGGGGAGGCGGTGATTTTGGTGACTCGTTCTTGGAAAGCGGCTGCCTGCTTGTCGCTGCCGGGGGAGGTGGGCAGCTGTTGCGGAGCCGGCGGCTGGGGGTCATCTGGCTTCAGGCGGCGGGCTTCATCTTCCGGCTTGATGGTGGCCACGAGGTCGGCGCCGGGTTTTTTGACATTGTCGGGGTGCTGGCGCAGGTAGGCCTCAAAGTCCGGGTCCGGCATGGAGCCGTTGCGCACGGCGCGGTCATAGGAGCGGGCGGCCTCGGGCACGCGGTTAGTTTCGGCGTAGAGGCGGGCCATGTTGTAGTGGGCATCTGCCAGCTCGGGGCGGATTTTGACGGCGGCGGCGTAGTGCTTGAGCGCGTGGTCATAGGCGCCCTCGATGCCTTCGATATTGGCCAGGTAGAAGAAGGCCTCCGCGTTGCCGGGGTCGAGCTGCACGGCGCGTGCAAACATTTTCTGCGCGTCCTGCATCTGCTCGCGGCGGTAGAAGGAGATGCCGGCGAGGTAGTGGGTGATGGCGACTTTGGGGGAGAGCCTGGCGGCGCGGGTGAGGTATTCGGAGGCTTCTTCGTTCTTGCTGTTGTAGAGGAGGATGGTGCCGAGGTTCACGAGGCCGGCCACATTGTCGGGCTGCAGGTCATAGAGGGTGAGGTAGAGCTGCTCGGCGGAGATGTAGCGGCCTTTGGAGAAGGCGGTGTTGGCGAGGCCGACGAGGGTGTCGACCTCGAGTTTGCGGCGGGTGGCCTCGGTGGCTTCGGGGTTGTCGCGCGCGCTGGTGTTGCGCACGTCTTCGAGCACCTTGAGCTCTTCTTCCGTGAGGGCTTCCGGGTCTTCATCCTGCATTTTTTGGATGATGTTGATCACCTCCGGGTCAGCGTTTTTCATGGCGCGGTAGGTTTCAAACAAGAGGCGGCGGCTTTCTTCTTGGATGGCGAGTTTGCGGCGCTGTTTTTCGATGAAGGCGCGCAGCAGTTTGTTTTCTTGGGCGAGGGCGGGGTCCTGCGCGGGCTGCTCGGCGCGGGAGGTGAGCTCAGCCTCCATGTTGTTGAGCTGCTGGGTGAGCTCGGAGACGCGGCGGCGGAAGCCCATGTTTTCATCGTAGATGCTGCTCATTTCATCGCGCAGGCGAGCGGCTTCGGCGCGCGCTTCTTCCAGCTGGTGGGCGAGCACGGCGTTTTCATCGCTGGCGCCGGATTGCATGGCTTCCAGCTCGCTGATGCGCTCGCGAGCGGTTTTGAGCTGCTCGGCCAGGGTGAGGTTTTGGTCGAGGAGGGCTTTGGTTTTTTCCGGGCTGTTGAGCTCGACGATGGCGCGCAGTTTTTCGTTTTCGATCAAGAGGCTGTCGCGCTCGCGCTCCACGCGGTTGAGGGATTCGAGCACCTCTGCCAGGCGGGTTTCGAGTTCGGCGACTCGGTTCTGCGATTCGTTCAATGAGGATTCGGCGGCGCGGTAGCGGTTTTGCATCTCGCCCAGGCGGGCTTCGAGGGATTGGTAGAGAGTGTTGCTTGTTTTGCGCTCGGTTTCGATCAGCTTGCGCTCATCTTGCAGCGCTGCGTTGAGTTGGTCGTAGCGTTTTTTGTATTCTTCCCGGGTGATCTTCTCAGCCTGAAGTTGTTTTTGGGCAGCGAGGAAGCGCTCGTTGAGCTCGCGGTAGGCCTGGGCGATGCGGCGCACTTCTTCCTGAGCGGTGGCGAGCTGGTGGTAGAGCTTGGGGTCGGTGGTGGCGTAGTTGGGCAGCCGGGCGGGGCGGTAGTTGGTGTTGCTGAGCGGGTCATCCGCCAGGCCGGTTTCGGCATGGGTGGGGATGCCGGGCACGCGCGAGGTGGGCACGTCTGACTTGCCGGCTTTGCTGCGGTAGATGGACATGTTCTCAGCGAGCAATTTGCGCTTGAGGCGCACCATGTTGCTGTTCCAGTCCGGGTAGTCGCGCACGAGGGTGGCCAAGAGCCGCTCTGCCTGCTGGCCTTTTTGGAGGGCGGCGTTGTAGCTTTGTTTGGCTGCGAGTTTTTCTGAGTCGCTGATGAGGAGGTAGGCCGCGGAGTAGATGGAGTCCGGGTACTCGCCGGCGCGCTCACGGGGGGCGGCGCCGGGCTGCTGGCCGGTGTAGTGGCTCCCCTGCGCCTGCACGCCGGGGGCGAGCAGTGCCAGCATGCCTGCGGTGAGCAGGAGGTGGTGGAGGCGGGCCATGAGGAGGGGGGCGCTTGAGGCGCCGGCGCATGAACTTATTTCCCGGGGGCAGGGTGGCCTGCTCCCGGGAAATGAAGAATAAGGTTCGTGTGGCAGGGGGTTAGGCCTGCTGGGCGGGGGCCTCAGTGGGCACCTGGATGAGGCGCAGCGGTGTGCGGGTGATGAGCTCACCATCCAGCGTCACGTCCACAGAGTAGCTGCCGGCTTTGTCGAAGCGCAGCCCCTGGAAGTTCATGATGAGGTTGCGGGTCATGAAAGAAACGCCCTCAGGCAGGTCCACATGCAGGTCACCGACGATGGGCATGCGCTCCTGGTCGATGGGGGTGCCGTTCTCATCGACGATCGAGATGGCGAGCTTGTGGTCACCGGCGTCCTCGGGCACCAAGCAGATGCGCAGAGCGAGGGAGCACATGGGGTGCACGACGGGGAATTGGCGGGCAAAGAGCGTGTCAAACGCGCCCTGCACGCAAAGCTTGCCCTGATAGTCGGCGGCGTAATCGCAGAGAACTGAAACTTGAGTATCCATATTGATGAGTTATTTTATCGTCCTTGGGTATGATGCTCTTTCCTTTTTCGGGAAAAGGAATGTTGCTTTCCCCTTTCTACCATAAGTCTTGGAAGAAGCAAGCATAAAGTGCGGGATGACGCGCGTTTTGTGAAAAATGGCTTGATCAGCCGAGTCTGCCGGCGAAGTCCCGGTAGCCAAAGGCGCGCACGGTGTCGCAGTGGCCGCCCGGGCGCTGCAGCACGATGTCCGGGTGGGGCACGCCGTTGAAATGGGTGGTCTGCACGAGGGTGTAGTGCGTCATGTCATCAAGCACGAGTGTATCGCCCACCTGAAGTGGGGCGGGGAAGGAGTAGTCCCCCAGCACATCACCCGCGAGGCAGGTGGTGGCGCCCAGGCGGTAGGTGTGCGCGTGCTGGCCGGGGGTGCCGGCGCGGGTGTAGGATTCGCCGGGGAGTTGCACGGCGGGGAGGGCGCCGCCGGGGAGTTGCACGGCGGGGAGGGCGGGCTGCTGCAGGGCGAAGACGTCCGGCCGGTAGGGCATGCTGAGGACATCCGGCATGTGGGCGGTGACGCTCACGTCGAGGATGGCGTGCCGGTAGCCCAGGGAGTCAAAGATGTCCAGCACTTGGGCGCGCAGGACGCCGGTGTGCACGCACCAGGCCTCACCCGGTTCGAGGAAGACTTGCAGGTGCGGGAAGCGCGAGCGGATGCTGCGCACGAGGGAGATGAGGGCGGGGCGGTTGTACTCCGGTTTGGTGATCCAATGGCCGCCGCCCATGTTGAGGTAGCGGATGGTGGGGGAGGCCATGAGGTGGCCGCAGGTTTGCTCGAAGGCGTGGTAGGTGGCCACCAGGTCTTCTGCGCCTTGTTCGCAGAGGGTGTGGAAGTGTAGGCCGGAGATGCCGGTGAGGTCTGCCGCGGTGAGGTCTGCCGCGGGGATGCCGAGCCGTGAGCCGGGGGCGCAGGCGTCGTAGATGGCGGTGTGGCCGGTGGAGTAGCAGGGGTTGATGCGCAGGCCGAGCCGGAGCTCGCCGCTCTGTACGCGCGGGTGCGCCAGGCAGGTGGCGCGGTGGCGCTGCCACTGGGGGAGGCTGTTGAAGTCGATATGATGCGCGAACTCCAGAAGCTCTGCGAGATCTGCCGCCCGATATGCGGGGGAGTACACGGCGATGTGGCCGCCGAAATGCTCTGCTGCCAGGCGCGCTTCATACAGGCCGGAGGCGCAGCACCCGGCGGCATACGGCCGCAGGTAGGGGAAGCAGGAGGTGCTGGCGAAGGCTTTGAGTGCCAGCAGCATCTGCGCGCCGCTTTCCTGTGCGATGCTGTGGAGGATGCGCGCGTTGCGCTCGAGCGCTTTGGCGGATATGAGAAAGCAGGCCATCTCGCGTGGTGGTGGGGGCGGGGGAGGCGGGGATCAGGATGCCGGCGCTTCCTCAGGGGCTGCGGGTGCAGCAGCGGGGGCGTCAGGGGCAGCGGGGGCGGCTGCTGCGGCGGCTTCTTCTTTCAGTTTTTTATTTACTGATTTGATGGAGGGCTCAAGCTCGCGGAGGTAGCGCTGGGCCTGGGCTTGGAGAGAGCGGGAGGAGGTTGCTTGGCGCAGGCGCTGCGCGAGGTTGGCGGCCAGAGTCCACGCAGCTTGGGCTTGGCGCAGCTGGCCGCAGCGGCTCTCGAGGTTGCCGAGTGCGGAGAGGAGGCGGATGTATTGGATGGACATGCCGCCTTTGAGGTGTTTCATGCGTGTGGCCAGAGTGTGGCCGCGCTGGAATGTTTCGCGCGCTTCCTCGGGGTCATCGGCGTATTGGAGGCACTCGGCCAGGCAGCGGTAGGAGCTGAGCACATCTTCGGCGGCGCGCTCCAGCTCCGGGCCGGGGTTGAGGGGGAGGGGCTGCCCTTGGTCGGGGGCGAGTTCGTTGAAGATTTCTTCGTCGATCTTGAGTGCTGTTTCGTAGTAGGGCTGGGCCGCTGCGGCTTTGTTTTGCATCAGGAGGCAGGAGGCGGTGCCGTTGGCAATGGCGCTGCGCAGGCGGCGCCCGGTGATGCCGGTGCGGATATCTGCGGGCAGGTTTTCCCAGTTTTTCAGGGCGGTTTGGTAGCCTTCTGACGCTTTGGCGTAGGCGCGCAGATTACGCGCTGAGTCAGCGAGGAAGATGCTCAGCCTCACGCGCAGGGGGAGGTCGGCCCCCTTCTCTTCGAGCTTGTTGTAGTAATCCTCGAGGCGGGAGCGCATGCCGCGCACCTCTTCTGTCCACTCCGGCTGGGTTGCCAGGTGGTTCACTTTTTCACCCACGGTGAAGATCATGTAGTCAAGCAGCTCATTCCGGGCATCATTTTCTTGGGCGGTGGTGGCTGCCGGCTTGGCGGGGGCTTCCTTGGCGGATGATTGGCTGCCGGTGAGGGATTTCCACCAGCCGGGGGTGGATTCATCGCTGCAGGAGGTGGCGACAAGGGCACAGGCCAGCCCGGCGAGTGCCAGAGGCGAGGACAGGCGGAGGGAAGAGGGGCGCAGTTGCATGATTCTATTCTAGGCCTAAGCGGTGGATGCGTCAAGCGCATTCTCCTCTTCTGTGGCTCTGCATTTATGACAGCGTGCGGCGCGTGACGATGTAGACCTTGTCGCCGCGTCGAACTTTTTGCGGTATAGCGACTAAGGCCACGCTGCCCTTGGGCGCCTGCGGCACGGCGCATGTTTCCCCGGCGGGGGTGTCGCAGCGGACTTCGGCAACGCAGTGGCGGATGACTCCTGTGGTGGTGCCGGTGATTTCGATGCAGTCACCCGGGTGCAGCGCGCCGGCTTCGAGCCGCAGCTCGGCCACGCCGACTTGGGCATACCAGCGCTGCACCCGGCCGAGGTGTTGCCGCTGCTCAAGCGCCAGGCTGTTGGAGCGGCCGCTCCAGGTGTCCCAGTCTTCTCCCAGGTAGTAGCCGCCGTGCCAAAAGCTGCGGTTGAATACGCAGCGCAGGCGCTCTTCCCAGGCGGCCACGCGCTCAGGGCTGCAGGACTCACCGGCGGCGTAGGCTTGCGCGGCTTCTTTGTAGACGGCGGTGACGGCGGAGACATAGGCCTCTGAGCGGCCGCGGCCTTCGAGTTTGAAGACGGCGATGCCGGCGGCGATGAGCTGGTCGAGCACGCGGATGGTGCAGATGTCTTTCGGGGACATGACGTATTGGTTGTCAATGTCCATGGCGAAGCCGGTTTCGGTGTCGGTGACGGTGTAGCGGCGGCGGCAGAGCTGGAAGCAGTCTCCGCGGTTGGCGCTGTGGTTGTGCGCGGTGAGGCTCATGCCGCACTTGCCCGAGATGGCGATGCAGAGGGCGCCGTGCGCGAAGATTTCGACGCGGACGAGTTGGCCGGAGGGGCCGCATATCGACTCTCGGCGGATGCCTTCGATGATGGCGCGGATCTGGCTGAGTTTCAGCTCTCGCGCCAGCACCACTACATCGGCATATGCTGCATAAAAGCGCACGGCTTCCAGGTTGCACACGTTGGCCTGCACGGATACATGCACCTCCAGCCCCAGGCGCCGGGCGTGGGTGATGACGGCGAAGTCTGCCGCGATGACGGCGTCCACCCCTGCTTGCTTGGCCAGGTGGAGCAGGCGCTGCATGGGCTCCAATTCCCGGTCATACACGACGATGTTGCAGGTGAGGTAGGCTTTGGCGCCGCAGGCGTGGCACAGGCGCGCGACTTTGGGGAGGTCTTCCTCGCGGAAATTGGCTGTGGCGCGCGCGCGCATGTTGAGGTCCCCCACGCCGAAATAGACGCTGTCAGCCCCGGCGCGCAGGGCTGCTGCCAGGGATTCGAAGGAGCCGGCCGGAGCCATGATTTCGACATCGGGTGCCATCTTTGCAGGGGGGGTGGTGAGCTCAGCGGCAGATCTGCCCGCGTGTGCGCGCCTCCGGGGAGGAGGGGGGATCAGACGAGGCCGCGCAGGAGCAGCTCGGCGTTGTTCTGCGTTTTGTTGATGTTTTTGAGCAGCAGAGACAGCGCTTCCCAGCCGGGGTGCGTGGCGAGCTGGCGGCGCAGCTGCAGGACACGCGCGAGCTCGTCCGGGTGGTACAGGCGGTCGTCATTGCGCGTGCCGCTCTGCGGCAGGGAGATGGCCGGGAAGATGCGGCGCTCTGCCAGCTCGCGGTCGAGGCGGATTTCCATATTGCCGGTGCCTTTGAACTCCTCGAAGATGATCTCATCCATGCGAGATTCTGTTTCCACGAGGCAGGTGGCGATGATGGTGAGGCTGCCGCCCTCTTCCACATTGCGCGCGGCGCCGAAGAATTTGCGCGGTTTTTCCATGGCCTGTGAGTCGAGGCCGCCGGACATGGTGCGGCCGCCGGAGGCGTGGGCGTTGTACCCGCGGGCGAGGCGTGTCAGCGAATCGAGCAGCAAGATCACGTCCTTCCCCTGCTCCACGAGGCGGCGGGCGCGCTCGAGCACCACATCGCTCAGCTGCTCATGGCGGCGTGAGTTTTCATCGAAGGTGGAGGCGAAGATGGGCGCATCCACAGTCTCTTCAAAATCTGTCACCTCCTCAGGGCGCTCATCGAGCAGCAGCACCAGCAGCTCGGCTTCGGGATAGTTGGCGCGCAGGGATTTGGCGATGCTTTTGAGCAGCACTGTCTTGCCGCCGCGCGGGGGCGCCACGACCAGGGCGCGCTGCCCCATGCCCAGCGGCGCCACGAGGTCCAGCAGGCGCATGGCCGGGGATTTGATGTCGACATTCTCCAGAATGAGCCGCTGTGTGGGGATGAGCGCGGTGAGCTGGTCGAACTCTTTTTTCTGCACGAAATCCTGCGCCGGCACGCCCTCTATCTCCACCACTTCTGCCGCGGTGAGCATGCCCTCGCTGCGGCGGCCGCTCGCGCGCAGGCGCACTTTTATCATGTTGCCGGGGCGCAGGCTGTGGCGCTCGATGAGGTCATGCGGCAGGAGCACATCATCCTCACCGGGGCGGAAGCTGTATGCTGCCGAGCGCAGGACAAGCTGCTTGGGGTAGCGGTTGGCGTCGATCACGCCGGAAGCGAAGACTTGGTTGCCCTCAGAGAGGTAGACCCGTGCCAGGCCGGCCACGATTTGGCGGCGGGTCATGTTGCTCGACAGTCCTTTGGCGGAGAGGCCGGTGGCCATTTTTTGGAGCTCGTGGAAAGGCTTGGAGCCCAGTTCGTTCATATCCACCACCACTGCCTGGGCCTGCATGGCCTTGGCATCGTGCTCCAGCTCGGCGCGGAAAAAGCACTCCACTTGTGCGCGCAATTGCTCGGGCGTGCCCTCATTCCAAAAGACGCAATGCGCGCCGGCGATTTTTTCTTCCGTGGGGGCTTGGGCGCGCATGAAGCCCTCTGCCACCTCGGCCGGCACGTTGTCACGCGCCATGAGGCGCTGCCGCTGGGTTGCCGGGGTGAGCGCCACCGTGCAGATCTTGTCCGCCGGGAAGGCGGCATTCTTGCTCTCAAAGTAGAGCGGGATGTCGGCCAGGAAGGTATGCACCTTGCCGCTTTGGCGCGCCTCTGCCTGTGCCTTGAGGCATTGCTGGGTCAACTTGGGGTGGATGATTTCCTCCAGGCGCGCGCGGCCCTCGGGGTTTGTGCACACGATGTGGCGCAGGAAGTCTTTATTGACAGCGCCCTGCGCATCCAGAGCCTCAGGGCCGAATGCCGCCACGAGATCACGCGATAATTTGCCGCTCGCGTGCAGCTCAGCCACGGCGGCATCGCAATCAAAAACCACCACACCCTCTCCGCCCATATCGCGGAGCATCCCGACCACCATGGATTTGCCCGATGCAATTCCTCCTGTTACGACAATAACTTTCACACAGCCCTTTTACCACGTTTTCTGATTCATATCAAGCCGAAATAGCGCCAAGGGCAACTCGCCGGGGGTGGCTGAGGGGGCGGCTCTGCCCGGGTGGGGGGCGCCGGCGGCGGATTCTGAGGCAGAAGTGTATTATGGGCTTGATTTTATGGGGAGAGTGGTGTAGAGTGTTTGTGTATGAAAGCGCTGTTTCTTAGTTTCCTTGTTTTGTTTTTAATGGTGAGTGTGGTGCCGGCTCAGGAAGGAGCGGAGGAGGATACGACTCCCAAGCCGTCCAAGACGGTGAAGAAAGATAAAAAGCCGGCGGCTGTGGTGGCGACTGCGCTGCGCAAGCTGAAGTACAGCGGCAGCAAGCCCAATGCTAAGGCGAAGTTTTACATCTTCCTGCACTCGGCAAGCTATTGCCCGCCCTGCCGGGAGGAGATGCCGGGCATTGCCAAAGAGTACTCCAAGATGAAGACGGCCGGGGTGGAGCTGGTGCTCTTCTCGCATGATGCGGCGGAGGCTGATACGAAGGCGTGGCTGAAGTCCGAGAAGGCGAAATTCCCGGTGGTGATGATTTCTGCCAACAAGGAGAAGACGCTTGAGAAGGTGCCCGGCTATGGCAAGGTGGAGGGTATCCCGCATGCGGTGATTTTGGATGCAGAGGGGAACCAGATCATGGAGGGGCATGGCGCCATCGTGAAAGAGTGGGCTCAATATGCCGTGGAGAAGAAAGAGGACAACGCGGCAGAGGAGGAGTGACCCGCGGGCGCTCAATGCGTATTTTCAGTATTTTATGCTTGACCCTATGGGCGCCGGCGCGTATGCTGGTTGATACTGAGGGGAGTCTCAGGTAGTAATCTTAATCATCATTTCTGACGAACAACGATAACGGCTATGCAACGACGTGATTTTCTCAAGATGGGCTTTGGTGTGGGAGCGGCTTTTTCGCTCGAGACACTGAGCGGTTTGTTCCCTGTGGCGGCTGCCGCAGAGGCGCCTGCTGCCGGCGCGGCTGCGGCGGGCACGCCGGCTTTGGTGGCGGTGCGCGGTAACTCGCGCGTGGCCATGCTGGATGCGGCGCTGGAGGCTCTGGGCGGCATCAGCGCTTTTGTGAAACCGGGGCAGACGGTGGTCATCAAGCCCAACTGCGCTTGGGATAAAGGGCCGGAGCTGAGCGCCAACACGCACCCGGATCTGGTGGGCCGCGTGGTGAAGCTGTGCCGAGAGGCCGGCGCGGCGCGTGTGGTGGCTTTTGACCACTCGTGTGATGCATGGCAGCGCGTGTACCGCGTGAGCGGGATTCAGGAGGCGGTGGAGAAGAACGGGGGGGAGATGCTCAGCGGGGCGGATGAGGGGATGTACCGCGAGCACGCTAACCCGCAGGCGCGCAATCTGAAGAGTGCCAAGGTGCACAAGGCTATTCTGGATTCGGATGTCTACATCAACATGCCTGTGCTCAAGCACCACGGCGGCGCCCGCATGACGGCTTGCATGAAGAATGCGATGGGGCTGGTGTGGGACCGCGGCTTTTTCCACAGTCATGATTTGCACCAGTGCATTGCCGATAGTGTGTTGCTGCGCAAGCCGGATCTCAACATCCTCGATGCGTTTGCGCCCATGCTGCGCAATGGCCCCAAGGGCAAGGATGAGAATGACCTCATCAGCACGAAGGCTCTGCTGGCCGGCACAGATATTGTGGCTGTCGATGCGGCGGCGTCCAAGCTGCTCGGCAATGCCGAGGGTGAGGTGCGCCACATTGACCTGGCGGCGGAGATGGGGCTGGGCGAGAAGGATTTGTCGAAAGTGGTGATCAAGCGTATCACCTTGACCTGATAAGCTGCTGCCGCCATGTGGAGAGCTGTTCGCATAGTGTCGGCGCTGGTGGTGCTGGTGTTGTTTGTCGCGAGTTTTATCAACCTGACAGACCGCGAGCTCGCGGAATGGGAACTCGCGGTGCAGCAGGTGCAGCTGGTGCCGGCGCTCATCCGGGCGCTCCGGGGGGTGGCCGGTGCGGCTTGGGTGCTGGCGGGGCTGCTGCTGGTGACTCTGGTGTTTGGCCGGGTGTACTGCTCGTTCCTCTGCCCGCTGGGTATTCTGCAGGATGGGGTGATCCGCCTGCGCCGGGTGGTGGATGCTCTGCGGGGGCGCCGGCGCAAGGGCGCCGCAGTGCGCTATGCGCCGCCGGTGCCCTATGTGCGCAGCGTGGCGCTGGTGCCGGTGATTTTATTGATTGTGTGCTCCTCGGTAGCGCTGCTCGTGTGGCTGGATCCGTATACGCTGGCGGCGCGATTTGCGGCGGCGGTGCTCAACCCGCTGGCGGCAGAGCTGGCGCGGCTGGTGCCCGGCGCTGATGTGTCGGCGCCGAGCTGGGGGCGCTATGGCTGGGTGGGAGTGCTGGTGGCGGCCGGGGTGATCATGGTGCCGCTGGGGATGGCCTGGTGGCGCGGGCGCTTGTAC
Source organism: Akkermansiaceae bacterium (assembly GCA_022510805.1). Taxonomy (GTDB): domain Bacteria; phylum Verrucomicrobiota; class Verrucomicrobiia; order Verrucomicrobiales; family Akkermansiaceae; genus Akkermansia. Next base: position 21,702 of record JAFLSS010000004.1, read on the forward strand.
TGCAATACGGTATGCCCGGTGGGCGCGCTGCTGGGGCTGCTGTCCCGCCGGCCGCTGCTGCGCTTGGGGATGTCCCCTGACTCATGTGTGCGCTGCGGGCAGTGCCTCAAGGTGTGCAAGGCCAACTGCATCGACCTCAAGCACCACCGCGTCGACACGTCGCGCTGTGTGAACTGCTATGACTGCGTGTCTGCCTGTCCGCACGGCCTGCGCCCGCGGCTCACGAATCCCTTCCGCCGGCCGGCGGGTGCGGAGCGCGCGGAGGCGGCGCCGGCTGAGCCTGCTGCACCGCGGGCAGGGGCATCGCGCCGGGCGTTTATGGGCACGCTTGCATGCGGGGTGCCGGCGCTGCTGGCGGCTTGCGGGGAGAAGCGGGCGGAGGAGGTCTCCGGCAACCCGGCTGAGCAGGGGGACAACGCTGCCCGCGCTGCCACACCGCCCGGGAGCCGGCATGTGGACCGCTTTTTGGACCGCTGCACCGGCTGTGGTTTGTGTATTTCTGCCTGCCCGACTCGGGTGCTGCAGCCGGCCACCATGCAGCATGGTTTCCGCGGGGTGATGAAGCCGCATTTGGATTTCAGCAAGGGCTTCTGCAATTTTGACTGCAATATCTGCTCGACGGTGTGCCCGGAGGGTGCCATCCTGCCGCTGGAGCTGGCGGAGAAAAAGAAGACGCAGCTGGCGCTGGCGGCGTTTGACCGCAGCCACTGCATCGTGCAGCAGAGCCACACGGAGTGCGGCGCGTGCACGGAGCACTGCCCGACTAAGGCGCTCGACACGCGCGAGGAGCAGTTCCCCCGCTGTGAGGCGGAGAAGTGCTACGCCTGCCATGCCTGCGTGGAGACTTGCCCGAAAAAGGCGATCTCGCTGGAGACGGCGGCGGATGGCTCGGCGCGGGTTGTGATCAACAACAAGCTGTGCATCGCCTGCGGCAAGTGCGCGCGGGTGTGCCCCTCAGGCGCCATGACGGTGACTCGCCTGCTCATCCCCACACTCTCGCCGGAGCTCTGCATCGGCTGCGGCGCGTGCTTCTACGCATGCCCGGCGCGGCCCACGCGCGCCATGCAGCTCACGCCGCGTGCGCGGCATCTGGAGGCGCAGGTGCGCCGCGAAGCACCGGCGGAGAATCCTGTGTCGGAAGAGGAGTTCCCCTTCTGAGCCGTGGGTGGCTGCGGGTTGGGGGGACATTTGGTGAGCCGGGGTTGCTTTGGCATGGACAAGTGAGCGTTTTTGTGGTACAAGGAGAGTCGTATGAGAGCGGGCATAGATCAACTCCTGTGGGTGGTGCTGCTGGCCGGTGGGGCCTGGGCGGCAGGGGCGGAGCTGCGCCCGGAGGCGGGGGTGGTGGAGGGGATGTATGTGCAGGCGCGCGCGATGCTGGAGGATAAGACAATCCGCGATGTGCAGGGCGTGCAGGAGATGCTTGAGCAGTGTGATGCCTGCGGCCACGAGGCGGCGCGGCTCTTGCTGCTGGATGTGTATGAGGGCACGCGCAAGGGAATTGAGGCGGCGCCCGAAAAAGCATTCCGCCTGGCCGGGCGCATGGCGGAGACCAAGCCTGCGGCCGGGGAGGGCGCTGAGGCATCAGCGGCGCGCAAGGAGGCCATGTATCGCCTCGCGCTGTATTATGAGCACGGGACCGGCTGCCAGGCGGCGCCGGAGAAGGCGTATTACTGGATGCGCCGGGCTGCGATGGCGGGCTTGCTCAAGGCGCAGGTGGAGCGCGCGCGCTACCTGATGAATGGGGTGGGGCATGAGCCCGCGCCGCGTGAGGCGCTCAAGCTGCTGCTCTGGGTCAACACCCGCGATCCCGACACGCCGAATCTCTTTTTTTACCTCGGTCACGCCTGCATGAAAGGCATAGGGCTGCCGCGCCCGAATGTGCGCATGGCGGCGCGTTTTTTCGAGATGGGGTTTCAGCGCCGTGATGCCCGCGCCACCAACAACCTGGCCACCATGTATGAGCTCGGTATCGGCGTGTCGAAAAATACCCGCACCGCGCTGCGCCTCTACAAGTACGCGGCGGATTGGGGCTGCAGGGATGCCTCTGCCAACATGCAGCGCTTGGCTTATAAGACGGATAGTGAGCAGCGCTACTCTGCCTCGTGGCAGCAGCGCGTGGGACACGCCGGGCTGCGCGTGATACGGGCGCTGCCGGTGGCGCCTGTGCTGCGCGACTGGTTGTCGGTGCCCTTTAATCGTATGGCCTCAGAGTCATGAATACTGCTGCGCGACAGGCTGTGGAGTATGCTGCGCGGGAGCTGGGTTTTTCAGGGCTGGGGGTGGCGCAGGCGGGGGCGGATCAGGGGAGCTGCTTGCAGGACTGGGTGCGGGCGGGGATGCACGCTGACATGGGGTGGGTGGAGCGCCACCTGCCTGTGCGCCGGGATCCGCAGCTCCTGCTGCCCGGTGTGCGCAGTGTGATCATGCTCACTTATGAATACCCGCGCTCGGATGCGCGGCAAGCGCGCGGGCAGGTGGCGCGCTATGCTCAGGGGGAGGACTACCACAAGCTGCTGGCCGGCAAGCTGGCGGATTTGGACGAGACGCTGGCGTTTTACGGCGGGGAGCAGCGCTGCTTCAGTGATTCCGGGCCGGTGAGTGAGCGTTTTTTTGCGGCGCAGGCCGGGCTGGGCTGGATTGGCCGCAATGGGCTGCTGGTGCGCTTGCGCGGCGGGTCGTTCTGTTTTCTGGCCAGTGTGCTCACCACGCTGGAGCTGCCGGTGGATGCGCCCATGGCCGGCCACTGCGGCCGCTGCCACCGCTGCGAGCAGGCGTGCCCCACCGGGGCGCTCCGCGATGGCTGCTGTGATGCGCGCAAGTGTCTCTCGTACTGGACCATCGAGGCCAAGTCAGAGGCGCCGCCCGGCATACGCGCCGCCCAGGGGGAGCGCATCTACGGCTGTGATGCCTGCCAAGAGGCGTGCCCGTGGAATAGCCTGCCTCCGGCCGGCCGGCCGGATCCGCATTTGCTGATGCCGGCGCGTGTGGCGCGGGCTTCTGCGCAAGAGTTGGCGGCGCTGCCGGAGGGGGAGTTTGAGGCGTTGTTTGCGGCTTCTCCCGTGCGCCGGATAGGCGCGCCGCATTGGCGCCGCAATCTCGCCGCTCTTTGCCCGGATGCGGGCTCGATTCCTTTTGCTTGAACATGATGACTCACTTAACACTCCAATACAATATATGCTCATAATTCACTTCCTCTCGTTTCTTCCTCTCGCGCAGATGGACTATTACCACATGTCGTCCGCTTACCAGCACGGCAGCAGCGGCTACATGCCGGCGTATGATACGTACACCTTGTTCGGCCTGGGGCTGCTGGTGCTCATGGGGATTTTCGGCTCGGTGGTGCAGAGTAGAATGATGTCGCGCATGCGCCAGTATTCTGCAGAGCCCGCCCGCCTGAGCGGCGCGCAAGTGGCGCGCAAGATGCTGGATTCCTATGGCTTGTATGACGTGGAGATCACGCATGTGCGCGGTCAGCTCACGGACCATTACAACCCGGCCAACCGCACAGTCAACCTGAGTGATACGGTGTATTCCGAAGCTTCGGTGGCGGCGGCAGCTGTGGCGGCTCATGAGTGCGGCCACGCGGTGCAGCACGCCAAGGCCTACCCCTGGCTGGGGCTGCGCTCGAGCCTTGTGCCGCTGGTCAACATCGGCTCCCGGCTGGGGCAGCTGCTGCTCATTGTGGGCTTGGCGCTGGCGGCAGCGGGCTCCGGCACCACGGTGGCGTGGGTCGGCTTGGCACTCTTTGGGTGCACGACTCTCTTTGCCCTGGTGACTCTGCCGGTGGAGTTCGATGCCTCGCGCCGCGCGCTGGCGTGGCTGAGCAAGTCGGACGAGGTGTCGCCGGTCATGCACGCGCATGCAACCTCTGCCCTGCGCTGGGCGGCCATGACATATGTGGCAGCGGCGCTGTCCTCCATCGCCATGCTGCTCTACTATGCGCTGATGCTTCTGAACCGCGGGAACTCGCGCGATTAATGCCTCTGCCCCCACCCGGCCTTATTTCCCCCCCCCTATGAATCGGCAAGATCTCCTGCTGCGCATTCAGCAAGCCCTGGGCGGCACGGCCACCCGCGGGGCGGCAGAGCAGGCGCTGGACGCTGTGCTGCGCGCGGTGCAGGCGGGGCTGCTGGAGGAGGGGGAGGTGAAGCTGGCCGGGTTTGGGGCGTTTCGCATGCGGCAGGTGGCGGCGCGGCGTTTGCTGCTGCCCGGCAGTGGCCGGGAGGTGAAGCTGCCGGCGCGCAGGGAGCTGCGCTTCACCCCCTCGCCTCAGACACGCCGCAAGCTTTCATAAACTTGCAGTAGGACACAAAAACGACTTTTCACAACGCTCCGAATAGGCCATGATAGAGGACATGAGGTTGCTTCCATTTGTTGTGTGTTTGTCGGGAGCTCTGCTTGTCGGCTGTGATGATGCTGACGAGGAGACGCCGCCGCAGCCCCCGCCGCTTGCAGAGGTGGCAGGGCCGGCGCGCCCTGCTCCCAATCCGCAGAGGGAGTCTCTGAGTATCAGCAATAAGAAAAAAGCGGCGCTTCCCTCATTCAATGCCGCGCCTCGCTTCAACCGCTACAGCCTCTACAATGGGGAAGATATCCGCCAGGTGACGGGGGTCTCCGGCCGCACGCTCTGGCTGTGTTTCACTGCGCCTTGGTGCCCACACAGCAAGGCAATGATCCGCGAGCTCAAGATCGTGGCGCAGGAGGAGAAGGGCACGGTGCAGGTGGTTGAGGTGAATGCGGATGCCTACATGGCATTGGCAGAGGAGTTCGACATCACCAAAGTGCCCACCACCTTTATCTATACGGAGGGGGTGAAGCTCGACAAGATTGAGGGCGCCTACAATGCCGCCAGTCTCCGGCGCTTTCTGCACGACACGCTTGCGAACAAAAAGAACCTCGAAGCACCCCCTCCCCCGTTTCCTTAACCCGTTCATATTCCTACCATGCGATTTCTCACCGGATTACAACCCAGCGGTCAGCTCCACATCGGCAATTACTTCGGCGCCATCCAACCGGCCGTGGAGTTGCAGCACAAGGGCGAGGCTTTTTATTTCATCGCCAATTACCACGCCATGACAACCATGGAAAGCGCCGAGAAGCTGCGCGAGAATACGCGCGGGCTCGCGGTGGATTTCCTGGCATGCGGGCTGGAGCCGGACAAGGCGGTGTTCTTTGCGCAGTCCGCGGTGCCGGAGGTGAATGAGCTGGCGTGGATACTTTCGACAGTGTGCCCCATGGGGCTGCTGGAGCGCTGCCACTCCTACAAGGAGAAGATGGCGCGCGGGATAGCGGCTTCGCATGCGCTTTTTGCCTACCCGGCGCTTATGGCGGCAGATATTTTGCTCTATGATTCGGATGCGGTGCCGGTGGGCAAGGATCAGAAGCAGCACTTGGAGGTCACGCGTGACCTGGCCGGCAAGATGAATGATCTCTTCGGCGAGGGGCTTTTTAAGCTGCCGGAGCCTATTATCAGTGAGGTGACGGCGGTGGTGCCCGGGCTGGATGGCCAGAAGATGAGCAAGAGCTACGGCAATACGCTGCCGATTTTCGGCGAGGAGAAGGCGCTGCGCAAGCTGATTAATAAAAAGGTGGTGACAGATGCGACGCCGCTTGAGGATCCCAAGCCGACGGAGGGGTCCATCATCCTGGCGCTCTACAAGCTTTTTGCCACGCCGGAGCAGTATGCGGAGATGGTGGCGGCGCATGAGCGCGGCGGTGTGGGCTACGGGCAGTTCAAAAAGGAGCTTTTCGAGTCGTATTGGGAGTTTTTCCGCCCGGCGCGTGAGCGCAGAGAGTGGATTTTGGCGCACCCGGATTATGTGGACTCCGTGCTGGAGGCCGGTGCGGAGAAGGCGCGCGGGGAGGCGGCCAAGACGCTGGCGCGTGTGCGCGCGGCTGTGGGGCTCAGCTGGGTGTGAGGCGCCCCCTTTCAGGGCTGCTGGGCGAGCCACTCGCAGAAGCGGGTGGCCCACGCGCGTGAGATGCCCGGCAGGGCGGCCAGCTCATCCGGCCGGGCGGTGCGCAGGCGCGCCAGGCTGCGGAAGCTTGCCAGCAGGAGTTCCTTGCGCTTGGGTGTCATGCCGGGGTAGGCATCCAGCCGGCTTTCGCGCACGCGTTTGCGCATCAGCAGCTCGTTGTAATTGTTGGCAAAGCGGTGTGCTTCATCGCGGAGGCGCTGCAGCAGCCGCAGCGCCCCGGAGTCACGCTGCAGCACGAGGGGCTCTGCCCGGTGGGGGAAGTAGATCTCCTCATCCCGCTTGGCCAAGCCCACCACGGGCATGTCCCCGAGGCCGATTTCCTGCAGCACGCGCAGCGCGGTGCTCAGCTGCCCCTTGCCGCCATCCACGACCACGAGATCCGGCACGGTGATGGGGGCGCGCCCCTCTGCGCCCAGCTGCTTGAGCCAGGCGTAGGCGCTCATGCCGGCGGGTTTGTCATAGAGGGCGCGGCTCTCACCCAAGATGCGGGAGTAGCGGCGGCGGACGACTTCCAGCATGGAGGCGAAGTCATTTTGCGTGTCGACGCTGCGGATGCGGTAGCGGCGGTAGGCTTTGTTGTCCGGCCGGCCGTGGGTGAAGCGCACCATGGAGGCCACGATGTGGCTGCTCGAGAGGTTGGAGATGTCAAAGCACTCCATCACCTCCGGCGGGGAGATGCCGAGGGCGCCGGCGAGTTCTGCCAGGTCAGCCTCGGGGTTGACGGTGCCGGGGAGATCCGGCGCGCGGCGGGTGAAGCGGCGCGCGGGCTCGAGGGTTTTGAGGATGTTTTCCCGCACGTCGCGCAGGCGGGCGGCTTGCTCAAACTCGAGGGCTTCGGCCGCGGCTTGCATCTCCTGCGTCAGCGCGTCGAGATGCTCGCGCACGCCGTGCCCCTCGAGCAGGCCGAGCGCTTCGTCAAAGCAGGCGCGGTAGGCCTCCTGCGAGATCCGCCCCACGCAGGGCGCCGAGCAGTGGCGGATGATGTCATCATGGCAGTGGCGGTACTCCTCCTCGCCGGGGTTGCGGGCGGTGCAGCTGCGCAGGTGGAAGCGGTGGTTGAGCCACTCGATGGTTTCTTTGAGCGCGGTGGAGTGAACGAAGGGGCCGATGTAGCGCGCGCCGTCATCCTTGCGCAGCCGCACGAGGCAGAAGCGCGGCAGGGGCTCTTGGCGCGTGGCGCGCAGGAGCAGGTAGCGCTTGTCATCACGCAGCTGCACGTTGTAGTGCGGGCGGTATTCTTTGATGAGCTTTTGCTCCAGCAGGAGGGATTCTTGCTCATTGCGCACCTCGTAGTAGTCAAAGTCCTCAATGGCGGAGATGAGGGCGCGGGTTTTGCTGTTGTCGAGGGTGGCGCGGGAGGGGGAGAAATAGTTGGCCAAGCGGCGGTGGAGATCCTTGGCTTTGCCGACGTAGATGACTCGCCCGCCCTCGCCTTTCATCAGGTACACCCCGGGGGTGTGCGGCGTGCTTCGCCATTTCTCTTTGAGATTCACCCCTGCTGCCATAGGCCGCTAGTATAGCACAGGATGCGGCGGTGTGCAAGCGCCCGCGCGCAGAGAGTGGCACGGCGCCGCAGGGGTGCCGGTTCTCCACGCGCGGGGTGTGCGCGCGGCATCACATATTCACCTGAAAGAGCGGTTTGTTGTGCTCGGCATCGAGGATGGCGAACGCCTCACGGTGAATGGAGGGGTCTGAGCGGAAGATGAGGCGGCCGGCGCATTGGCGCTCCAGCTCTACCAGGAGGTTGGCATCTTCATTCTTGAAGCGGGAGAGCACGCTGCTGTTCACCACCACGACCATGTCACCCACGGTGTCGCGGTATTTCAGGATGGTGGCTTTGAGCTGGCGCTGGATTTCCACGCTCATGGTCATCACGCTCTTCACGCGGCCGCGGCCGTGGCAGTAGGGGCAGTGCTCATTCACGTAGTCGAGCAGGGATTCGTTGATGCGCTGGCGCGTCATCTCCATGAGCCCGATGGGCGTGATCTGCATGACCTGGGTCTTGGCCTTGTCGCGCTTGAGCGCGTCCTTCATGGCTTTGTAGACGGCTTGCTGGTCCTTGCGGTGGCGCATGTCGATGAAGTCCACCACGACGAGGCCGCCGATGTTGCGCAGGCGCAGCTGGCGCGCGATTTCACGGGCGGATTCGAGGTTGGTCTCCAGGATGGTCTTGTCGAGATCCTTGTTGCCCTTGTTGCGGCCGGTGTTGATGTCGATGGCGATGAGCGCCTCGGTTTCGTCAATGACGAGGTAGCCGCCGCAGGGCAGGAGCACTTGGCGCTGGAAGGCTTCGTTGATTTGCTTTTCGATGCCGAGTTCCTCGAAGATGGGCTGCTTGCAGGGGTAGTATTGGATGTGGCGCTTGGAGCGGCGGGAGATCTTGCCGGCGATCTCCTGCATGCGCAGGGTGGTTTCCTGGTTGTCGCAGACGATGTTGTCCACGTTGTCGGTGAGGAAATCGCGCGCGGTGCGCTCGATGAGATCCGGCTCGCGGTACACGCAGTGCGGCTGGCGCGAGGCGGCAAACTTGGCCTCTACCTCTTTCCACTGCTCGAGCAGCATGGCCAGGTCACGCACAAAATGGCGGAAGCGCTGCCCCTGAGCCACTGTGCGCATGATGATGCCCATGCCCTCCGGCACGTTGAGTTTCTGCACGATCTGGCGGAGGCGCTGGCGCTCTTTCGGGTCGTCGATCTTGCGGGAGATGCCGAATTGATCTGTAAAGGGCATGAGCACAATGTAGCGCCCGGCCAGCGAGATGTTGGTGGTGACGCGCGGGCCTTTGGAGCTGATGGGGCCTTTGGTGACTTGGACCATGATCTCGGAGCCGATGGGGTAGATCTCCGGGATGTCTTTGCTGGTGATCTTCTTTTGCTGGCGGCGGGGGCGCCCTTCTTTGTGGATTTCCTCGAGTGAGGCATCCAGCGCCAGGGGCAGGGCATCCCAGAAGTGCAGGAAGGCGTTCTTCTCGTAGCCGATGTCGACAAACATGGCCTTGAGTCCTTGTTCGATGTTGCGAACGCGGCCTTTGAAGATGCCGCCCACGATGTTGTCCTCGCCTTCGCGCTCGATGCTATACTCCTCGAGCACGCCATCCTCCAATAATGCTACCCGACGCTCCAATTTCTCGGAATTGATCACGATCGTGGTGCCCTCTCCGGGGTTGCACTGGCCAAACCCCAGAAAGCGTTTAACTGTGTTCATCATTTTTGAAAAGACTGACAAAATTTCAAAGATTAGGTTTACCTTTAAAAGGGGGTGAAAGGAGCCGCCTGCCGCGCGGGGTGCGGAGTGGCTGAGCTTTCACATGGGTGCCTCGCCCACAGGGTCCGAATGAGGTGCTCATGGGTGAGGCGCGGATGAGGTTGAACCGGGGGAAGCGGTGGTTACTCGTTGTTGCTGAACAAGGCGTCGCTTTCCTGCAGGCACTTGCCGGTGCCCTCGGCCACGGCGCTCAGCGGGTCTTCCGATATCATGATCGGCAGGCCTGTCTGCTCATGCAAGAGGTCGCTGAGGCCTTTGAGCAGCGCGCCACCACCGGCCACGGTGATGCCCCGTTCATACAAATCGCTCGCCAGTTCCGGCGGGCAGTGGTCGAGGGTTTGGCGCACGGCGTTGACAATGATATCCAGCTTATCCTGCAGGGCTTCACGCACTTCGATGGAGCGCACGGTCACCGTCTTGGGCAGGCCGGTGTCGCGCGCGCGGCCGCGCACCTCCATCTGCAGCTCTTCCTGGAGCGGGTGAGCTGAGCCGATGCGGATCTTGATATCCTCAGCGGTGCGGGAGCCAATGAGCAGGTTGTGAGCCGTTTGCATGTGGCGCACGATGGCTTCATCCAGCGCATCGCCGCCGCATTTTTCGGATTGGCTGTACACGATGCCCGAAAGGGAGATGATGGCCACCTCTGTGGTGCCGCCGCCGATGTCGACAATCATGTTGCCTAACGGTTCGGAAACAGGCAGGCCGGCGCCGATGGCGGCTGCCATGGGCTCCTCAATGAGTTGCACATAGCTTGCACCGGCGGTGGCGGCAGATTCTTCGATGGCGCGCCGCTCCACCTCGGTGATGCCGGAGGGGTGCGCGATGAGGATGCGCGGCCCGCGCAAGCTCTTGTGCTGGATGGCTTTTTTGATGAAGTAGCGCAGCATGTTCTCCGCTACGTCGAAATCTGCGATCACGCCGTCTTTGAGCGGGCGGATGGCGACAACACTACTGGGGGTGCGCCCAAGCATGCGCTTGGCTTCCTCACCCACTGCGACCACCTTGTTGCCTTTCATGGCGACAACGGATGGCTCACGGAGCACAATGCCCTGGTTCTTAATGTAGATCAGGGTATTGGCTGTGCCGAGGTCGATCCCGATGTCATGCGAGAACATCCCGGCGATTTTCTTAAAAAATTGAAACATTGTAAAAGGTTGAGTAAACTGGGATTAAACGGGTCGGATGCGCTTCTGCACGCCGGTGCTCCACCCTCCGTTTTACGGGATGAGCACTGCTGAGCTCCGCGTGTAGAGAGATGCGATTTTTTTCTGTAAAAAACTACACGCATCCGCGCGCCAGTATAAAAATTACGCAGATGGTTGTCAAGCTCATAATGCGCAGGTGACTCAAATTCGAGATAATTGCCGGTTTTGGTTCAGCGGCTGCGGGGTGGTATGAGGGGGGGGTGGGGGTGTTATTCGGCGGAGGGTTGGGGCTCTTGGCCGGTGAGCCGGGCGCGGGCGGCGCGGCGCTCACGCGTGACTTGTTCTTCTGTGGCGCCGAGATTGCGCAGCAGGTGGCTTGTCATGGAGAGCGCGACTTCTTCCTCCCCTGAGAACACGGATTCGGCGCCGTCCCGGCGCAGGGCCTGGGCGTTGCGGATGTAGGTGGTGTAGGCCATGATGCCGATGCCGGAGTTGATGCTCTTGGCCGCAGTGGCGATCTCCTTGGCCGGGGCGGCGGAGGAGGTGATGATGATGGCGCGTGCTTGCTCGGCCCCGGCCATGCGCAGGATGGAGCGCAGGCGGGCATCGCCATGCAGGGCGATGATGCCTTGCTTCTTCAGGCGGGTCACGGTGTCGATGTTCATTTCAATGACAACGACTTCTACATCATACCCGGAGAGGATGGAGGAGAGGATTTCGCCGCAGGGGCCATAGCCCACGACGATGACGCGGTGGCGGTCTTCGACCGGGGCGGGGATGTGCTGGTCACTGCTGTCGACCCCGATGCCGCGGTCCTCAAATACTTTGACAAGCTGGGGGACGAAGCGGTAGAGGGCGGCGTTGAGGGTGATGGTGATGATGGCGGTGCCGGTGATCACATTCACCGCGTAGTCCGGGAGCAGCTTGTAGGTGCCGGCGATGAGGGCCGCGAGGATGAAGGAGAACTCACCCACTTGTGAGAGGGAGGCGCTCACCAGCAAGGCCATGCGGCCGGGCCGGCGCAGCAGGCGGATCACGATGTAGGCGGCCAGCGGCTTGGCGAGGAGGGTGAGCAGGATGGCGCACAGGGCCAGGGGCCAATGCTCCAGCAGCTCCAGGGCTTTGAATCCCATGCCCACGGATACGAAGAAGAGCACGGCAAACGCATCGCGCATGGGCAAGGCGTCGCTCGCGGCGCGGCTGGCGAATTTGCTTTGGCCGACAACCATGCCGGACAGGAAGGCGCCGAATTCGAGTGAGGCGTTGAAGACTTCGGCGGAGAGCACGGCGATGCCCAGCGCGAAGACGAGGACGGCGAGGGTGAAGAGCTCATCACTGGTGCTGCGCGAGACGTAGTTGAGTACTTTGGCGATGACCATGCGCCCCACAAAGGTGACGCAGAGGATGAGTAGGGTGAGCTTGATGGCCATCCACCCCAGGGCGGCGCCGAGGGTTTGCCCGCTGTCGCCGAAGAGGACGGGCAGCAGCACGAGGAGGATGATGGTGAAGATGTCTTCTACCACGAGCCAGCCCAGGGCGGTGTGGCCCGCCGGGGTCTGGAGGACTTTGTTGTCAGCCAGCACGCGGGTGAGCACCACGGTGCTCGACACGCACATGCAGATGCCGAACAGGGCCGCGCTCAGCCATGTGGGGGAGTCCACCAGCCAGTAGTAGCCGAGGGCGCCCAGCGCGGCGCGCACGAGCATGCAGACGATGGCGCCCGGCACGGCGACTTTCTGCACGGCGAGGAGGTCTTTGAAGTGGAATTGCAGCCCCACGCCGAAGAGCAGGAGCACCACGCCGATGTGGGAGAACTCCTCGACCACGTGTTCCTCTACCGGCACGCCCCACCACGGCTGCGCGGCCAGGATGCCGGCGAGCAGGTAGCCCACGAGCGGGGAGAGCTGCAGCTTCTGCGCGAGTACGCCGAAGATGAGTGCGAGCGTGAGGCCGATGGCGAGTGTGAAGATCATGAGATGACGCGTGTCCAGAGGGCTTTGAGGTAGCGCCCCTCGGGGTAGGTGGAGAGGTAGGGGTGATCCCAGCCGGGGCCGCTGGTTTCGAGTATTTGCAGGCGGCGGCCGAGGCGCTGCGCGGCGTGGATGACGATGTCCTCAAAATCCGGCACGGAGAGTAGGCCGGAGCAGGAGCAGGTGACAAAGAGGCCGCCGGGTTTGACGCACTGGAGGGCCAGGGTGTTGAGGTCGCGGTATTTTTTGATGCCCTCGGCGCGCTCTTCATCACGGCCGAGCACGAGTTTGGGCGGGTCGAGCAGCACGGTGTCGAACAAGCGGCCGTTGCGCACCATCTGCCGCGCGTAGGTGAAGGCGTCTGCATGCACAAAGTCAATGCGCAGCGGGCCCTGGCGGGAGTTGATGTTGGCATTGCGCTTGGCCATGGCGATGGCGTTTTCATCCAGATCCACGGCGGTCACCTCTGCCGCGCCGCCCAGCAGCTTGGCGTAGATGGAGAAGCCGCCGGAGTAGCAGCAGAGGTCCAGCAGGCTCTTGCCGCGCACGAGGCGGGAGAGCTTGAGGCGGTTGTCCCGCTGGTCGCAGAAGAAGCCGGTTTTGTGGCCGCGCTCGAAGTCCACTTCGAAGTTCACGCCGTTCTCCATGATGCGCACGCGGCGCACGGGCGGGCTTTCGGGGGCGGTGGCGGGGTCGATGCCTTCCATGCGCGCGATGGCGGGATCCACGCTCACGACATGGCGCGAGGTGCCGCAGAGTTCATGCAGCAGGGGGAGCCACGCGCCCAGGCGTTGCCACGCGCCCAGGGTGCTCACCTCAAGGCTCAGCACGTCATTGTAGCGGTCCACGATGAGGCCGCCCAGGCCGTCGGAATCGCCGTGCACGAGCCGGCAGGCGTTGGTGGTGTCAGAGAGCAGGGAGTGGCGCCACTCAACGGCGCGGCGCAGGGTATCGCCCAGGTCTGCCTCGGTGAGGGGGGCGCCTCCGTGGCGGAGCATGCGCAGGGGGGTGCGGCTGGCGGGGTTCCAGAAGCCGGTGCCGAAAAACTCTCCGTTTTTGTCGTAGACGTGGATGAGGCAGCCCGGGGTGGCGCCGGGGGAGGCGGCGCCGAGCATGCGGGGGAATACGGCGGGGTTGTAGGTGAAGTATTTCAGCTGTACCCAGGGCCGGAGCCAATGATCGCTGCCGGCGGGGGGCGCTTTGGGGGCGGCCTGTGCGCCGGGGGAGGAAACGCGGCGCGTGGTGGGCGGCGCGGCCTCGCTGGTGCTGCGGCGGCGGGGGCGGTGTCCGGGCTCTGGTGTCCTGTAGCTCACGGGGGTATTTTACGCGTGGAGTGGGGGTGTGTCAACCTTGCAGCGCGTCGGCGCTGGCGCTCAGGGAGCTGCGCAGGCTGAGCGCGGTGAGGAGGGCGGAGAAGCGGGCGTAGTCGTGCTCGCGGTCGGCGCTGGTGAGGAGGTATTGGTACTCGCTGCGGCGGGCGTCTTCCATGGCGGCGTTGCGCAGGCGCAGCAGGATGGTGTCCTCACTGTCCGTTTGGCGGCCGCGGAGCCGGGCTTCCAGCTCTGCGGGCGGCACGTGGATGTAGACATCGGCATAGGCGCGGCGGATGGTGGGATGCGGGCAGGTGCGGATGCTGGCGGCTCCCTGCACGTCGATATCCATCACCACGTTCTGCCCGGCTTCGAGCAGGCGCACCACCTCTGAGCGCAGGGTGCCGTAGGAGTTGCCGTGCACGCTGGCGTGCTCGAGGAATTCTCCTGCGGCGACTTTGGCGGCGAACTCCTCGGGGGTGAGGAAGTAGTAGTCCACGCCGTGTTGTTCTCCCGGGCGGGGGGCGCGGGTGGTGCAGGAGATGGAGTAGCTGGTGAGGCCGGCGGATTCGGCGCGGCGGCAGAGGGTGGTTTTGCCGGAGCCGCTGGGGCCGGAGACGATGAGCAGGGTGCCTAGCATGGGGTTATTCGACATTTTGAACTTGTTCGCGGATTTTTTCGAGTTCTGTTTTCGCGGTGACCACGAGTTGGGTCAGGGCGGCGCTGTTGGCCTTGGTGCCGGTGGTGTTGAGCTCGCGGAAGATTTCTTGGCAGAGGAAGTCGAGCGTGCGGCCCACGGGGTCGCCGCTTGTGCAGTACTGCTCAAACTGGTCAAAGTGGGAGCTGAGGCGCGAGAGTTCTTCGCTCACGTCGCAGCGGTCAGCAAAGAGGGCGATCTCTTTGAGCAGGCGCTCATCATCCATGGGCACGTTGATCCCGCTTTTGGCCAGGCGGGTCAGCATGGTCTTGCGGTAGTTCGCCACGGTGCCGCCTGCCTCCTGCAGCATGGCTTCGCGGAGGTGGCGCAGGGTCTGCACCCGGGAGAGCAGCTCCTCGCAGAGGTGGGCGCCTTCGCGGGCGCGCATCTGGCAGAAGTGGGTCATGGCCTCGCGCAGGGCGGGCTGCAGCGCTTCCCAGGCTTCATCTACGGTGGTGGTGGTCTCGGCGCTGTCTGTCAGGATGCCGAGTCGCACGAGGCCATCGAGGGTGGGGGTGACCTCAGTGCCGAGTTCGCGGCTCACGGTGCTGAGCTGCTGGCTCAGGGCGTGGAGTTTTTCGGCGTTGAGGAAGAAGGGGCATTTCTTGGAATCCGGTTCTTGCGGGGAGATGTGGATGGTGATGCGGCCGCGGGAGATCATGGGGGTGATGAATTCGCGGATGCGGGGTTCAAGGGCGACCCAATCTCGGGAGATGAAGATGCCGATTTCAACTTGTTTGCGGTTGATGCCGCTGATTTCGACGCGCAGCTGCTTGCCGGCGAGGAGGGCCGTGGCCGCGCCAAATCCTGTCATGCTGTTCATAAGGGGGAGGTGCCGATGATTTGGGTGAAGCGAGCATCGAGGATGAGTGCCTCGTGCACATTGAAGCTGATGTCTTTGCGCAGCTGCTCCACGGCTTTGAGCCGGAGCAGCAGGTCCGGCACCGGGCGCTTGGCCAGCTCGCTGAGCACGGGGGTGACGGGCTGTGTATCCGGCGCGTGGGAGGCGAGCAGGACGGCCTGCCCGAGGCAGAGGGTGATGAGCTCAAGCAGCTGCAGGCGCACGCCCAGGTATTCAGTCTCGATCATGGCGGCGGCGGTGTCTTTTTGGCGCGCCTCCCAGTCGCGGATATCTGTGCCTTCTGCGATGGCTTTGGCCTCGCTCTTGATGGCGCCGTTGATGCGCTCGCTGATCTCCTCCCGGTATTGGGTGAGCAGCTCTTGAAAATCTGCCCGCAGCGCGAGGGCGGCCAGGTCAGTGCCAAAGTGCTGCAGCGCGGACTCGAGCGCGGGCAGGAAGCGGCGCTGGGCGTCTGTCAGGCGGGCGGCGGCGGGGCCGAGCTCTGCCATGTCCAGCCGGATGCAGCGGGAGAGAATGGTGGGCAGCAGGCGGCTCGGCAGCTCGGTGATGAGGATGATGAGGGTCTGCGGCGGGGGCTCCTCGAGGGTTTTGAGGAAGGCGTTGGCTGAGTCGTCCGACAGGCGGTCCGCCTCAAGGAGGATGACAAGTTTGGTCTCTCCCTCCGGGGCGCGCAGGGTCAGGAAGGGCTCCACGCTGCGCACGGCGTCGATGGTGATGCTGCGGATTTTGGAGCCCGGGCGCACGATGCGGCACATGGGGTGGCGCAGGGTATCCAGGCTTTCGGCGCGGGCGCCGTTCAGGTATTCCGCCAGGGCGAGCGCCAGGCGGTGGGTGCCGCTCTCAGGGCTGCCCGTCACCAGCAGAGCGTGCGGCAGGCGCCCGCTTTGGTGCGCGTTTTTCAGCAAGCTGAGCGCCTGGTTCAGGGCAAAGGGCATGGCGGGTGCGGGTCAGTCGTTATCAGGGTAGGAGCCGAGGATGATGAGCTCTGCCGTGTTGTGCCGCAGCGCCTCGAGGCATTCCTTGAGGGGGGAGGCGGTGTGGTGCCCTTCTACATCTGCAAAGAAGAGGTAGCGCCAGGGGGCGGAGGGCATGGGGCGCGCGTTGAGGCAGAGCATGTTGATGGAATACTGGTGGAAGATGTTGAGCACGGCTGCCAGTTTGCCGGGGGTGTGGTTCACGCTGAAGGCGAGGGAGGTGCGGTCCTTCCCCGTGGGGCGGGTGCCCTGCTTGCCGACGATGACGAAGCGTGTCGTGTTCGAGAGGTCGTTCTGCGCGGTTTCGCTCAGCATGTGGAGTTTGTAGATTTTTTCCAGCATGGGGCTGCCCAGGGCGGCGGTGTGGCCGGTGGTGTCAGCGGCGGCCAGTTGGGCGGCGGCGGCGGTGGAATCTGCCGGCACGCGCCGTGCCTGCGGGCAGTGCTTGCTCAGCCAGGTGCTGCACTGCTTGAGTGCCTGGGGGTGGGAGGTGATGGTGTGGAGCTGCTCCGGCGGCAGCGGGGCGGCGGCGAGGAGGCAGTTGTGCACGGGCTGCTTGATCTGGGAGCAGATGCGCACTCCTGTGTCGCGCATGAGGGGGTCGAGTGTCTGGGAGACAAAGCCTGCGATGCTGTTTTCGATGGGCAGCATGCCGTAGTCTGCCTGGTTGCTTTCCACGGCGTGGATGATGGCTTCAAAGGTGGTGCAGGCGAGGAAGGTGACCTCGTTGCCGAAGCGGTTGTAGGCGGCTTGGTGGCTCCAGGTGCCCTCCGGGCCCAGGTAGGCTACTTTGAGGCCGCCTTCCACTTTGTAGGCGCTGCTGATGATTTGGCGGTAGATGTTGTGGATGGATTGCCGGGCGGTATGGGGGTTGACCAGCGGGGCGCTCGGCTGTGCGGTTTCGCACAGGGCGGTGAGTTTTTGGCTCATGGCGGCCTCGCGCTCAGGGGCATAGAGGGGGAGGTTGCGCTTGCGCTTGTATTCGCCCACAAGGGCTACTTGCTGCATACGCGCCACAAGGAGGCGCACGATTTCGCGGTCGATGCTGTCGATTTCCGCGCGTATGTCATCGAGTTCTGCTGCCATGTCAGGGGTGATGATAGCACAATGCTGCCGGGTTTTCAATGCTTGATTTCTCTCTGCCTGCGGATCTGCCCGTGGGGGGTGGGTGGCAGGGGTGGGGGGCTTTGTCTCTCCTTTCGCTTGCCGGGGTGGCGGGGTCAGCGGTGCGCTTTTTTGCGGAGGGTGGTGATGCGCTGCTCCATTTTGGGGCGCAGGTGGGTGGTGATGTAGTCAAACCCTTGGGCGAGGCCGCCTTGTTTGTAGGCGGTGCCGATGCGGGCTTCCACGGCGGTGGCGTTGCCGATGAGGCGCAGGAATTGGTTGGAGGTGAGCTGCATGAAGAGTTCGCCATCCATGGTGCCGTGGTTCATTTGCAGGATCCACTCGCGCACGTAGAGCGCGAGCACGGCATCCCCGATCCACGCATCCGCGCGGACGGCCGGATCCAGGTCAGGGGGGAGGTGGGACATGGGGGATTCTGGGAGGTGGTGGTGGGGAGAAGGCGGCACAGCATCCGGCGGGTCGGGTGGTGGGGGAGGAGGTCCTCTTTTCCCCCCCGGGTGGGCCCGACCCGCCGGGGTGTAGGGTTAGAAGCTGAATCTGTAACCCGCTGTGGCGTTGAGGCCGGTGTAGCCGCTGCGGACCTCGAGCGAGGTGTCCACGAACACGCTGCCGCTGGAAGCGCCGAGCGGAACAGTGAGGCCGGCGCCGAGCTCCACACCCACGGCGCCCACTCTGGCGCTCTCCACCTCAGCCTGCACGTTGGCGCCATTCACCAGGGCGTTGGTGGCGGTGCCGGAGCGGTCGCCCGCGTCCAGTTTCACGAGGGCGCGCGCTTCGAGGATGGAGGTGCGGTTGTAGGCGTTTTCACCCACGATGGCCTGAGCCCGAGCGCCCAAGCCGAAGGTGACCACATCGTGCGAGATGTCGCCCACGCGCAGGCCGGCATCACTGCCGGACTCCGTGTAGCCCGAGATGGTGGCGTGTGTGATCTGGGTGTTGAAGACCGTCTGCAGGATGAAGGTGCCCTCCGTGTTCATGACGTGGGCATAGCCTACTTCATACAGGGCGCCCAGGGCGAAGCCGCTGGTGTTGCCGAGGGTCTTGTAGCTGCCCAGGGCGTGGTCGACGGTGCGGTTGAGGGTGACATCTGCCACGCCGCCGGACACGATGAACGTGTGCAGCCAAGCGCCGCTGGCATGGCGGGCAAAGGCGGTCAGGTAGGTGGTGTCCAGGTTGCCCGTGGCGCGGTCTGCCGCCTCGGGTTTGAGGTCACCATACATGGCCGAGATCGCGAGCCCGATGGTCGTGTTGCGGTCCCAATCCGTGTCGATGCCCACCGTGCCGCCCCAGCTGGAGAGGGAGTAACCGGGGGCCAGGCTGTTCGCCTTGGTCTTGAAGTTGCTGCCCTCGGCGTTGATCCACATGTGGTAGATCTGCTCGGAGCTGTCGTACACCTCATATGAGGGTTCGGCCGCCATGGTGGTGGTGCGGTTGCGGATGGTGCCCAGCTGGCGCTGAATATCATGCGCCAGGGCGCTGCCCAGCACGCTCACAGAGGCGCCTGCGCCGGCCGCGAGGGTGCGGCTCATGGCGGCCTCATCTCCGCTGTAGTAGAGGGCTGCCAGGGCGCTGGTGACTTTGTAGAGGTCAGAGTTTTCATCCTCGGACATGCGGTCCCAGGCGGCGGATTCCGGGCTGCTGGCTGCCCAGAAGAGGGTGGCGCCGGCGCGGGCGTTCTTCTCCATGTTGGGCAGTTCGAAGCGGTTTTCGGTGATTTCGCGCACTTGGAGTTGCAGTTTTTCCTGGCGGATGCGCAGATCTGCCGCTTCATAGTGGAGGAAGGGCACGCCCTGCAGGGTGATATCCAGGCTGTGCAGCGCTTTATCATTGGCTGACTTGCCAACCTGCGCCAGGGTGACCCAGCCGTCATTTTCGATGAGCTGGCCGCGCCCGGTGGATTCGATGACAAACTCTGCCGGGCTTTCCACGGTGAACGAGTCGGCCTTGAAGATGCTGCCGGCGTAGTCGGTGTCGAGCCGGTAGGTAGTCTTGGAGCCGGCCGCGAGCGTGATGTCCTGGAAGTAGGTGTAGCTGCGGTTGCCGGACACGTCGATGGTCAGGTCACCGCTGTTGACCAGGCTCCAAGCGGCGCTCACGCTCGTGGTCACATTGTCCAGGATCAGCCGGCCCTTGGCAGCCACATTCAGCGTGCCGCCGCCCATGCCCATGCCCATGCCATCCCCGGCGAGCTCGCCGGAGAAGGGCTCGCCATTGGAGCCGGTGATGGTGAGCACGCTGCTTTCATAGCCGCGCAGGGTGCCCTTGCCGCTGAAGCTGTTCACGCTGTTTTGGGTGGAGTTGCGCAGGTCGAGCAAGCTGTCGGAGGCGAGCTTCAGGTGCACATTGTCCAGTTGCTGAGAGTTCGGCCCGCCGGTGAGGGTGAGCTGGGCATCCTGCCCCACGGTCAGCACACCTGTGCCATCTCCGCCGGTGAAGCGGGTGGTGCGCAGCTCATTGGAGCCTTCAGTGAGCACGAGCTCAGCCTCTTTGGTGAGGATGATGTGGTTATCCGTGCCGGAGTAGGCAGCGCTGCTGCTCTCGGTGATGGTGGTGATGCTGGTCTTGGTGCCGTTGGTCAGGGTGAGGCCGCGTTTTTCATCGGCAGCCGCCGGGGTGGTGTAGTTGAACACCAGCGCGTTGATGCTGTTGTCCGAGCCGCCCTGCAGCACGATGCTGCCCTCTGCCAGCACCACATCGCCGGAGGCTTTCAGACCGCCCTGGCCGGTTTCAGCACTGCCGATGCTCAGCGTGCCGCTGCCCATCTTGCGGATGTCGACCCCCGGATCGGAGGTGATGGTGCCCTTGAAGGTGGTGTCCATGCCATTGGCCTCAGCGGGGTCAAGGCCGGTGTCCATGTGGTTGTCCAGGATCACAGTCACGCGGTCCATCTCGGGGTAGTCGCTGCCGTTGTGCAGGCCGAGGGAGGAGTTTTCGAGGCCGACGAGGTTGTGGATGACGCCGCCGCCGAGCTGCTGCTCGTTGGCAGTGGCGCCATTTTCAGCCGTGGCGGCACCGGTGAGGGTGAGGTCCAGCGAGTTGTTCTTGCCCACCACAGTGGCGCGGAATTGATCCAGCTGGCCGTAGCCGCTGTCAAAGGCGCCCACGGTGTCCTTGAATTCGGGGTGTGACTCGTCCACGATGTACACATCCGTGATCTTGCCGCCCAGGCGGATGCTGCCGCCCTCCACGCCTTCGATTTGCAGGCCCACATAGAGGAGCAGGCGCAGGTAGCTGCCGCTGCTGTACACGATGTCGTTCCACATGCTGTCATTGAGCGTCAGGTTGCCGCCTTGCAGCACGTAGAGGTAGCTCGGGTCAGTGCCGTCGATGCTGCGGTCCGTGAGCAGCTTGAAGAAGCCCTCCTCAGAGAAGTCCAGCACGAAGCTCGGGTCTGCCGGGTCACCGAGATCCCGCACCACCACATTGCCGCCCACGGTCTGAATCATGGCGGAGTTGCCGCTGCCGGCGGTGGCGGTGGAGCCCATGTTTTTCTCGCCGAAGCGCATGGTGAGGTGGGTGTTCTTGCCGCCCACGGTGATATTGCCCGCCACGTTGGTGAGTTGGCTGTGGGCTTCCAGGTAGATGTTGTCAAACATGCTGCCCTGGGTGCGGCCGGCATCCACGAGGGTGCCCTGCAGCTCGCCGTTCGCATCCAGCCATGTGCGGGTTTGCACGTTGAGGTGGGCGCTTCCCTTGGCGGTGATGGCGCTGCCGAGCGTGCCGGCTGTGAGCACGAAGTCGCCATCGCCGCGGAGTTCACGGCCTTGCCACAGGCCGTTCATGACTTCGCCGTTGAGGTTCACATAACCCAGGCGGATGCCGGCGGCGCCTGCATGAGTGATGAGGGCGCCGGTGGCCTGTTTGTCGCCGGTGAGGATGAGCTCTCCCGCGCCCTGGTTTTCCAGGGAGGTCTGGCTGCCCCACTCGTCATTGCCCACGCTGCCTGCCAGTACGACTTGGCTCGCGTAGTCGAAGATGAAGAGGCCATCACCCGCGAGGGTGGTGTTGACCACGGCTTCGGTCACATAGCCCGTGGCGGGGTCTGTGGTGTGGGTGCCCACCTGGTCCCCGCGCAGGGTCCAGGATGAGGTCACGCTGCCGGTGCCGCGGTTGCCCATGGCAACGAGGGTGCCCGTGAAGCCGGAGATATCATTGCTCTCGATGGTGTGGTGGAAGTACTTGTTGCTGCCGGCGGCTTCTGCTGCCACCAGGGTGCCTTCGCCCACCAGTTTGTCGGTCTTGAGGGTGATGCCGGCGTTGGTTTCCAGCGTGGTGCGCGCGGCATCATAGCCGCCCAGGTAGTTCACGTGCTCCACTTCCACCGAGGCGGTGGTGATGGTGGAGGAGGCGTCATCTGCCAGGATGAGGTGGCGGCCGGCGAGCCAGAGGTTGGTGTTCTTGCCACCCAGGGCTTCTGCCGAGGCGGCGTACACGGTGTTCACCACGTCCTTGGCGCCGCTGCCCACGAGCCGGATGCTGCCGCTAAAGCCGCTGTTGTTCGCGTACAGGAGGTAGGGTGCATTGGTGGCGGCGGTGAAGGTGAGGCCGCTGTTGTCCTCGGTGCCGATCTGGGCGGTGCCGCCCGCGCGGTTGATGTCGGTGAAGGGGCTGTTGATGCGCATCACGGCATTGGTGCCCTGAAGGCTGAAGCCCACCGTGGCGCCCTCACCCACATGGATGTTGGGCATGTCCAGCGTGGTGAGGCTGCCCTCTGCCGCGTGCAGCGCGTAGAGGAGGGTGCCATCTGTGGCTTTGATGCTGCCGCTGATCACAGGGGCGGCTTCTGTTTCCTGCCACTCGACAAGCAGGGTGCCGCTGCCGGATTTCTCCAGGCCGGTCTCGAGCGCGAGCTTCACGCCGGAGTTGTTCGCGCGGGTGGCATCTGCCGTGCCCCAGCGGGCGTAGCTGCCCTCTGCCACCTCTGCGATCTCTGCCGCGGTGGCGAGGCCGAGCTGATCTGCCGTCGGGTCGCCCACGCGGATCCTGACGATGGCGGGCTTGTTGCTGCTGTCCTTGCTGGTTTCAGCATCCACGAGGGAGCTCAGGTCGCTCCGCACGATGACTTCTTCTGTATCTGCCGTGACGGAGTAGCCGAGCACGCCGCCCTGGAAGGCGATCTTGGTGGCGGTGGCGGCCTCGGTGATGAGGGCTTCTTCATGCGCGAGCATGAGGGTGCCGCCGTCCTTGAGCTGCACGGTATCCAGGCGTGTGTTGGCGAGCTGTAGGGTGAGCTCGGCTTCATAGCCCGCTTTGCCGCCCACGGCGAGGATGCCGCTCAGGTTCAGGCCGCCGGTGGTGGCATCTTTTTGCACGAAGGTGTAGGTGCCGCCCTCCACATACACATTGCTCGGGGTGAGCGTGCCGTCCAGCTGCACCACGCCGCCGTTGGCATCTGCCCCGGAGGCGGTGAAGTACACATCGCTCCCATTGGGGGAGTCGGTGTTGGTGGTGTTCCAGTTGGAGGAGTCGTCGGACCAGATGCCGTCTTCGGCGGTGTCATCTGTGCCGCCCCAGATCCACTTCTCTGAGGCCGTTTCGTGCACGCGCAGGTAGAGCTTGTTCTCACGCACCAGCAGCTCGAGCTCCAGGGTGGGATCTGTCAGGTGCTCCTTGCTGAAGGCATCCACCTCTGCATCCGAGAAGGCGAACATGTCGCGGGTGATGTCATCTGCCAGGCCGCTGGCCAGGTAGTAAGAGCCCAGCTGCAGCTGCTCGTCTTTCCCCATGATGAGCTCCAGGCCGATGCCGCCTGCCGCCGCGGTCAGTTGGCAATCTGTGCCGGCTTGCAGGTAGGCCAGGGAGGAGTTGTTGGCTTTGCGGCCGGAGAGGTTGAAGGCAAGGCCGCCCTCAAGGCTTTGGGACTTGCCCAGCACCAGCTCACCCGCCTGCACCACGATCTTGCCGGTGTAGGCGCCGCCGGTGTTGTCCTTGAGGCCGTTGGCGATGCTCAGCAGGCCGCCGCCTGTCTTGGTGAAGGTGTCGCCGAGCACTTCCAGCCCCGTGGCGGAGGCGATGTTGGCCGCGCCCACTTCTGTGTTCACCTCCACTTCGTTGAAGTGCGTGTAGTTCACCTGCTCATTGGCTGCGGCGTTGGCGCTGAGGATATTCAGGCGTGCGCGGTCCACAGAGGCTGTGGTGTCGCCGCCCTCGTAGCCGCCGGAGATGGTGAGCACAGTATTCCCCTCGGGGGAGAAGACGATGTCATCCGTGAGCACCACTTCCGTCTCCGCGGTGTGTGCGGTCACGCCATCCTCCAGCTTGCCGGCGGCGTATACATGGCCGCTCAGGGTGCCGCTGTAGAGGAGGACGCTGATGCTGCCCTGCTGATTGGTGGTGGTATCTCCCGCCGCCATGTAGCTGCCGCCATACACATTGCCCGTGATGGTGGGGGTGGCGGTGGTGGTGTCGCCCTCTGCCAAGAGGGTGCCGATGATGACGGAGGAGGTGGCTTGCTCTGCCTGTGCGGCGTCGGCATGCGCGCTGCCCTGCAGGTAGTGGCCGCCGAAGATGCTGCCTGAGACCTGTGCCGCCCCGACGATGCTCACGGACGTGGTGCCCGCATGGGCGGTGGAGTCGGCGCTGTTGGCTGCGGCATAGTGGCCGCCCACGAGGGTGCCGCTCACGCTGCCGCCGGTGATTTCGAGGCTGCTGCCGGCTGCCGTGAGGCTCAGCCCGCTGCCGGCCAGGTAGCCGCCGCCGGCGAATACGGCGTCCGCGCCGCCCACGGTGGCCTCCGTCAGGGTGACCCGGCTGGACCCGGTGAGCTCTGCCGAGCCGCCGGAGCCTGCCAGGTAGCTACCGCCGGCCACCACGCCGCCGGTCAGCGAGACATCGGCGCCGGTGAGGCTCACGCTGCTTTCGGTGGCGGAGGCGTGGCCGCCATCGGCGAAGTCGAGCTTGTCACCGCCGATGATCAGCACCTCCTCACCAAAGCTGCCGCCGGTGATATCCACCTGCGAGCCGCCGGTGCGTGTGAGCTCGCCGCTGAAAGACTCTGCCAGGCTGCCGCCCACAAGATCACAGCTGTAGCTGCCGCCGCGCACACTCACCAAGCTGTTGCCCCGGTGGGTGATGCTGCCGGCGCTGCCTGTGGTGTAGGAGCCGCCTGCCACTCCGGCGCGGAAGTCACCGCTGCGCAGCTCCACAGAGCTGCCGCCGGTGAAGGTGGCCGAGCGTCCGGCCGCGGCATTCTCCAGCCAGAAACCACCCGCCACGAGCCCCGTGTAGGTGCCGCCCGCGAGGGTGATGACCGTATCCCCCATAAACTCGCTGGTGCCGGTGTCGCCCGCCACGCTCTGCACCCGGCTGGCGCCTGCCACTCCGCCGGAGAAGACAATGTCATTGCCCGCGGTGACGCGGATCCACGCATGCCCTTCCTCAAAGGAGTCACGGCGCGAGGTGCTGCTGCCCGAGGCCGCCACATAGTTGCCGCCCACCAGCGCCTTGGCGAACTCCCGGTTCGCATCCGGCAGGGGGGTGCCGGAGTCAGGGTCCATCCCGTAGTCGCTGAGGTTGATGATGATTTCGCTGTTGCCGCGGAAGATGGCCGCGCCGCTCTGCTGCGCGAGCTCAGTGTGCACCCAGGCATTACCGCCCACAATGGCGGTGAAAGCCGCGCCACGCGAGCTCCCGCCGATGGAGATGCCCGGCAGCGTGGCCGGGGCGGCCACATTGCCCAGGGCGCAGTAGATGAAGATGCTGGAGTCACCCTCAAAATTGTAGTAGCCGGAGGCGCTGGCATGGCCTGTCAGCGCGCTGCCGCCCACAATACTGCCCGGCAGCTCACCCCCCATGAAGGAGATGTAGGTGTTGCCGCGGAAGGAGAGGCTGCCGTTGGTCACATGGTTGGCACCCACGATGTAGTCCACCCGGCCGTCCTCGACCTGCAGGTGCGTGTTGCCCAGGAAGCCGCCCTCTCCCGCCGCGTGGCTCACGCCGGAGGAGGCGCCGACCAGCAGGTGGTAGTGCGTGTCCGCATCGGCGGGGTTCATGTAGATGTAGCTCTCACGCGCCACCCAGGTGGGGGCATCGGTGCCGGTGTACAGCTGCCCGCCGAGCACGGCTGCGTTCTCCCCGCCGCCGCCCGTGAGCTGGATAAGCGTGCGCGCGCCGCCCTTGTCATACGCTGAGTTGACCAGCGCCAGCGCATTGGCGTCAAACCCGCCATTCTTGGACAGAGTCTCGTCATAGCTGTAGTAATCCAGCTCATCCATCTTCGGCCCCTGGCTGTATTCCTTGGAGCCCCAGTTGGAGTCCCACGGCAGGTTCGAGTCCGTGAGGGAGCGCGTGAGCACTAGGTACAGCTCATTATCGCGCCATTGGAGTGTCCAATCGCGCGCGCCGAGCTGCCCGCCATCTATGGAGAGCAGGCTCTTGAGGCGCGCCACATTGTCCTTGGTGCCCGTGCCCACGATGCCCAGGTAGTAGCCATCTTGCAGCGCCTGCGCTGCGATCTCGTCCACATTCAGCGCGAGGTGCAGGCTCTGCTCAAGGATCTGGCTCACATCGAGCGTCAGGTATGAGTCATCATTCGTGTAATACAGCGTGGCCGCGCCGCTGAGCGCCAGGCCGGAGAAGTCATCCAACCCGCCGGCGCCGATGCCCAGATCACCGTTGTATTTCATGTACAGGGTGCCGCCGTTGGTGATGGTGAGGCGGTTGAGGAGGAAGCTGCCGCCGCCGCGCTTGCGGAAGTTATCACTCGCGGCGCCGGCTCCCAGCACTTCCATGCTGCCGCTCATGCCTGTGCTCTGCGAGATCTCGCGGATAAAGACGCCATACGTGGTGCGCAGGCCGATGGGGGTGCCCTCCTCGCCCACGGCGCCGGTGATCAAGCCGTTGTAGTCGTAGATCTTATCGACGGTGAAGCGCTGGTAGTGGTTGACTGTTGTGCCGGTGATGGCGGAGATATCCAGATTCCCGTCGCCGGTGAGATTCGTGAAGCCCAGCACTTGGCCGCCCGTGGCCGCGGCGGACCAGTTGATGTGGTCGGTGGTGTCCTTGCCGTTCACAGTGAGGGTGCCCAGCGTGAGGGCGATCGTGTTGGCGCCGCTCCCCGTCAGGGCGATGGTGCTGCCTCCCCCTATGCTCACATGCGTGCCGGAGCCGGTCCATGAGCCCACCATCCCCAGATTCAGCGTGCTGGCGCCCTCCAGCGTCAGGTCATTGGTGGTCAGGCGGCCGTTGACTGTGAGCACGCTGGCATCTGCCAGGCTCACGGCGCCGGTGCGGTTCACCAGCTCCCCATTCACCACCATTTGGGCGCTGTTGATCATGCGCAAATCTCCCGCCACGGTGAGGGCGTTGTCCCCGCCGCCTGCCTTGCCCACGGTCACATGCCCGGCGTCCACGGTCATCTGCCCGTGCACAGAGTTTGCCGCGCCATTCGCGCTCAGTGTGCCTTCTTGCACGCTGAGGTCCAGCGTGGAGAGGGCTCCGGTGACACTCAGCTTGCTCCCCGCGCCGGTGATGCTCGTGCTTCTCTGGTAATTGCTGATACTGTCGTAGTTATTCAGCTCGCCGTTCACATTCAGCGTGCCGCCGCCCACATGCAGATCGCCCGCCTTGTAGGCGCCGATGCTCTGGGTGTAGGTGCCCAGCTTGGTGAGGTGCAGGCGCGTGGTGTTGCCTCCCGTCCATCCGTGGTGGATCTCCGGCGTGTAAGTGTGCGCCTGCGTGTCGTTGCTCTTCAGCGTCAGCGTGATACCGGCTGAATTCGTGCCGGAGGTGCCGCTGGCGGCCTCACCGGCGGTGCCCTCCAGCCATGCGATGGTGGTATCAGCGCCCGCGAGGAACTTGGCCGTGCTGCCGTTAAGCTTCACACCCACGCCAGCCCAGGTGGAGGTGGCGCTTTCTGTAATGTATGACTGCGCTTGTCCGGCGTTGATCTGCAACACACCGGTGCCGGACACGCTGCCTCTGAACTGCATGATGCCGCTGCCGTCAAAGGTCAGCGTGCGGTTGGCGCCGAAGTTGAAATCTCCCGCCGTCAGATTCAGCGTCTTGTTCGCTGCCACAAAGATTGTCGCGTTATTATCCAGCGTCACACCCCAAGGAGTCCCGAAAGTGACAGCGCCAGTGCCGCCTTCCACATGCAGCGCGCCGTAGCCGTCGCCGGTGGTTGCGGCGCCGGTGCCGGCCAGGTGCAGCGTCTGCGTAGAGCTGCCGGATGGGGCTATATCGTTGGCTCCCAGCCACAGGTTACCGCCGGATTGGACTACGATGTTGGAGACTCTTGCGAGTCTGGTGCGGCCACCATAACCATTACCATTGGTAACGATTTGCAGCCTCCCGCCATTGCGGATCTCGAGGGTGCCCAGCGTCCCTGAGTTTGTCAGGAATTCCAGATTGGCGGGATAAGTATTAGAGCTGCCATTAGTGAAAGTCACCGCATCAATGACCAGCTTACCGGCGCCGGACACCTCGCCGCCAGTCCACGAGGTGGTATTGAGCACAAATTCTGTCCCGGCGTTTACGATGACATTCCCCATGGTGTGCGTGCCGGTGCCCTCCAGCGTGACACTGGTATTCTTCCCGGAGATGGTGAGGCCGTTGGTGAGGGAGATATTCTTGTTCCCGCCTCCCATGGACAGCGAGCCGCCGGACACGGTAAGAGTGGTGGCTGAGGAGAGTGCGCCGTTGATCGTGGCAGAGGCGGCGCGGAACTCCGCACTGCCCGTACCCTGAATCGTGAGATCACCATCCAAAATCACAGTATCCGCCGCCACCGCCGAAGACCACAACAACTTACCCGCCTCAATCGTGATATCGCTGGATAAATCATTCGGGTACCATTCAGCATTAGTTGTCGGGCAATAATATGTATGAAATGCGCCGGCAAATTCCTGAGTCCCGTCACCTCTCTTGATCAGGTGGACATTTGACGGCACCATAGAGCTGTATTCACCAATATCCAGATCTCCATAGTGGATCACATCAGATGTCTCGTCTGATTGCCCCGGTGTGCGGGTCACATTCAGCACCAGCGTGCTGGATCCTTGACCTTCAAGCATTAGCGACATATCGATGTCCATCCCCTCGAACATATCACTCCCTGTCGTAATCTTAGAGAAAGGCTTGCCGGCGTTCGCCTGATCGGGGTTGCTGTTAGCTGTGCCATTCAGGCCATTAATTGTCAGCGTTTGATCCTCACCAATAAACAGGATGACATTATCAAGGGCGAGATTGCCATTAAGAGTGCCACCGCTTAATAGGGCGAAGCGGTGGTGATCATTCGCTCCGTAGCCGCGGCGGACACACAGGTCGCCATTGCCGGATATCTCCCCGTGAATACCCAAGCTGCCGGAGCGCCCGGCAGTTGGGCTGCCTTGGAAGGCGATAATAGCGCCATCCTCATCAATGGTCAGAGAGCCGAAAAATTCGACATATTGAGCGATACGTAACGCCGCATTATTCAGCCCTGCCTCATTAGCTGCAGAATTGGTCACATTGGACTTGCCGATGATCAGATTGCCGTAAAGACCATTTGGGTTAGTAGTCTGAGAAAATAGCCCGCTGTCATAATCTGCAGTACCTGTGAACCAAAGCTGAGAATTCTCGACATAGATATTTCCGATGTTGCGGTTCAGGACGTTGGCTTCATTGATGCGAATGAGGCCGGTGTCTTTGAAATAAACATTCTCAAAGGCATCAACGTAGTTAATCTGCTTGAATGCAGGATTCATCTGCGTGATGACAATGGTGGCCGCAGCGACATCGCTGTTCTCGCCCTTAAGGCTAGAATCTGCGAGGATTCTGAAGTTATCGCCGTTGTCGATCAATACAAAAGAATTTTTGGTAGCAGTCGCCGTGTTTTCAGTAAACGATGAAATCGTATCCCAGTTGGTACCCCCCGGAGGATCGAGGGCGAGGGGTGCGGGGGAGTCGGCAGAGAGGGAGACGAGAGAGGGGAAGGGGGAAAGCTCATCATCTTCGGCGTCCTCATCGTCAACAAAGGTGAGGGAATCTGCTGCTTCAGAGGCGTGGGAAAGGAGGAAGGAGCAGAACGCAGCAGAGGCAAAAACGCCGGAACCCAAAGAGAGCGAGGGCAGCGCGAGGGCGGCGAGGCAGGCCAAGAGAGCTTTGCGGAGAGATGAGGGGAGGTGAAGCTTCATCGCAGTAAATCGGAGAAAGATTGAAACAGCTGGCCGCACTGCAACACACGCAGGGCAGGGCCGGCTGGCGAGTGACGGTTAGCCCGATTATCCCATAATCCCCTCAACACGCAAGCAAAAAAACCGGATTTCAGAGAAAAAGTGCCGGGGAGGGAGAGAGAATAAGTTATTCAACGGGTGGGGGGTAGGAAGGAGTCAGCAAGGGGAAGCGATATGACGACAGGAAGACTACGAGAAAAGATACGGGCGCTGCTGGTGTATGGGTGGGGATATATGGGGACGCTGGCGGCGATGGGGCTGCTGATCGGGGTGCTGGGGATGGGGATCTACCACGCCTGCACCCGAGATGCGGAGTACCAGGCGGTGCGCTACTTCGGCGGGGTGTTCAACCATGCGGGAGCTGCGCTGCCCACGGGGCTGGATGAGATGAGCCGCGAGGCGGCGCACGCCACGCCGCACTTGCGCTTTGAATACGGCGAGGGCGGGCGCCTGGAGCGGCTGGTGCACTACAGCGCAGAGGGCAGCCCCTCCGCTATGCCGGGCAGCCGGGTGTGCGAGCAGCGGCTGGAGTATGACGGGGCGGGGCGGCTGGTGCGCAAGAGTAATTACTCAGCCACGGGGGCGCCGGAGGCAGATGCGGCCGGGGTGCACGCGCAGGTGTTTGCCTATGATGCCGCCGGCCGCCTGGTGCGCCGGGAGTACCGCGACCGCGCGGGGCAGGCGGTGGTGCCGCGCATGCCGGGGTATGCTGTGGAGGAGCGGCGCTATGATGAGGGCGGGCGCTTGCTGAGCAAAGAGTATTTTGATGGCCGGGGGAACCCCATCACCAATGCGCGCGGGGAGCGGCGCGTGGTGTATGTGTATGATGATGCTCACCACTCGGTGACGCGTACCAACTACATCAACAACCGCCCGGCGGATGATGCGCAGGGGATTGCCTGTGAGCAGAGTTTCCGCACGGAGGATGGCCGCAGCTGTGTCACGACGTGGTTTGATGCGTCCGGGCGCCACACGCACCACCCCGCCAGCGGCGCGGCCTGTGTGCTGCGCGAGAGCTCACGGGATGGCACGATGCAGCGTGAGCGCTACTGTGAGGAGGGCGGCGCGCCCTGCCGCAGCAAGCCGACTGTGGCGGAGCGGGTGGTGCGCCTCAACCCGCAGGGGCTGGTGGAGTGGGAGTGTTTTCACGATGCGGATGGCTTGCCCTGCCTGAGTGAGGCGGCCGGTTATGCGGAGCGGGTGTGTGAGTATGGGGCGGATGGCGCGACGCTGACGCGGGAGTTTTACTGGGATGCCGCCGGCAACCCGAGTGAGTGTTATGAGAAGCGCCACACGTCTACCCCCCACGGGGCTTATGCTCTGGCGCTGCATACGGATGGTAGCACGGAGCTGAGGCAAGAGCACTGAGCGGGCGGGCATGAAAAGCGGCGCTCCTTCCCACACGGGCGGGGGCGCCGCTTTCTGCGCGGAGGAGGCGGGGGGGCCTCCTCCCTGAAATGGGGGGTGGGCTCTCAGGACTGCCGGGTGAGGGCGGCGGCGAGCTCCCCTGCCTGCAGCTGCTGCGAGGTGCGGGAGGCGAGGTGCTTGAGCTCGACGGCCGGGAACTCCGCGCCGATGACGGCGGCATATGTGGCGCCGAGTCGCTCTGCATGCCGCAGCTGCTTGGCCAGCTTGGCGGGGGCGAGCGGCAGGTCCACGCGGAGGCCGGCCTCACGCAGGGAGGTCGCTACGCGCAGCATCTGCGGCCGCATTTCCGGCGCGGCCAGGGCGAGGAAGACATCACACGTGTTGGGCTGCAGGGCGGCATCGCGCAGGGCGCGGGCGGCGGGGCAGCTGTCGATGAGGTGCGCGATGACGGCATCTCCCATGGCAAAACCGGTGGCGGCCATCTTCACCGAGCCGTCGGAGAGGGTTTCGACGAGGCGGTCATAGCGGCCGCCGCCGGCCACGGCGCGCAGGCTGTGGGCTTTGTCAAAGATCTCAAACACGAGCCCGGTGTAATACGCCAAGCCGCGCACCACGCAGAGATCCAGCTGCACATAGTCCGCCAGACCCCGCGCTTGCAGGTCTGCCAGCACGGCGTCGAAGCGCGGGGAGATGCCGGCGGGCGGGTTTTGGATGAAGGAGACAAGTTCCTCACGCGTGAGTCCGAAGGCGGCCAGCTTCTCGCTGCAAACCTCCGGGCGGTCACGCTCATATTTATCAACCACGGAGAGGAAATCCGGCGTGCGCTCCTCCGGGATGCCGTGATCAGCCGCAAAGCGCAGCCACACCTCGCGGTCGCTCACGCGCACCACAAAGTCATCTGCCGTGAAGCCCAGCTCACGCATGCAGTCAATGGCCAGCGCCAGCAGCTCGGCATCTGCCCCCTCACTGCCCTCACCCAAGATATCCGCATTGAACTGCACGAACTCGCGCAGGCGGCCTTTTTGGGGTTTTTCATAGCGGAAGCAGGAGCCGATCTCATACCACTTGAGAGGCTTGTTGTAGTCCAGGTGGCAGGCGGCGACCATGCGGCCGAGGGAGGCGGTGAGCTCCGGGCGCAGGGAGATATCGCGCTCGCCCTGGTCCTTGAAGCGGAAGAGTTGGGTGGGCAGCTCGCCGCCGGATTTTTTGAGGTAGAGCTCTGTGGGCTCTACTGTGGGGGCCTCCCATTCGACAAATCCATAGCGTTGTGCCACAGTGCGCCACACGCCAAACAGATAGGCACGCATGGCAAACTCTCGCGGTGTAAAATCACGAAAACCCGGAAGCGGTTGATAATGTGCGTCTGACATAGAAAAATCCGATGGGGCGCTTTTGGCCACAATCCGCCGCTGATTATACGCAAGCAGCCCCCCGGTGTCAAGAAGGATCCCCGCGCCGCCCGCGGGCTGACGCATTATGGGCATGCCGAGCAGAAGGTTGGGCCGGCTCCACCTCTTGCGGGGGGATGGCGCGAGCGGGGCTCTCCCATGCGCGCGCGAGCGGGTGTTTATTTTTTTTGTTGACAGGTCGCATAATTGCGATAATATAAGGCTTATCCATAACCAACCAAATTATTACCTATGCCTCAAAAACCCGATAATTACTTAGTGTGGTCGATTCTCGTCACGGTGCTTTGCTGCTTGCCGGGCGGTGTTTATGCTATTATCAAATCGACTTCTGTTGATAGCGCATACAACGCCGGCAATTATGAATTGGCGGAAAAGAACGCTGCTGAAGCGAAGAAGTGGTGCATCATTTCGGCCATCGTTGGCGCTGTTTTAACCGTCTTTGTTATCCTGATTCAGGTGGTGGCTATTGCTGCCAGCTAAGAGTTTTTCTGCGCGGCTTTGATGCCTGAATGACACGCGCTGCAGTGTGTTGCCGCACGAGGCGGCATGCACCTGCAGCGCAGTTTTTTTTGTAGGTTGCGCGATGCGAGGTTTTACTTACCGCCGGTTGTGGCTGGTGCTGGCGACTATTGTGGTGCTGCTGGTGCTGCTGGGCGCTGTGCTGAGCCCGGAGGTGGCGGCGCGCTGGGTGTCGCAGATATCCCCCGGCTGCGTGTTCCGGCGGGTGACGGGGCTGAGCTGCCCCGGCTGTGGGGGGACGCGGGCGCTGCTGGCGTTTTTGCGCGGGGATTGGGCGGCGGCTTGGCAGTATAATATGCTGCTTTGGGTGTCTCTGCTTTTGCTGGCGGAGGAGTATGCGCGCCTGCTGTGGGCGGAGTTGAATGGCTCTGAGCGGTGGAGTGACTCGCGCTGGTATCCGCTGCTTTTGCGCGGGTATGCTGCGGTAGTGGTGCTCTGGATGATTGGGCGCAATATTTGGGGCGTCTAGCCGGGGGGGCTCACCAGCCGAGTTTGGCGCGCAGGCGGGTGGCGTAATTGCTGCCGGGCAGGGAGAGGAGGCGCAGGGAGAGGGCGGCTTTGCGGATGGTGAGGGTGTCCTCCAGGGCGATGGAGTGGGTGGTGCGCCCATCCAGCGAGTAGATGAGGGATTCCCCGGCGCGGCCACGGCGCTCACGCGGGCGGATGGTGATTTCGACGTCTTCCGGCAGCACGACGGAGCGGTTGGTGAGGCTGTGGGGGCAGATGGGGGTGAGGCACATGACACCGGCGGAGGGCCAGAGGAGGGGGCCGCCGGCGGAGAGGGAGTAGGCGGTGGAGCCTGTGGGGGTGGCCACGAGGACGCCGTCGGCATGGTAGCGGTTGAGCAGCTCGGTGTTGAGCTCTACGTCCACGTCCACCATTTTGCCGGTTTGGGCGCGCATGATGGCGACTTCATTGAGGGCGAGCTGGGGGGTGGACTCGGCGCCGCTGCGGGTGACTTGGAGCATGGAGCGCTCCTCAACCATGAAGGCGCGTGTGTGGATGGCTTCGAGCAGGGCTTGCCACTCATCCCGGCCGCAGGAGCTCAGGAAGCCGAGGTGGCCCATGTTGATGCCGGCTACCACACAGCCGGCGCGCGCGGCTTCCTCGGCGATGCTGAGGATGGTGCCATCCCCGCCCAGGCAGAGGAGGAGGCCGGGCATGGCGCCGGCGGCGGTGAGTTCCTCACGGCTGTGGTGGCAGGTGTGGCTGATGCCGCGGCGGCGGCACTCTGCCGCGAGCTGCGCCAGCGTGTGCGCGCACTCACCGGTGGGGTGCGGCGCGAGCAGGCCGATGCTGAGCGGTGCGGTGTGCATGCGTGCCGGCGGGGATGAGGGGGGGGAGGTTAGCGCTGCTCGCGCACGATTTCGGTGCCGATGCCCTCCGGCGTGAAGATTTCGAGCAGGATGGTGTGCGGCAGGCGGCCGTCAATAAAGTGCACCTTGCGCACGCCGGCATTCAGCGCGTCCACAGCGCTTTTCACCTTGGGGATCATGCCGCCGGAGATGATGCCTTTGTCGATGAGCTCGAAGGCTTCTTTGCGGTTGATGCTCTTCACGATCTCGGACTTGTCGTTCGGGTCGAGCAGGAGGCCCGGGACATCGGAGATGTAGATGAGCTTGACGGGTTTGAGCTCGCGCGCCAGGGCGGCGGCGGCCAGGTCGGCATTCACATTGAGCGCTTGGTGGGTGCCCAGCTCGCGCGCGAGCGGGGAGATGACCGGGATGAGCTGCAGGGAGAGGGCTTCTTCGACGCGGGAGAGTTGGCAGCCGATGACTTGGCCGACCATGCCGAGGTCGAGCGGGTTGCCCTCTGCATCTTTTTCCAGCAGTTTTTCGCCCACGAAGACGGAGGTGCCGGGGATGCCCACGGCGGAGCCGCCGTGCTGGCGGATCATTTCAACGAGGTCGGGGTTGATGGTGCCGGAGAGGGTTTTTTCGACGATGTTGATGGCCTCCGGGGTGGTGACGCGCAGGCCGTTGACGAAGCGGGCCTCGAGGCCGGCATCAGCCATGGCTTTGGAGATGGCTTTGCCGCCGCCGTGCACGACGACGATTTTCATGCCCATGGCCTCGAGCACGACGATGTCGCGCATGAGGGATTTGACGAGGGAGGGGTCATCCATGGCGGAGCCGCCGAATTTGATCAGGATGGTCTTATCGCGGTAGGACTGCATGTAGGGCAGGGCCTCGATGAGGATGTTGGCCTTGTGGATTTCTTGCTCCGGCTGTTCGACTTTGCGCGTGGCGATCATGGTGGGGTGTCAGATGTAGCGTTTGATTTTGAAGATGACGAGGGGGAGGACTGCTGCAATGAGCATGAGCAGCAGGGAGAACCAGAACCCCCATACCGTGTCGAGGAAGGGGATGTATTTGTAGTTCATGCCGAAGACGCTGGCGATGAGGGTGGGGGGCAGGAAGACGACGGAGGTGATGGTGAAGACTTTCACGATGTCGTTCTGCTCGATGTTGATGAGCCCCAGCACGGCGTCGAGCATGAAGTTGATCTTGTTGGAGAGGAAGGAGGCGTATTCTGACAGGGAGTTCACGTCACGCATGGCGGGGCGGAGCGGGGTGTACAAATTCTCCGCGCTGTTCAGGCATGAGCTTTCATTGCCGGCGTAGGTGATGAGGCGCAGCAAGTTCACCAGCGCGTCACGCTGGCGGGTGATGAGGTCACCCACGCGGCCGAGCTCCTCAAGAGCATCACGCAGGTCTTCGGTGTCCGGGTCATTGTCACGCAGGCTGCTGTTGCGGGTGCGGCGCTTGCCGAACACTTTTTTGGAAAGGGTGTCCAGCTCGGTGCCGAAGCGCTCCAGCACGTCTGCCTGGCGGTCGACAAGAGCTTCAATCAGGCCGATGAAGACGAGATCCCGGTTGGTGTCATTCTTGCGCAGCAGGGAGTGCGAGAACACGCGGAAGGAGTAGGAATCCGTGTGGCGGACGGTGATGAGGGTGTTGCCTTTGAGGATGAAGGTGATCTCGGAGATGGTGGGGGTGTCGGTCTCCACGCGTGAGAGCACGGTGGTGGTCATGAATCGGGCGTCATCCTCGTAATACAGGCGGGAGGTGGCCTCAATTTCGCGCATGTCATCCTGCGTGGGCATGGCGATCTCGCATATTTCCTCAGCGTAGCGGAGCTCGTCCGCATCAGGTGTCAGCAGGTCCAGCCAAAAGATGGCTTCTTTTGGGATGTCGTGGTCATGATCAAGCCCGACCATGCGTGAGATGCCCTGCGCTGACTGTGTGTATATGCGAATCATAGCTTCCGATGCGTTGAGGTGGAGACCCATTCATGCGGTGAAGCGGCACAGCTCCTTGCGGATTTTACTCTTTTTTTTCTGCTAAGGCAAGCCCGCAATGCGGCGCGGCACGCAATAAGGGGGTGCGGCAGCGGGCTAGGGGGTGGTCCAGCGGCGGATGATTTCTGCCGCTCGGGGGGATTGCTGCTGCATGTCGCGCTCGATATCCGGGAGCCAGGGGCGGATGAGGTTGCCGCTGAGGGTGAGGCAGAAGTAGAGGAAGAAGGCTACGATGAGGCGTGTGGTGACTGTGGAGCGCTGCTGCATGATGGGCAGGGTGGCCGCGGCGATGTCCCAGGGCATGAAGTTGCGCCGGCTGTGGCGGCGGTAGCAGAGCAGGAGGGTGATGAGGTTGAACGGGGGGAGCATGCAGCCCAGGCCGATCACGTAGACAAGGTAGCTGCGCAGCAGCATGGTGCCCAAGCCCGGCCGCTTGCGCAGGCTGGCCAGCCGGATGCCGAGCCAGTGTTTGCCCGGGGTGGTGCCGATGATGGTGAACAGCAGGGCTTCGATGGCGGGGTAGGGCAGCCAGAAGAGGGGGGCGCTGGGCAGGTAGAATGGGCTGTAGGGGAGGTCGAGGCAGCGGAGGATGCTGAGGGTGGTGATGGCGTAGATCCCCATGTCGACAGCGCGCGCGAGGAAGCGCGAGGAGGCGCTCGGGTTGAGGAGGGTGTTGAGGGTGGCTCGGCGCTGCTGCTGCTCTGCTGTGGGGGCGGCTGCGGGGGCGGCGGGGGCCGGGGGGATGGGCGGCAGGCCGGGGGGTGTTTCTACTGCGGGTTCCTCTGCTTCTTGGGGGGTGAGGAAATCCCGCAGGGCGGGGAGTTCACGCAGGGGGAGCCAGCCTGAGCAGCCGGCGTGCCAGCCCGGCGTGTCTGCCGGCAGGTCACCGAGGCGCACAAGGCTGATGATGTCGGGTGCGGTGGCGGGGCCGCGGCGCCGGCCGTTTTCTATCCAGTAGATCTGCATTAGTTGGAGCGCAGGGCTTTTGAGGGGTCTTGACGGGAGATGAAGAAGGCGGGGATGACGGAGGCGATGGTGACCATGAGGAAGGCTTGCAGAGCCTGCCGCGCGAAGGTGCCGGGGGTGAAGGCTGCCGGCAGGGTGATGCCGTGTGCTTCCATGGGGAAGGGGTCCATGTC
This sequence comes from Akkermansiaceae bacterium, assembly GCA_022510805.1. Taxonomy (GTDB): domain Bacteria; phylum Verrucomicrobiota; class Verrucomicrobiia; order Verrucomicrobiales; family Akkermansiaceae; genus Akkermansia. The sequence continues at coordinate 58,918 of JAFLSS010000004.1, forward strand.
CATGGCGGCCATGGCGGCTTGGATTTCGAGGCGGTAGTGCAGCACCAGCAGGGCGAGCCCGACGCCGAGGATGGCGCCGCCCAGGCCGATGATGATGCCCTGCCAGGTGAAGATGCCCATGATTTTGGCCGGGGTGGCGCCCAGGGCTTGCAGCACGGCGATCTCGCGCTTGCGCTGCATGCTCATGGTGAACATGACGGCCATGATGCAGAAGCTTGCGATGAGGGAGATGATGGAGAGGACAAAGCTCATCATGGTGCGCTCATTGGCGATGAGGTGATACCACTGCTCATAGCTTTTTGTCCAGGGGATGACTTGCCAGTAGAGGCCGGAGGGGTAGGACTCTGAGGGGGTGTTCAGGTTGGGCAGGAGGGTGCGGATGCGGGCTTCGAGTGCGGCGGTTTGGTTGGGGTCAACGGAGCGGACGCAGAGGCCCATGATTTCATTTTTGCCGTTTGAGCCGTAGCCGACGATGTCCTGCGCGATGGGGAGCGGCAGGTAGATGTGGGGCCCGGGCATGTTTTCGGGCGCTTGGTAGATGCCCACCACCTCAAGATCCATGGGCATGACCATCTCGGTGATGCTTTTCACGGCTTTGCCGTCTTCGCGGTCGCGATCCAGCTCTGCGAGCTCGGTGGCGCGGGTGAGCCAGCGCTGTTTTTCCTCAGCGGTGAAAGGCAGGCCGAGGTGGTCACGCGCTTCGTCATAAAAGGCGTAGAGGGCGTCCCGCTCGCTGAGGCGCAGCTTGGCGGTGTCAAATGACTCGATGCGCTGCATGAGGGCGCGCAGGGTGGCGGCCGGCACGCGCTCCCCTGTGGGGGTGGTTTCCGCCTGGGCGAATGTGTTGCGCAGGCTGTCCAGGAAGGCGGGGTCCTCGTGGGTCTGCAGGGGGGCTTGGATCATGCTGTAGACGGCGGCGATCTCATCTATGCTGCCCACGGGGGTGAGGTGCAGCTGGTCCCCGAGGCTGAGGCCGAGCATTTGTGCGGTGGTGGCGGAGATGACGCATTCCTGATTCAGCCCGTCACCGAAGTCGAACGTGCCCTCTTTGAGCATGGGCAGCAGGGCGTCGAGCTGCGGGCGGTTGTGGGGCTCAAGCGTGGTGAAATGCACCGTCATGCGGGCGTTGTTGCCTTGCGCAAAGGCTTCATTTTCCAGCTGGGGGTACACGCTGACCACGCCGGGCAGCGCGGAGATCTTGTCACGCAGCTCCGGCCAGTGGGTGTCGTCCTCGGTGAGGGTGCGGGGGTTCAGCCCATCATGCCCGGTGATGATGAAGTGTGGGGTGAAGGCGAGGCCGCGTGTTTCCATCTCCTTCTGCAGGCCTTCCATCACGCTGAGCACGACGATGAGTACCATCACCCCCAGTGCGACGCCGCCCAGGCAGATGAGGGTGATGATGGAAAACATGGTGCGCAGTGGGTTCAGGTATCTCACTGCGAGCATGAGGCTCAGGTTGCGGCGGAGGGCTTTCATGTAAAAAAGGGGGGGATGGGGGGAGAGGGGCGGCGGCGGGTGCGCGCTCAGCGCTGCCTGCCGAGGGCCGGCAGGCGCAGCGGGTGGTGTGGTGGGGCGGGGTTACTCATCGCCAAAGGAGATGCCGATCTCCTTGGCGGCTTCGATGAGCTGGCTCTTTTTGTCGACGAGGTGCAGCTGGCGCACGGCTTCTTCGATGGGCATGCTCACCATTTCATTGCGCAGCAGAGCCACGGTGTCGCCGAATTTGTTTTCTTCGATGAGGTCGATGGCCTTGGCGCCGCAGCGCACGCCCAGCACGCGGTCGAACGCGATGGGGGAGCCGCCGCGCTGCACGTGGCCGAGCACGCAGTAGCGGGTTTCAATGCCGGTGATGGTCTCGAGCTTGGTGGAGAGGAAGGAGGCGATGCCGCCCAGGCGCACCTCACCCACGGTTTCTTCATCCAGCGTGAGCAGCTTGCCGCCGATTCGGGCGCCCTCACTGACCACGACGATGATTTCTCGCTGGCCCAGGGCTTTGAGGAGCTCGACCTTGCGGACAATTTCTTCCAGTTTGAACTCGATTTCCGGCAGGAGGATCACATCTGCACCGCCGGCGATGCCGCCATAGAGGGCGATCCACCCTGCGTGGCGCCCCATCACCTCCACGACCATCATGCGCTGGTGGGAGTAGGCGGTGGTGCGCAGGCGGTCCAGGTTGGCGCTGACGATGGAGACGGCGGTCCAGAAGCCGAAGGTGTAGTCCGTGGAGCCCAGGTCGTTGTCGATGGTTTTGGGCACGCCGACGATGGGCAGGCCGATGTGGCGCAGCTCCAGCCCGATGGTCTGCGAGCCGTCACCGCCCACGACAATGAGGGCGGAGAGGCCGAGGCGCTCTACAGTTTCCTTGCTGCGGCGCAGCACGTCATCTGCAATTTGGAGCTTGCCGCCCACGCCGCTTTTCACGGTGAAGTTACCCTTGTTGACAGTGCCGAGGATGGTGCCGCCCAGGGAGCGGATGTTGTGGCAGTTGGCCGGGGTGAGGATGCGCCAGCGTTCGTTCTCCGGGGTGGAGAGGAGACCCTCAAAGCCATCAAAAAAGCCGTATACAGTCCAGCCGCGGGCAGAGGCAGCCCCCACGGCGCCCTCGATGACTGCATTGAGGCCGGGGCAGTCGCCGCCGGCGTTGAGTATGCCTATGTTCATGGGGAAGGGGAGGTTATCTCGGGAGGGTGATGAATTTGTTCGGGTTGGAGTAGTCGTCAGACTCCAGCCATTCTTCCCAGGCTTTCCAGCTGTCGCGCAGCAGGAGGTTGGCGATCTTGTAGCGGCTCTCAGAGGAGTGGGCGCCGAGCACGACGATGAGAAGGCGCTGCGGGTAGGTTTCCAGCTTGCCGGTGCGCGGGTTGCGCAGCTTGACGGATTGGCGCGTGGCAGAGAGGATGAGGCAGGCGCCGGCGGTGGTGGAGCGAGCGGCGCGCACACCCTCTACGCCCGGGGTGCTGAGCATGTTGTTGGAGTTGATGATGGTGACCGTGCGCGTGCCGTTGACGGAGGCCACGTAGCTGCGCAGGGAGCAGATGCTGCGGAAGCTGGGCTTGAGCATGGCGTACATGCCGAGTTTGGCGATGTCGTGCGTGTCGGACTGGGTGATGATGGCGCCGCTGGAGCCCTTGAACCACGTGGAGCGCATGCCGATGGTGCGCGCCATCTGATTCATCTGATTCACGAAGGCGGTCTCAGGGTCAGAGGGGTCGATGGTGGAGCCGCAGGCGTATGCCAGGGTGGCGGCGCAGGCGCTGTCATCCCACATGATGGCGGAGTGCAGCGCATCGCGCAGGGAGATGCGATCTCCCGGGCGCAGGTGCAGCAGGTTGGTCTGCGGCCAGCGGCAGGCGGAGGCGGGCACCACGAGGATGCGCCCGGTGTCGATGTGGCGCGCGTTGATCCAGTCGATCACCACGAGGGCAGTCGCCACGTTGGTGAGCATGCCGATGGGGCGCAGCTCATTGGGGTTGCCGGTGTAGAGCACGCGGCCGGAGTAGGCCTCAAGCGCCAGGTAGCTCGGGGTGCGCTGCGTGGGCGGCGCGACTCGTTCTACACCGGTGCAGGCTACCATGCTCACGAGGGAAAGGAGGCTGAGCCCGGCCAGGCGGGCGGCGCGGCGGATATTGCGGATTTGGGTCAGGATGCTGTGTGTCATGCGGATGTTTCGTCAGTAGAAGTGGATGAGGTGTGGTCAACGCTGGAGATGCTGCCGGGGGCGCGGTCACCGAAGATGATGCCTAGGTCACGCGCGGTGCGCACGAGCTGGCTGTCAGCGTGGATGATGCGCGGCGCGGCGATGGCTTCTTTGATGGGGACGCTGCCGACATTGAGCCCTTGCAGCACGACTGAGCGGCCAAATTGGTTTTGCTCGATGAGTTTGACGGCTTCGACTCCGAAGCGCAGGCCGAGGATGCGGTCAAATGCGCAGGGGCTGCCGCCGCGCTGGGTGTGGCCGAGTACGCAGTAGCGCGACTCGATGCCCACGCGCTCTTCGAGTTCGTGGCAGAGGCGGTTGCCGATGCCGCCCAGGCGCTCGTTGCCGTTGTCTTTGTTGCGCACGGTGATGAGCTGGCCGTTGAGGCGGGCGCCCTCGGCCACCACGACGATGATCTCCCGCTGGCCGGCTTGTTTGCGGGCTTTGATGCACTCGACTACGTGGTCGAGCTCAAAGGGGATTTCCGGGATGAGCACCACATCTGCCGCGGAGGAGATGCCGCTGTGCAGGGCGATCCAGCCGGAGAGGTCACCCATGACCTCAATGACCATGATGCGCTGGTGCGCATTGGCCGTGGTGCGGATGCGGTCTATGGATTCTGTGACCACGGACACAGCGCTCTGGAAGCCGAAGGTGTAGTCCGAGGCGGGGCAGAGGTCGTTGTTGATGGTCTTGGGGATGGAGATGACGGGCAGGCCTTCCTCGGAGAGGAGGCTGGCGGTGCGGGCGGAGCCGTTGCCGCCGATGACGGCGAGCGCTTGCAGGCCGAGGGCGGTGATGGTTTTTTTGGCTTTGGCCATGGTGGTGGGCTCCACTTGGGCGCGGCCGAGTTTGTTCACCCGCACGGCGAAATTGCCGGTGCTGGTGGTGCCGAGGATGGTGCCGCCATGGGCGCGTATCTTGTGGGTGCCCTGGGGGGTGAGCAGCTCGTAGCGCCGGCCGCTCTCGATGGGCAGCAGTCCTTCAAAGCCATCGTGGAAGCCGATGACGCGCCAGCCGCGCTTGTATGCCGCGGAGACAAAGCCTTCGATAACTGCATTGATGCCGGGGCAGTCGCCGCCGGAGTTGAGGATGCCGATAATCATAGGTTGATGAAGGGGGGGGTGGTTAGTGGGCGGGGGTGGGGGCCGGGATGGCGCCGAAGCAGTGCGCGCAGTTCCAGAGGGCGCGCGGGTGGTGGAAGAATGATTTCCAGATGGAGCCTTTCAGGCCATTGGCCGGCGAGCCGTCGCGCTCACAGTAGCCATACCACTCACCATGCCGGTGGTCTTGCAGGTGGGTGAATGACCAGTCGTGAATGCGCTGGTGCCACTCGGCGTATTTTTCATTGCCGGTCATGGTGTAGGCCAGCGCGGTGCCGATGAGGGCTTCATCGTGCGGCCACCAGAACTTCATGTTGTGCCAGTATTCCTGCACCGGGCCGCCGAAGACATCTGTATAATACAGCAGGCCGCCGTGCTCGGGATCCCAGCCGCGCTCTAGCGCCCAGTCGATCATCTTGCACGCGGTGTCCACCAGCTCGGCATCGCCGCCGCGGTAGCGCGCCTCTGCCAGCAGGAACCAGCCGCCTTCGATGGAGTGCCCGGGGTTTTGGGTGCGCTCGTCAAAGTGGTCGATGATGGAGCCATCGGGCGCGACGTTTTCGAGCACGGCGCGGATGTCCTCGTGGATGAAGAGGCGGCGCAGGTCTGCGATGCAGCGGTCGATCCACCCGGTGTAAAAGCCGTCCGGATCCCCCAGGTATTGGCGCAGCTCTTGGCAGGTGACAATCATGATCATCCGGCAGCCGAGGTTTTCAGCCGGGCGGTTGCCGGTGGTTTTGGGCTGCATCTTGCCGGGGGTGAAGAAGATGTCTGCGTAGATGTCAAACCAATGGCGGGCGCGCTCTGCGCTCTTGGGGTCGCCGGTGGCGCCGTAGTGCGCGGCCCATGCGATGGCGACAAAACACTCACTGTAGGCATAGCGGCGCTTGCGCAGGGGGGTGCCATCTGCCGCCACATGGAAGTACAGGCGCCCGTCTGCCGGGTCCACGCATTTCTCCTCTGCAAAGCGCAGGGCGCTTTCTGCATAGCGCAGCCACTCCGGGCGCTTCTCGATGCTCAGGTAGCAGGTGAGCAGCATCCACGCCATGCGCCCCTGGGCCCACACGCATTTGTCGGTGTCGACCAAGGTGCCATCTGCATCGAAGCAGTGGTAGAGGCCTCCGTGCTCTTCATCCACGGCGCGGGGGAACCAGAAGGGCTCTACCTCGCGCAGCAGTTTATCCTTGTAAAACTCACCGAGTGCTTTTGTGTCCATATGCGCAGGAGGGTGGGGAGGGGGTTATTGATGGATGGCCCAGTCGAAGAAGCCGATGGCGCTCAGCTCCTCGCGCAGCTGCTTCAGGGTGGCGGCATCCGGGGTGCCCATGGGCAGGCGCGCCGGGCCGAGGTCGACCCCCCACCAGCCCATGATGGCCTTGCAGCAGCCCATGTAGCCCTTGGAGGCGATGATGTTGATCATCTTGACAGAGAGTTGCTGCAGGTGGCGCGCCTCTGCGATGTCCCCGGCCTCAAAGGCGCGGATGAGGTCTTGGTAAAGCTTGGGTGCGTAGTTGAATGAGGAGCCCACGCCGCCTTTGGCGCCGGTGGCAAGGGCGCCCAGGAACCACTCATCCACCCCCCAGGGGATGTCATACCGGCCGCCATCGTAGTGAAGGGCTTCCATGTAGAGGGCGAGGTCGGGGTTGGTGAACTTGACGCCGCAGAAATTGGGGATTTTCTTGGCGCAGGCTTCGATGACCTTGCACGGGTTGAATGCCACGTGTGTGAGCGCCGGGATGTCGTAGAAATAATAGGGGAGCTCCGGGGCGCCGGCGGCTTCGAAGGCGAGGCAGTCCACCAGGGCGTCGATGCTGCCGGGCTTGAAATAGCAGGGCGAGTTGCTGGCTGTGGCCACAGCGCCGCACTTCACGGCATATTCGGCCAGCTCACGGCCATCATACACGCTGTTGCCGCCCGTATGCACCACAAAACCGATGTTGTGTTTCTTGGCGGCCTCGCCCCAGGCGGCCATGTTTTCTTTGCGCTCGGTGAGCTGTAAATGAGCGGACTCACCGGTCGAGCCGGTGATAAACGCCAGCCGTATCCCCTGCGATGCGAGGAAAGCCGCTTGGGCATCTACAGCGTCCGGGTTGCATGACCCATCTGCGTTCATAGGTGTGTGTGATGCTGCGACAAGGCCGTGGAGTTTCAGTGTTGTTTGCATGCGGAAAAGAGGGGTGTTTGTGGAGATCCCTTGCCCTGCTTTTTACCGCAAAATACCTTTTCATTCAAGCCTATTCTTGTGCATGATGGGGATTTTTTGGGAGGGATGCCGGCGGCGGGGCGGAGGGGCGTGTTTTTCTGCTTGTGTGTTCAGGGGGGCTTTGCTAAGATGGGCGCATGAGGAAATGGCTGTTGATTATTGTGGCTGTGGTGGCGCTGCTGGGCGCTGCCGGAGGGGCGGCTTATGTGTGGCAGGATGACTTGCATGAGTTCCGCTTGTCGCGCTGCTCGAGTTTGGCGCCTGAGAGTCTGCCCGATGATGCTGAGCTGGCCCGGCTGAGCGCGAAGGTGGTGGCATACTACAACCCGAATGGTGTGAAGCCTGAGCAGATGCAGCCGATGTTGGTGATGGCGCTGCTGGATGCGAGCAATTCCCGGCGGATGGCGGATGCGTTTTACCGCTTGTGGAAGCAGCAGCATGACTCTGACAAGGGCCGCTATTACTACACCTCGCGCGAGCTCGCGACGGCTTGGATGCTGCGCGCGGCGCAGATGGGGGATGTGGTGGCCTGCCTCATTGTTCAACTCCAGGATGAGGCGCTTTTCCCCCTGGAGGGCGTGCACAACCCTGAGCTGGCCAAAAAGGCGCTCGATACCCTGCTGGCGCAGCCGACGCTGAGCGCGCGGCACTGTGCTGTGGCGGCGGCGTGCTACCGGGCGGGTGTGGGGACTCCGGTGGATGAGGCCAAGGCGGCTGAGTTCCAAGAACGCTGCAACCGCCTGCTGCGTGGTGAGTGATTCTTTTTTCCTTTCCTCAGGGTGAAAAAGCCGTTACTTTAATTTTTTGACTTCCCATGGCACGCGCCTCGTGGTAGAATCGCCCAGCGCGGTGGGGGTAGTCCCTCTGCGTGGTACTGCGCACCTGTTTTCTATTTTTATGCCTATCGATCCTAAACTGCTTCAAGATCTCGAGGAACGCCGCCGCAAGATTATGATCTCCGGTGGGCAAGATAAAATTGACAAACGTCATGAAAAGGGCGATTGGACAGCGCGTGAGCGCATGGATTGCCTGTTTGACTCGGGCTCTTTCACCGAAATCGGGATGCACACGCGCCACCACTGCAGCAATTTCGGTATGCAGAATAAGGTGATCCCCGCAGAGGGTGTGGTGTCCGGCTTTGGCCTTGTGGCCGGGCAGCCGGTGGCTGCTGTGTCGGCGGATTTCATGGCTCAGGGCGGCTCGCTGGGCTATATGCACGCCATGAAGATCTGCGATGCGCAAAAATATGCGATGAAGGCCGGCATCCCCATCATTCAGATGAATGACTCCGGCGGTGCGCGCCTGCAGGAGGGCGTGGAGTCCTTGTCGGGCTTTGCTCATGTGTTCTACAACAATGTGGCCGCCTCGGGTGTGGTGCCCCAGATCTCACTCATCCTCGGGCCCTGCGCGGGCGGCGCGGCTTATTCTCCTGCGCTGACAGACTTTATCATCATCCGCCAAGGCGGCGCGGCGGGCATGTACATCACCGGGCCCAAGGTTATTGAGCAGGTGACTTATGAGAAATGCACGATGGAGGAAATCGGCGGCGCGGCGGTGCATGCCTCCGTGTCCGGCAATGCTCACTTTGTGGCTCAGAGCGATGAGGAGGCGATCAGCATCGCTAAGCGCTTGCTCACCTACCTGCCGCCCAACAATGCGCAGGAGCCGCCCCACGCGCTGGATACGCCGCTCGATGTGGCTGATGATGAGGGGATGAATGACATCATCCCCGACAGCAACAACACGCCGCTGGACATGCAGAAGGTGATTGCCCGACTCGTGGATGAGGGCTCGTTCATGGAGGTGCATGCCAACTTTGCCGGCAATGTGATTGTGGGCTTTGCGCGCATCTGCGGTGTGGTGGTGGGTATCATCGCCAACCAGCCGGCGGTGAAAGCAGGCTGTCTCGACATCGACGCCTCGGACAAGGCGGCGCGCTTTATCCGCTGCTGCGATGCGTTCAACATCCCCGTGGTCAACTTGGTGGATGTGCCCGGCTTCTTGCCCGGCAAGCAGCAGGAGCGCGGCGGCATCATCCGCCACGGCGCCAAGATGATCTTCGCCTACTCCTCGGCCACTGTGCCCAAGGTGACTGTCATCTTGCGCAAGGCATATGGTGGTGCCTACATTGCCATGTGCTGCAAGGACTTGGGCGCTGATGCCGTGTATGCTTGGCCCTGTGCCGAGATCGCGGTGATGGGGGCTCAGGGCGCTGTGCCGGTGCTCTATGGCCGTGAGCTGAAGGGCATTGAGGATGACGCCGAGCGCGCCAAGCGCCAGCAAGAGCTGCTCGATGAATACACCGAGGCGTTCTACAACCCCTATGCCGCGGCCGCGGTCGACCAGATCACCGAGGTGATCAACCCCAAAGAGACCCGCGCCAAGGTGGCCCTCACGCTGCGTACTCTGCTGAGTAAGCGCGAGACCCGCCCTGCTAAGAAGCACGGCAACATGCCCCTCTGAATCCTCTCATACTCCCCTTTGATACAATGAACTTATATCACCCCATTCTGGCCAATATCATCGGCAACCTGAAAGCCGAGGATATCTTCTATCAGGTGACAGGCATGCTCGTGGTGTTTTGCTGCCTTGGGCTGCTGAGTCTTATTCTCACGTTTTCCGGCGCTGTCGCTGTGCGCTTGGAGGCCGCCCGCAAGGCAAAGGCCGCCGCTGCTCAAGCCGCGCTGGCTGCCGCGGCGCCGCCGGCAGCTGCTCCGGCCGCAGCGCCTGAGCCGACCCCGGCGCAAGTGGCTGCACTGGCTGCCGGCATTTATGACGCAGCGGCATCCAGCATCACCCCCGAGCTGGTGGCGGCCATCGCCGCCGCTGTCAAGGTGACAGTGGGGCAGGAGAGCCGCATTTTGGATATCCGCCCCGTGGACTCCAGCTATGCACAGGGAGGCCGCGCTTCGATCATGAACTCCCACCTCCCGCTGCGCGGCTGAGGTGCTTTTTCCCGCTTTTCTTTATCTCCATACAAACTCTTTAACTCAACCCAACACTCCTAACACGATGAAACAACTCCGCATTACTGTTGCAGGCCAGACCTTTGATGTAACCGTAGAAACCCTCGGCGGCAGCGCTGCTGCTCCCGTGGCGCCTGCCCCTGTGGCTCCCGCTCCCGTTGCCGCGGCCCCCGTGGCGGCTCCTGCTCCTGTGGCAGCCCCCGCCCCCGTGGCGGCTCCTGCAGCCGGCGCCGGCGCTCCCGTGCCCAGCCCGCTGGCCGGCAAGGTGGTGAGCCTGGATGTGAAGCCCGGTACCGTGGTCAAGGAGGGTGACCAGATCCTCACCCTGGAGGCCATGAAAATGAATACTGTCGTGTCCGCCCCCGCCTCCGGCACTCTCGTATCCTTTGCCGTCTCTACCGGCGACACGGTGACCGAGGGTCAGGTGCTGGCCAACATTGCGTAATATCTCCCCCTGTGGGGAGGCTCATCCGGGGCTCTCCCCACTCTCTACCCGCTATATGCAAGAACTCATCAATTCCTTTGCAGACTTTGTCCAAGGCATGGGGCTTTTTGCCATGACTTGGAAGATGTATGTCATGTGGGGGGTGGTGGCAGTGATGCTGTTTTTCGGCGTGGTGAAGCAATTTGAGCCCTTGCTGCTCGTGCCCATCGCGTTTGGCGCCCTCATTGCCAATATCCCTGACAACGGCATGGTCATCACCCAAGCGCAGCGCGAGGTGCTCTCCGTCAAAAACGGACAGCCGCACACTGAGCGTATCAACGATGTAGGCTTCATCTCAGCCGAGGTGGTGCCTTATGCGGAATCTGCCCCCAACATGCAAGTGGCTGAGGGCCTCTCTGACGAGCAGAAGCGCGAGTACCTCGCCAAGATGGATCAGCCGGCTGTGGCCACTCCTGTGGAGGGGAAGAAAGGCCAGCTCACCATCACGGGTCAGAAAGCCCAGAAGGTCTTAGTCTCTCGCCTGGAGGGCGGCTTGTTCGACTTCCTCGGCCAGGGGATCAAGTGCGAGATCTTCCCCGCCCTGATCTTCATGGGCGTGGGCGCTCTCACGGATTTCGGCCCGCTGCTCGCCTCTCCCAAGGCTTTGCTTCTCGGCGCTGCGGCGCAGGGTGGGGTGGCTTTCACGTTCATTGCGGCCATGGCTCTGGGCTTTACCAGAGGTGAGGCTTCGGCTATCGGCATCATCGGCGGTGCAGATGGCCCCACCTCCATCTTCCTGGCGAGCAATCTGGCGCCCCACCTGCTGGGTGCCATCGCCGTGGCGGCCTACACCTACATGGCGCTTGTGCCGCTCATTCAGCCACCATTCATGAAGCTCTTCACGACCGAGGCGCAGCGCAAGATCAAAATGAAGAGTTTGCGGCAGGTCTCCAAGGGTGAAAAACTCTTCTTCTGCTTCGTTGTCACCATCATCACCATCCTCATCTGCCCGGATGCAGCTCCCCTGCTCGGCATGCTCATGTTCGGCAATTTCCTCCGCGAGTGCAAGGTGACAGAGCGCCTTGTCAACTGCGCGCAGAATGAGCTCATGAACATCACCACCATCCTGCTGGGCGTCTCCGTGGGGCTCACCATGCAGGGCGGCCGCTTCTTGCAGGTGGACACGCTGCTGATCATCGGCCTGGGTGTGGTTGCCTTTGCCGTGGCGACTGTGTGTGGCCTGATCTGCGCTCAGCTCATGAACTTGGTGCCCGGCTGGAGAAAGAACCCCATCAACCCCCTCATCGGGTCGGCCGGCGTATCGGCTGTGCCCATGGCGGCGCGCGTGTCGCACAACGTGGGGCAGCAGGCAGACCGCACCAACTTCCTGCTCATGCATGCCATGGGGCCGAATGTGGCAGGCGTGATCGGCACCGCCGTCATCGCTGGCTATTACATCACCACCCTGCGCGGCTGAGTACCTGTTTCTCCCATTCCCCCGGTTTACGCCCTCTGTAGACCGGGGGAATATTGTTTTTCCCCACCCCATCCCCTTGCCCATATGAAGCAGTTTCTCTTCGTCATGCTGGGCGGCAGCATAGGGGCCGCTCTGCGCTATGGCGCATCTCTCTGCGCGTCGCGCTGGTTGGGCTCTGCCTTGCCCGGCACCTTGGCGGTGAACACGCTGGGCTGCTTGGCCCTGGGAGCCGTGTGCGCCCTCACGCAAGAGCGCCTCGGCTGCGGCCTGTCTGAGGAGGCGCGCCTCTTCCTCTCCGCCGGTTTGCTGGGGGCGCTGACAACATTTTCGACACTCAACCTCGAGGCGTTCACCCTCTTCAAAAGCGGGCGCCTCGGCTGCGCCTTGGCGTATCTGAGCCTCTCCTTCCTCCTCGGCCTCTTAGCCACGGCCGCCGGCTATTACGCCGCCCGCTGAGGGGGCATCACCACCCCACGGGCGGGGCACACCGGCTGCCCCCTCCGGCGAGCAAAGCGGCAGGCGCCTCCCCCGGCGGCAGGCGCCTTACAGATCCATGGCATTGTCAGCATCCAGCAGTCCGGATTTTTCGAGGTAGTAGTCATACCCCCCGGCGTAGGGGGTGAGGACGCCTTGGTTGATATGGAGCGTCTTCTCAGCAAGCGAGCGGATGAAGTGCACATCGTGCGAGATGAACACCAGCGTCCCCTCATAGCGCTTGAGAGCCTGAGAGAGGGCTTCTACGCTCATGAGATCCAGGTGGGTGGTGGGCTCATCCATGAGCAGGAGATTGGGCGGGTTCACAAGGAACTTCACCAGGCTGAGGCGGGATTTCTCACCGCCGGAGAGCACCTCCACGCGTTTCTCCACATCCAACCTGCGGAAGAGGAACGAACCGAGGATGCCGCGGGCCTCTTCCTCGCGCAATTCGGGATCCGCTTTCATGATCTCCTCCAGCACCGTGTAATTGGGAGTCAGGTTTTCAGAGCGCATCTGCGAGAAATAGCCGATGCGGGTAGTCGTGCCGAGGGTGCGCTTGCCCTCATCTATGGGCACCACGCCGGCAAGGATCTTGAGCAGGGTGGATTTGCCCGCCCCATTGGGCCCCACGAGCACGATGCGCTCTCCCCGCTCTACCAGCAGATCCAGGTTTTTGTAGATGCGCTTTTCGCCGTAGCTCTGGCCGACTTTTTCCAGCTCGATGACGCGCTGCATGCTGCGCGGCGGCTGGGGGAAGATGAATTTGAAAACTTTGCGGCTCTGCTTGGGTTTTTCGATGCGCTGCATTTTCTCGAGCTGTTTGACACGGCTCTGCACCTGCGCCGCCTTGGAGGCCACCGAGCGGAAGCGGTCGATAAAGGACTCAATATGAGCAATCTCGCGCTGCTGGTTGCGCCAAGCCGCGAGCAGTAGTTCATAGCGCTGCTCCTTGAGCTGAAGGAAGGTGGTGTAGTTGCCCGTGTAGCGCACAAGCTGCTCGCTCTCAATATCGTATACATACTCCACAAGCTCATCCATGAAATCGCGGTCGTGCGAGATCATGAGGATGGCGCCCGGGTAGTTTTTCAGGTAGCGCTGAAACCACAGCAGACTCATGAGATCCAAATGATTGGTCGGCTCATCGAGCATGAGCAGATCAGGCTCTGCCACAAGGAGCTGCGCCAAGTGCGCGCGCATGACCCAGCCGCCGCTCATCTCGCGAGCCGGGCGGTGGAAATCCTCATCCTTAAAGGCCAACCCCTTCAGTATGCGCTTCGCCTTAGGCTCCAGCTGGTATCCATCGTGCGCGATAAAAGTATCCATAGCCTGGGCATAAGCATCGCTGCTCTGGTCACCCTTGGCCTCGCATTCGGTGATGGTGCGGATGGCCTGCCCCATCTCAGGCGTTGTGCTCATGGCTATCTCCAGCACCGTGCGGTCCGATGGATCACCGGCCTCCTGCGGCAAGTAGCCTACCAATGCATATTCATCGCGCACAATCTCGCCTTCATCCGGCGTATCCTGCCCGAGAATCATGCGGAACAAGGTCGATTTGCCCGCTCCGTTGGGGCCAACTAGGGCGATGCGCTCGCCCCAGTTTACCACCATTTCCGCTTCGGCAAACAAGGTGCGCCCGGCATGGGCTTTGGTCAACTTTTTGATGGTTAGCATGCGTGCTGCGCAGTATACACGCCCCGCTGTCAAAAGGCAACTCTTTTCCACCCCCGTGCGCCGCAGCGGGAGCTGTTTTCGCTTGCGCCGGGAGCAGAGAAATGCTTTAATCACCCGGTATGAAAAAGCGGATTCCGGAGCAAGTCATACCTGTCCTGTTGCCGCAAGCCGAAAAGTGGGCAGACCTCGCCGCTGTTGAAGCGTACGCGCTGTCGTGCATGAGCGTGTGCGGCCTGGCCGACTGGCGCTTTGAGTGGGACCGCGCGGTACGCCGCCTCGGCTGCTGCAAAATGACGAAGCGCGTCCTCTCCCTCTCGCGATACTACGTAGAGGCCTACTTGCAGCGCGATGCAGACGCCATCCGGCGCACGATCCTGCATGAGCTGGCGCACGCCCTTGCGTGGATTCACTTCTCTGAGCGTGGGCACGGCGCGGCGTGGCACTACTTCTGCGCTGTCCTGGGGATACCTGAGGAGAAATACGCCACCAAATGTGAGGATTTCACGCCCGAGCACCTCCGCCGCCGGGCTCGCTATGCCCTCCAAAACGCCGATACAGGCGAAATTTACCGCTATTATAGCCGCCTTCCCCAAATTAATGCCGCTCGACTCAGCCAATCATACATCCCCGGCAAAAAGTCTTCCACGCTAGGTAAATTGCGTATTGTCAGGATATTGGATGATGAAGATTGAGGTGTTTTGTGTTTTTTCTGAAAAAAATTCAAAATTTTTTCTGAAAAAAGCTTGACGCAGGTGGGGGCTGGTGGTATGCTTT